>CAYMSD010000127.1:0-7529 GCA_964393015.1 uncultured Klebsiella sp.
CGCATACCAATGCCCATTCCCCCCATCCTCCACGCGCCATTGCACGGCCTCCTGCGCCGCCGCGCCCGCCGCCATCACTCCGACGCCGGCCACTCCTGCCATCAACGAACGCATGGGACGCATCTCTTGGACTCCTAACCCGAATGGGGGGGGTTGAATGCCGCGGGCGACGGCCGCGCGGGTGGGGAGAGAGCCAGTCGATGCGGGTTCATGGAGCCAGATGGCGCAGAAAGCCAGCAAAAGGAGGCCGAGGATCGCAGTCGTCCGCCGAGCAGGGCCGCGGGGGCGCAGCGCATCCGCCGCGCGGCGGGCGCGGGCTTCGTCGATTACGGGAGGTCTGAGCGGTCCGACCCAGTCGATCCTTGGGAAGGGGTGGCGTGACATGTGTATCCCCGTGAAGTGCGCGCCGTGCGCCGCGCCGAACGCGGTCGGTACCCTACCACCCCCGTGCTCGCACTCCGCGACATCCGCAAGGCCTTTGGCTCGACCGTCGCGGTCGACGGGCTTTCGCTCGAGGTGCGCGCGGGCGAGGTCTTCGGACTCCTCGGCCCGAACGGCGCGGGCAAGTCGACCACCATCGGGATCGCGACGGGGCTTCTCGCGCCCGACGCGGGGTCGGTCGACCTCCTCGGGCTCGGCTCGCCGACGAATGCGCGGGTGCGCATGCATCTCGGGCTCGCGCCGCAGGAGATCACGCTCTACGGCGAGCTGACCGCGCGCGAGAACCTGCTCTTCCTCGCCGATCTCTACGGCCTCTCCGCCGCCAGGTCGCGCGTCGACGAGCTCCTCGCGCTCGTCGAGCTCGACACGCGCGCAGACGAGCGCACCGCGGGCTTCTCGGGCGGCATGAAGCGGCGCCTCAACCTCGCGGCCGCGCTCGTCCACGACCCGAAGCTCGTCCTTCTCGACGAGCCGACCGCGGGCGTCGACCCGCAGAGCCGCAACCGCATCCTCGAGCTCGTGCGCACGCTCGCGTCGCGTGGCAAGACCATCGTCTACACCACGCACTACATGGAGGAGGCCGCGAAGATCTGCGACCGCGTCGGCATCGTCGACCACGGCCGCATGCTCGATGTCGGCACCGTCGCGGAGCTCATCGCGCGCCACGGCGGGAACTCCACCGTCACCTTCGAGCGCGGCGCCGTCGAGGAGCGCGTGGTGACGGCCGACCCCGTCGCGGAGGTCGCGCGGCAGTTCGCGTCGGGAGGCGTGACGGGCGTGCGCATCGACCGCGCCGACCTCGAGAGCGTGTTCCTCGCGCTGACGGGAAGGAGCCTGCGCGAATGAGGGCGATTCTCTCCATCGCGCGCAAGGACCTGCGTCTCCTCTTCCGCGACAAGGGCGATGTGTTCTTCACCTTCGTCTTCCCGATGCTGATGGCCGTCCTCTTCGGCTTCGTCTTCGGCGGCGGGGGCGGCGGAAGCAAGATCAAGCTTGCGCTCGTGAACGAGAGCGATGCGCGCATCGCGGCGGACCTCGCCGCGGACCTGGCGAAGGACGGCGCCTTCGAGGTGATGCGGATGGAGACGCGCGACGAGGCGATCGCGGCGGTTCGCGCGGGAAAGGCGACGGCCGTGGTCGTGCTGCCCGAGTCGATGCGCAACGGGATGGGCGCGATGTTCAGCGGCGGCGGCATTCCCATCGACTGCATCGTCGACCCGAGTCGCCGCGCGGAGGCGGGGCTCATCCAGGGCAAGCTCAACGAGCTCGCGTTCCGACAGTTCCCGCGGCTCCTTGCCGATCAGGAGGAGTCGGCGCGGCTCTTCGACGGCATGCGCGCGGCGATCTCGTCGGCGCCCGACCTCTCGCCGACGCAGAAGCTCGCGGGCGCCGCGCTCGCGGCTGCGGGCGAGTCGTTCTCGCGCTCGCTTGCGGGCGACGGCGGCGCGGAGGCGGACGATGGCACTGGGGGCGCTGGGGGCGCCGCGGGCGCCGCGTTCTCCCCCGTGCGCGTCTCCCTCGCGGAACTTCCCGCGCGCGAGGGGCGGCCGCGCTCGAGCTTCGATGTGTCGACCCCGATCGGAATCGTCTGGGGAATCGCGGGCTGCGTCGGGTCGTTCGCCGCATCGCTCGTGGTCGAGCGCACGCGCGGCACCCTCGCGCGGCTTCGGCTCGCGCCGATCACGCGCATGCATCTCCTCGCCGGCAAGGGCCTCGCCTGCTTCGTGACGGCGATCCTCGTGCAGGCGCTTCTCATCCTGCTCGCGGTCTTCGGGTTCGGCTCGTCGATCATGCAGCCCGCGATGCTCGCCGTCGCGTGCACGATGGCCGCGTTCGCCTTCGCGGGGCTCGCCATGCTGATCGCGGGCCTCTGCAAGACGGAGGCGGAGGCGAACGGCGCGGGCCGCGGCGCGCTCCTCGTGCTCGCCCTGATCGGCGGCGGCACGATTCCGCTCTTCTTCATGCCGCCGATCCTGCAGACCCTGAGCTTCGCAAGCCCGTTCCGCTGGGCGGTGATCGCGATCGAAGGGCCGTTCTGGCGCGACATGCCCGTCGCGGAGCAGGTGCTTCCGCTCGTCGTCCTCGCGGGTCTCGGCCTCGGCGGCTTCCTGCTCGGCGCCCGGCTGGGCGCCCTGCGCGAGGCGAGTTGACGCGACCGCGTCAGATGGAGCCACGCGCAACCGAACCGCGGCAATCGTCGGTATAGAGTGCCCCGACCGAAGAGGGAGCGCGCATGTCAAGCAGGATCGTCGCGAAGAAACTCGAGAAGCGCTTTGGACACATCCACGCCGTGCGGGGCATCGACCTCGAGGTGCCTGCGGGGCAGGTGCTCGGGTTCCTCGGCCCGAACGGCGCGGGAAAGTCGACCACGATGCGGATGATCACGGGGTTCCTCGAGCCGACCTCGGGCTCCGTCACGCTCGACGGCGTCGACATCGCGGAGGACCCGATCGCGGCCAAGCGCACCTTCGGCTACCTGCCCGAGGGCGCGCCCGCGTATCCGGACATGACGGTCGAGGAGTTCCTCGGGTTCATCGCGCAGGCGCGCGGCTACCGCGGCCGCGAGGCGCGCGAACGCGTCGGGCGGGCGATCGGACGCGTGAACCTCGAGGGCGTGCGCAGGCAGGCCTTCGAGACGCTCTCGAAGGGCTACAAGCGCCGCACGGGGCTCGCGCAGGCGCTGCTCCACGACCCGGGCATCCTCATCCTCGACGAGCCGACCGACGGCCTCGACCCGAACCAGAAGCACGAGGTGCGCGAACTCATCAAGGAACTCGGCGGCGAGCGCGCGATCGTGCTCTCGACGCACATCCTCGAGGAGGTCGAGGCGGTGTGCACGCGCGCGGTCGTCATCAACAGGGGCGTCGTCGTCTTCGACGGGACGCCTGCGGAGATGGAGTCGCGCGCGCCGCGTGATGCGACGAGAAACCGCATGGACGCCGCGTTCCGCGCGATGACGACGGGCGATGTCGGCGACCGCGCCGCCGCGACCGCACCGCACGCGAAGGGAGGCCGCCGATGAACGCGCCCGCACGGATCGGAGTCGTCTTCCGCCGCGAGTTCCGCTCGTACTTCCAGACGCCGCTCGCGGCCGTCTTCCTCGTGATCTTCCTCTTCCTCGCGGGGCTCTTCGCCTTCAACATCGGCGGGTTCTACGAGCGCAACCAGGCCGACCTGCGGCCGTTCTTCCAGTTCCACGCGTGGCTCTATGTGTTCCTCGTGCCCGCGGTGTCGATGCGGCTCTGGGCCGAGGAGCGCCGCACGGGCACGATCGAGCTGGCGATGACGCTTCCGCTCGGCGTGGGCGACCTCGTCGTCGGCAAGTTCCTCGCGGCATGGGCCTTCACCACCATCGCGCTCGCGCTCACCTTCCCGATGTGGGTCACGGTGGCGTGGCTCGGTGAACCCGACCACGGCGCGATCCTCGTCGGCTATCTCGCGAGCGCGCTCCTCGCGGGCACATTCCTCGCGATCGGCGCGTTCCTCTCTGCGCTCACGAAGAACCAGGTGATCGCATTCGTCCTGTGCGCGGTCGCGAGCTTCGTGCTGCTTCTCGCGGGATTCCCCGCCGTGATGGACTTCCTGCGCGGCTGGGCGCCGCAGGGCGTCGTCGAGGCGGTCGCCTCCGCGAGCGCGCTGACGCACTATGAATCGATGATGCGCGGGGTGATCGACCTGCGCGACCTGCTCTACTTCGCGAGCGTGATCGCGGCGTTCCTGCTGCTCAACGCGCTCGCGCTCGACTGGAAGAAGTCCGACTGAGGTCCACCATGGCATCCGCCGACACCAGACGAACCGCCATCCTCGCCACGACGGGCGTGCTCGCAGCGCTGGTCGCGCTGAACGCAGCCGCATGGTTCACGCTGCGCGGCGTGCGCCTCGATGTGACCGAGGAGCGCCTGTACACGATCTCGCAGGGCGTGCGCGAGCTCTCTCGCGCGCTGCCCGAGCCCGTGCGGCTCGAGTTCTACTGGACGCGCGAGGAGGGCAGCGACCTGCCCGCGATCCGCGCGTACGCGCAGCGCGTCGAGGAGTTCCTCGGAGAGATCGTGGCGGCGAGCGACGGCAGGCTCGAGCTGCGCGTGATCGACCCGGAGCCCTTCAGCGAGACGGAGGACATGGCGCGCGCGGCGGGCATCGCGCCACGCACGCTCGACGCGACGGGCCGCGTCCTCATGCTCGGGCTCGCGGTGCGCGGGCCGACCGACAAGGTGGAGACGATTCCGTTCCTCGAGCCGTCGCAGGAGCCGTTCCTCGAGTACGAGGTCGCGCGCCGCATCCTCTCCGTCGGCCGCGCGGGCAAGCCCGTGGTCGCGGTGCTTTCGACGATTCCCGAGGAGAAGCCCTTCGATCCGCGCAATCCCATGGCGTCGGCGGGGAAGTCTGTGCTCTTCCGCCAGCTCGACACGCTCTACGACCTGAGGCGCATCGACCTCGCCGCGCCGAGCATTCCAGAGGACGCGGGCGCGCTCGTCGTGATCCAGCCGCGTCGGCTCGACGAGGCCGCGCTGCGCGCGATCGACGCGTGGACGGTCTCGGGCAAGCCGCTCATCGTCTTCGCGGACCCGTGGTGCGAGGCCGACCCAGACGCGCGCAACCTCGACATGGGTTCGACGGGCGCCGGCACCGCGTTCGACCTCGGGCCGCTGCTCGCTGCGTGGGGCGTCGCGATCGATCCGACGCTCGCTGTCGCGGACCTCGGGTTCGCGACGCGCATCATGTACCGCACGCAGGGCGGACAGGTGATGGAGATGTCGCACCCATGCTGGCTCTCGATGCGCAAGGAAGGCCTCGCGAAGGACGACCCCGTGACGGGGCCGCTCTCGCAGCTGAACCTGAAGGGGGCGGGCGCGATCACGGCGCTTGCGGGCGCGCGCACGGCGATCGAGCCCGTCCTCTCGACGACCGCGGAGGTGCAGCTCGTGCAGACGCTGAAGCTCGGCTTCTTCGGCGAGGTCGACAGGCTGGTGCGCGACTTCAAGAGCCTCGGCGAGCCACTCGTCGTGGCGGCGCGCGTGCGTGGCCCGATCGAGAGCGCCTACCCCGCGGCAGACGGCGCGCGCGCGGCGGGCGAGGCCGACATCCTGCTGGTCGCCGACGCAGATCTCCTCGCCGACGAGAATTGGGTCGCGGTCGACCCGCAGACAGGCGCGCTGCGCACGCTCGGCGACAACGGCGCCTTCGTCTTCAACGCGCTCGAGCAGGCGACGGGCGACAAGCTGCTCTCGACGCTGCGCTCGCGCGGCGGATACAGCAGGCCGTTCGACCGCGTCGACGCGCTGCGCAGGGATGCCGAGGCACGGTACCTGCGCCGCGAGCAGGAGCTTCAGGAGGAGATCCGTCGCGGCGAGCTGCGCATCTCCGAGCTTCAGCGCGAGCGCGGCGGCGCGGGAGTCGACGCGCGCGGCGTGCTCGTCCTCTCGCCCGAGCAGACGAAGGAGCTCGAGCGCGTGCAGGCCGAGGCCGCGAACGCGCGGCGCGAGCTGCGCGAGGTGCAGCGGTCGCTGCGCGCGGAGATCGAGGCCACGGGCACGCGCCTCATGCTCTTCAATGTCGTGATCTGGCCGCTTGCGGTCGCTGCGTTCGCCACGCTGTGGATCTCCGTGCGCTATCGCAGGCAGCGCGCGGGCTGACGGAGGAATGGACCCATGCAGAACGACACGCTCCTGAAGCACTCGAAGCACAAGACGCTCGTCCTCATCCTCGCCGCGAGCGCGGCGTGCGTCGCGGGCGCCGTGTTCGCGCTGCGGCGCGACCCGATGTCCATGATCGTCGCCGCAGGCGTGCCGTTTCTTCCCACGCTTTCCGACAAGGCAGCGTCGATCGACCGCGCGGAGATCGAGCGCGGCGGGAAGTCGCTCGTCCTCGTGCGCGCGGGCGGCGACACGGACGAGTGGACGCTCGAGTCGCGCGACGGATATCCCGCGCGCCTCGAGGAGCTGAAGGCGATCGTCTCGGGGCTCGCGGGAATGCGCATCGACCAGCGCATGACGGCGCTTCCCGAGCGGCACGGCGAGCTTGGACTCTCGTGGCCCGATGCGGAAGGGCGCGCCGCGCGCGTGCGGCTTCTCGCGGGCGGCGAGGTCGTGGCGGACTGCATCGCGGGCGACGAGCGCGCGAACCCGCGCGCGCAGTTCGTGCGCCTCGCGGCGGAGCCGCAGACCTTCCGCGTGCTCGGCTCGATCGCCGTCGACACGGACACGCGGCGCTGGGTCGATGCGGAGCTTCTCTCGCTTCCCGAGGGCGAGGTCGATTCCGTGCTCATCAACGGCCTCGAGGTGAAGGCCACGGTCGGTGCCGATGGAAGGAAGTCGTACGCGGCCACAGAGGCGGGCGCGCTCGTCACGGCGGGCGAGTTCGAGTGGACCGACCTCCGCAAGGCGGCCGCGGTGCGGTCGTTGCCGGGGTGGCTCGCGCGGCTCGAGCTCGAGGATGTGCGCAAGGCGACGGGCGGCGCCGCCGATCCAGCGATCTCGCCGATCTTCGACATGGTGCGCGGCACGCTGAAGGTGAACGCCGTGCGCGAAGGCGATGCGGTGTGGATCTCGTTCGAGGCCACGCCGAAGGAAGGCGCGCCGAGCGCGGAGGAGATCAACGCGCGGCGCAAGTATGCCGGCGACCCGTTCGTGCCCGATTGGGCGGAGTTCGCGCGGAAGCACGCGGGCTGGGAGTACAAGCTTCCCGGCTGGAAGGTGACGGCGCTCGAGGAGTCGCTGAAGACCCCCGCGACGCGTGGCGACCCGAACCAGCCCGTGCGCATCCCGAGCGCGCGGGACTGAACTTGAGCGGCGGCTGCTTGCGGCGGCCGCGCGTCGTGCTCGGGGAGGTCTGACGGCGCCTCCGACGATTCTGATCCACGCCAACGGAGGCCGAGACCATGAGTGCCCGTCAGACGGAGTCTGGACGAAGTCCGGACGCAGTCTGCGGAACGGATGGTGTCAGCCGTCGACTCCGACGGTCGTCGTTCCGTGGACTTCGTCCACGGGCACCCGTGGTTGTCGACTCTGGCGATCAAGACCGTCCGACACGACATGCACGGGTGCCCTTGGACGAAGTCCAAGGAACGGATGATGTCAGCCGTCGACTCC
>CAYMSD010000128.1:0-7463 GCA_964393015.1 uncultured Klebsiella sp.
GAGACACTCCGCGCCGCGAGCGCTGTCTGATAATGGGCCGATCGGCAGAAACCGCGTGCTCGCTCCCGCGTCGCCACCTCTCAGCGATCGAGCCGCTTGAGGCGGATGCTGCGCACGCGGACCTCGGTCGGTTCGCCAGAGTGGATCTGGACGCCGATCTTTCCGCCAGCCGCGCGCTCGGGCGAATCGTCGACCACGACCGCCGTCGGCTTCCCGTCGAGGAAGTGCCGCATGGTGTTCCCCTTCGCGACGACGCGGTAGGTGTGCCACTCCGCGATCTCGGCCGGTTCCGTCGTCGCGCCCGCGAGCGGCGACGCGCGGCGCGAACCGTCCGCTCCGATCGCAAGCTCCATGCCGCGCTCGGCAAGGATCCCGCGCCCGCCTTCCTCGTAGCACATCGCCGTGTAGGCAGGCGCGGGGTGCGCGTCGATCTGCGGACCGCGCAGCCTGTGCGCATCGAAGAGCTCGCTGCGGTACTGGATGCCCGAGTTGTTGCCGACGACCTTCATCACGACCTCGAGCTCGAAGTCGCGCACCTCGCCGTGCCAGGTGAGGAATGTGTTGTGCGGCGCGGGGTTCGACTCGGTGGTGCGGCCGACGATCTCGCCGTTCTCGACCGACCAGTGGCGCGGGTCGTGGTCGAACGCCGCGAGCGGCGAGCGCCCCTGCGCCGAGGCGTGCGCGAAGTGGAAGATCTCGTGGTAGCCGTCGTCGTCGAGGGGCGCGAACGCCGCGTCGCCGGGGTCGCCGCCCGCGCGGAGGAATGCGAGAAGATCGAGCATCTCGCCTTCGGAGAGCGTGTCGAGGAGATGCGCCGGCATCGGCGAGACCGTGCTCGGCCCGATCGACGCGATCTCGCCGCGCGGGAACCGCTCGCGTGCGTCGGAGAGGAGCGTGGGGCGGATCTCGACCGCTTCGTCCGAGTCCGCGACGACGCGGCCGATGTGGCGGCGGCCGTCACGCAGGACGATCTCGCTGTTCGCGTACTGATCGCTCACGGTGCGGTCAGGCTCGACGAGCGACACGGCGAGATCCTCGAGCGAGAAGCGCCGCGACACGGCGGTGAGCTCGGGGCCGCCGCTTCCGCCGATGCCGCCGATGCGGTGGCAGTCGGCGCACTGCGCGGCGCGGTAGGCGCGCACGCCCTCCGCGTGGTCGCGGCCCGCTGAAAGCTTCGGCGCGAGGGCCACGATCGATGCGACGGACCAGGTCTGCGCGGGTCCGCGCGGGGCGACGAACGGCATCTCCTCGCGCTCGCCCGCGGCGGTCGATGCGAGGAAGGCGCGCTCCTCCTCGGGCGCGTTCGCCACGAACTCCTCCGTCATCCTGTTGAGGAAGCCCGCGAAGGAGTTGCCGCCGCTTGCGCGACGGAGATCGGCCGCCGCGCGCGCGAAGCGGATGCGGAGGTCGGGCGTCCATCCCTCGCGCGCCGAGCGCACGGCGTGGACGAGCGCGATCTTCCGCGACGAGGGCGCGTTCGCAAGCATGTCCGCGACGGCCTTTCCGTATGGCCCGCCGCGCGCAAGGAGCGCTGCGTCGATCTGCGCGCCCATCTTCGTGTCGGCCCTCGCAGCGCCGCGTGCATCGGGGCGCTCGAGGAGCGCGACCGTCGTGGCGACGGCCTCGGCTGCGCCTGCGCGCGAGAGCCACGCCGCGCGATGGCTGTCGAGCTCGTGCGCCGCGTCGACGGCCGTGTTCGCAGGGAAATGCGCGAGGACCGCGCGCTTGAGGCGGTCGCGGTCGGCATCGGCCGCCTGCGCGCCGAAGCGGAGCGACCAGAGCTCGCACGCGCGCAGCCACGGGCGCTCCTCCCGCGTGCCGCGCACAGACGCCTCGAGCGCCGCGAGCCGCTCTGCGACGGCGCTTGCGTCGCGCGCGGCCTCGCCCGTGCGGCAGAGTGCGACGAGCGCGAGCACGGCTGCGCGCGGGTCCTTCCCCGCGAGCGCGCCGTCGAGCGCCTTGTCGCGCCACTGCGCGAGGTCCTGGTGCTCGAGCGCGATGCGCGCGGCGCTGCGCACGCCCGCGTCCTCGGACTGCAGGCCTTCGAAGGCGAGCGCGACGGCCGCGGGGCCCGCCGCCCACTCCATCGGGCGATGGCGCTTCTCGAGTTCGCGCCGCTGGACGAGCGCCGCGGGCGGCTCCTTCGCCGCGCGCTTGATGGCGACGGGGTTCTCCGCGCGCACGCGGTAGATCGCGCTCGGCAGGTTGCGCCCGCCGACCGCGAAGTACATCGCGCCATCCATCGTGATCGCGTCGGTGAGCGGCAACGGCCGCCCCGCGAGGAACGGCTCGATGCGCAGCGAAGGCGTCGACGCATCCTTCGACTCTTCCGTCGGCCAGCCCGCCCACATCGTGCCGTAGGTCCAGTCGAGGAAGAACATGCAGTCGTTCCACGGCGCGGGGAACCGGAGGCCCGCCGACGAAAGCACGCCCGTCGGCGACGCAGGGCCCACATCGACCGCAGGCGGCAGCGAATCGGGGCTCCAGTCGGGCCACTTGCCGCTTCCCGAGCGCCATCCGAAGTCGACGCCGCTCGCGGCCTCGTAGACGCGCGTCGGGCGATACCACGGAAGGCCCATGTCCCACTCCATGTCGCTGTCGAAGGTGAACGCGCGGCCGACCTCGTCGAACGCGAGGTCGTAGCTGTTGCGGAAGCCGATCGAGACAAGCTCCCACTTGGCGCCCTCGCGGTCGGTGCGCGCGATCCACCCGCCCGGCGCCATCACGCCGACGGCGTGTCCGTTCGGATCCCACAGGCGGTCGAATGCGACATCCTCCTGCCAGACGCGCGGCACGCGCGAGTGCGCGAGCGCCTCGTCGGGCGGCGCGCAGTGGTTGCCGCCGACGACCCACAGCGCGCCGTCGGGCCCAAGCACGACCTGGTGCGGGCCGTGCTCGCCGCCGTCGCGCGCGAATGCCCCGAGCGGCTTCTTCTCGTCGTAGCGGCCGTCGCCGTCCGTGTCGCGCAGGCGATAGAGCCCGCGCTTGTCGGGGCCGCCCTCGCTGACGACGACGAAGAGATCGTTCTCGACCGCGAGGAGCCCGTGCGCGAATCCGATCGCGGGTTCGATCGCTTCGACGGTGGTCGCGGCGGGGTCGCCCCCGTCCGCGCACGGCGTGATCGCGAAGAGCGGCCCGTACTGCGCGCTTGCGATGATGCGCCCGTTCGCCGCGGGCGCGAGCGCGACCACGGAGCCGCGGGCCTTCGGCACCGCGTAGACGAGCTCGCAGACGAAGCCTTCGGGCACCGCGATGGCGCGGTCGATGTCGCCGACCGCCGTGCCGAAGGATGCGGAGACGCCATCGCCCCACGGGCCCTCGCCGAGCCGCGCGACGATCTCCGCGGGCTGCGCGACGCCATCCGACGCGCGCGCCGTCCACGACGCGTCCGTCGCCACGCGCTGCCGAGCGCCCGATGCGTCGGTCCACTCGACGATGGCGCAGACGCCCGCGGGCCCGCCTTCGTTGCGCGCCTCGATGACGATCTCGTGCGTGCCCTCGGCGAGTTCGCCGAGCGCGATCTCGCGCGGGATCCACCACTCGCTCTCGTCGTCGCCCGTGCTGACCGTGCGCCCGTCGAGAAGCACCGACGCCTTGTTGTCGGCAGCGACCACGATGCGCGCATCGCGCGCAGGCGACGCGAGCTCGATCGTGCGCGACAGGGTCGCGGTCGATCCGTCGCCGGCCGGACTCGCCCGCCAGATCCACGACGGCGTCGCGAGCGGCGCGCGCGCGGGCTTCGCAGGGGCGGCCGGCGGAAGCGGCGCGTCGATCGCCGCCTTCGCGGCCGCGCGGACCTCGCCGAGCGCCGACGCTGCGCCACCGCCGCCACGCACATTCACGACCACGGGAAGCGCTGCCAGAAGGACGATGCCTGCGAGGAGCGAGCCCGAGGCGACGAGTCCGATTGCGGTCGTACGCTGCATCGGCGCAGTCTCGCAGCGAACGCCCCCGCATGGAAGCCCTTGCGCAGCGTTCCTCGCAAATCGCGCGCCTCGGCGACCGTACCATGCGGCGATGGCAGAGGACCTCTGGTCTCCGATCCGCAGCGAGCGACGCGCACAGGCCGCGCCGCTCGCCGTGCGCATGCGCCCGCGGACGCTCGACGAGATCGCGGGGCAGCGCCACTGCCTCGGCCACGGCATGCTCCTGCGCAGGCTGATCGAGCAGGACGCGCTCTCGTCGATGATCGTCGCAGGCCCGCCTGGAACGGGGAAGACGACGCTCGCGGAGGTGATCGCGGCGCGCACGGGCGCGGCGGTCGAGCGCGCGCACGGCGCGACCACGGGCGTGAAGGAACTGCGCGAGAAGATCGAGTCGGCCGCCCGCAGGCTGGGCGAGTCGGGGCGCCGCACGGTGCTGTTCGTCGACGAGATCCATCGGCTTGCGCGCAACCAGCAGGATGCGCTCCTCGAGGGGGTCGAGGCGGGAAGCGTGGTCCTCTTCGGCGCGACGACGGAGAACCCGACCTGGGCGGTCGCGCCTGCGCTTCTCTCGCGCTCGACGGTGTTCCGATTCCAGCCGCTCTCTGAGAGCGATGTGGAGACGGTGCTGCGCCGCGCGCTCGTCCACGAGCACGGCCTCGGGATCGCGGGGCTCGTGCTCGACGACGACGCCTGCGCGCACCTTGCGCGCGCCTCGGACGGCGATGTGCGTCGCGCGCTCGGTGCGCTCGAGATCGCCGCAAGCGCCGTGCGCGGCGAACACGCGCCGCGCATCGACCTCGAGCTTGCGCGCGCGGCGCTCGACGGGAAGATCCCCGTCTTCGACAAGGACGGCGACGAGCACTACGACCTCGCGAGCGCGCTCATCAAGTCGATGCGCGGCAGCGACCCCGACGCCGCGGTCTACTGGCTCGCGCGCATGCTCGTCGGCGGCGAGGACCCGCGCTTCATCTGCCGGCGGCTTGCGATCTTCGCAAGCGAGGACATCGGAAACGCAGATCCTCGGGCGCTCCAGACGGCGGTCGCGTGCTGGAGCGCGGTCGAGCGCGTGGGCATGCCCGAGGCGCAGCTGATCCTCTCGCAGTGCGTGACATTCCTCGCGGTCGCGCCGAAGTCGAACGCCGCCGCGTGCGCGATCTGGGAGGCGATGGACGATGCGCGCGAGGCGCGCACGGTGCCGGTTCCCTTCACCATCCTCGACCAGACCAAGCGCCGCCTCACGCGCACGGCCGACGACGGCACGCCGCTCGCGGCCGGCCACGGGAAGTACGAGTATCCGCACGAGCGCGCCGACGGGATCGGCGTGCAGGACTACCTCGGCGTCGCGCGCACCTACTACCGCCCGACGGATCGCGGCCTCGAGCAGGCGATCCGCGAGCATCTCGAGCGGATCCGCGCGACGCGACGCACCGCGGAGGAGTCGAGCCGCACGCGGGGAGACAGGGGATGAAGACGGCCAGCGACGACGCGGATGGGATGCGCGAGCCGACCGCGCTCGACGCCGAGAAGCGTGCGCTGCGGCGCGCCATGCGCGCTGCGACGCGCGCGATCAGGCCGCAGGCGCGGAACTTCCGCTCCGAGCGCCTTGCCGTCCGGCTCCTGCGGTCGCCGCCGCTCTCGCCGCGCGGGATCATCCTCGCCTATCGCGCGCTGCCCGACGAAGCGAGCGTGGACGCGCTCGTCGAGGCGCTCGTCGCCCGCGGCTGGCGCGTGGCGTTTCCGCGCGTCGATGCGGGCGGCGCGATGACGCTCGTCGAACCGCGCGCGACATCGGCGCCCGGAGGAGGCGTTCTCCGCGATCCATCCCTCTGGGATGTCGACGACCACGGGATCGCCTCGCCGCGCACGGACGCGCTCGGCGCGCGGCGCGTCCATCCGCGCGAACTCGACGCGGTGCTCGTCCCTGGCCGCGCCTTCGATCTCTCGGGCAACAGGCTCGGCCGCGGTGGCGGGCACTACGACCGACTGCTCGCGCGGCTGCGGCCCGACGCCCGCGCACGAACCGTGGGCGTCGCCTTCTCGGAGCAAATCGTTCCGCAGGTTCCCGCGGGCGCCCTGGACCGCGCCGTCGCCTGGCTGGCCACCGACGCGCGGACGGCCCGCGTGGCCCGTTTCCCCGCGGAAAATGCGGCAAGCGCCGCTCGACCGAAGTGATTCGGCGGGCCAAGGCGGGTACGCTCGTCGAACCTGATCCGGACGCATGATCGGTCCTCGACACCCGAACCAGTCGCACACAATGACCCTCGCAAGCCAGAACTCCCGTTCCGACCGCCCGCACGCGATGCGCCGCACGAGCCGCCTGCCCTTCGGCTCGCGGGGCGCGGTCGCGCTCACCGCCACGCTGGTCGCGTTCGCGGGTGCCTACGCGCTGCTCCGACCCGAGAGCGACCCTGCTGCGGATCCGCTTCTCCCGAAGTCGCTCGATGCGGCGCGCACATCGCTGGGCGATGCCGGTCTTCGCGAGATTCCCGCGTCGCTCGTGGCGACGCCGATCGCGCCGACGCCCGTGCCAGCAACGGCGCCCGACGCCGCACCCGAGACGACGCTGCAACCCGAGCAAGAGCCCGCTGCGGATGCAGGCGCGGCGATCGAGCCGCCCGCACCTGCGGCCGAGCCCGCGACGGCGCCACCGACGCAGGCACAACCCCCGTCCGTCGCGCCGCCCGCTGGCGGCAACGGCCTCGACGACCCGCAGGCGCTCGAGGCGCTGCGGCGCGACACGCGGCCAGGCGCCGCGCCCGCTGCGGGCGATCTTGCGCTCGGTCTCTCGCTCGCGGCGACCGACCCCGTGCGCGCGCGCGCGATTCTCTCGCAGCCGCTCCTTTCGGGCGCGCTTGCGCCTGCGGAGGCGAAGCAGGCGTCCGACGCGCTCGCACGCATCGCCGCGGAGCTCGTCTTCACGCCGAACTTCAACGCGGGCGACCCGCACTTCTTCCAGTACCAGGTCCAGTCGGGCGACTCGCTCGAGCGCATCGTCCGCAAGCACAAGCTCGGCTGCGACTGGCGCCTCGTCGCGCGCATCAACAACATCAAGAAGCCCGAGGCGATCCGCGTCGGCCAGCGGCTCAAGCTGCCGAAGGGCCCGTTCAGCGCCGTCGTCACGAAGCGCGACTACCGCATCGATCTCTGCATGGGCGTCGGATCGGACCGCGTGGTGATGACCTCGCTGCCAGTCGGGCTCGGCAAGTCGAACGGGACGCCCACGGGCCGCTTCAAGGTTCGCGTGGGCTCGAAGCTGCTCAACCCCGAGTGGCGAAATCCGATCACGGGCGAGTTCTTCGACTCGAACGATCCGCTCAATCCGATCGGTGAGCACTGGCTCGGCCTCGAGGGCCTCGAGGCGTCGAACGCGCAGCTGCTTGGATACGGCATCCACGGCACCGTCGAGCCTGGATCGATCGGTCAGGACCAGAGCCTCGGCTGCGTGCGACTGATCGCGGAGGATGTCGCGATCGTGTGGGAGACGCTTGGCGACGGCAGCGAGGTCGAGATTCGCCCGTGAATTGAGCGGTCGCCGCT
>CAYMSD010000129.1:0-7376 GCA_964393015.1 uncultured Klebsiella sp.
ACTCCTTCGGCGGTGGAACGGGGCGTCGTTGGATGGGGGGCATTGCGGTTGTCTCGAGATCGCGGGGCTGAACACGGAGGGTAGGTGCCCTGGGATCTCGAGAGGTGTCGGTGTGCGATTCATCCGAGGCAGGCGGAACGACCTCGCAGTAGCCAAACTAAAGCAAGCCGACACGCCAGTTGCATCACCTCACGCATCCGTCTTCATCACGCGCTCGAGCACGCGGTCCATCGCGCGGCGGTAGATCCATGCGCGCTCGGAGGCGTCCTGATGCGTCGAGCCCTGCTCGAGGGCCTTCGCGAGCTCGGCGTTCGCGCTCGCCCCGATGGCGTCTTCGCCGAGCAGCACGACCGATGCGATCGCGAGCTCATAGAGCGCCGCGCACGACGCGGTGTCGCCTGCGTTGAAGCGCGGCACGCCACGTTCGATCGCGAGTTCGAGGACAGCGGCTGCGCGCTGGGCGCGCTGCGGTGACGCGGGGGCGGCCGGCGCGGTCGCCGTCGCGGCGCTGCGTGCTGGAAGCACGCGGTCGATGATGTGGATGACGCCGTTTGCGGCTTCGATGTCGGCGACTTCGATACGCGCGCCTTCGACCGTGATCGCGCCGGACTCGAGCGCGAACGCCACGGTGCCGTCGCCCATCAGCGTGCGGGCCGAGCCCTGCGAGAGCATCTCGTCGCGCCGGATCGCGGTCGGCAGCACATGCGCCGCGAGCACCGCGGTGAGCGCGGGGCGGTCCGCAAGGAGCGCCTTCAGCGCATCGGCGGGGATCTTCGCGAACGCATCGTTCGATGGCGCGAGCACCGTC
This sequence comes from uncultured Klebsiella sp., assembly GCA_964393015.1. Taxonomy (GTDB): domain Bacteria; phylum Planctomycetota; class Phycisphaerae; order Phycisphaerales; family SM1A02; genus QWPT01. The sequence goes on from CAYMSD010000129.1 coordinate 809, forward strand.
CACGGGCCCGAGTTCTCCGCGCCGAGCTGAGGGCCGAGGCCCGCTGCGCCGATCGCAGCCCGCAGCGTGGCGAACCGCTCGTCCTGCGCAACGATCTCCTCGATGCTTCGGAGTTCGGGCAGCATCACGCCGTCGATCACATGCACGAGCCCGCCATCGAAGGCGACATCGGTCGCCACGAGGCGCGCGCCGTCGACGGTGAGCGCTGCGGGATCGACTTCGAGCGACTGCCCCGAGAGCGCCTTCAGACGCCTGCGGTCGAGGAGCGCGGAGCTCTCCAAGGGCTGCGCGACCACATGGTGGGCGAGAATCGCCTGTAGCACTGGCTTGCCTTCGGCGCTCGTGAGGAACTCGACCTGCTCGCGTGGCAACTTCGCGAACGCATCGTTCGTCGGCGCGAAGATCGTGAGCTTCGCGTCCTTCGGGAATTCGATCTCCGCGGCCTTCACAAGCGCAAGGAGCGTGGTGAGGTTCGCCTTCGTCGCGACCTCTGCGAGCGAGCCTGCGGACGACGGCCCGGCCGAAGCCGCGCCGAGCGGGCGGATCCAGTCGACTTCGATCGCGAACGGGCCTTCCTGCTTGTCCGAGAGCGTGATTCCCACGGACTCGATCGACGCCGGGTCGAGCGGGGGCGCGTCCGGAAGATCGCGGCCGAACACGCGCGCCACGGACTGGTCGAACGGGATCTCGACCTCGGTCCACTCGCCCGCCTTCGTCGTGAACCTGCTCTGGTAGCCACCAGCCATGAGGCGCAGCCGCGACGAGCGGATGTCGCACTGATAGGTTCGTCCATCGCCCTTCACGCGCAGAACGAGCCCGCGCGCGCCCTCGAAGGTTCCCTCGGGGACAGCCGTGCGGATCTGCGAGAACCCACCGTTGTTCTCGAGCGAGAGTTCACCCGTGAAGCGCAGCGTGCCGCCTTCGCCCGCCGCGATGCGTCCCGTCGAGCGGCCGCCCATCACGCCGTCGAGGACGGTTTGCCAGCCGCCGGTTCCGTTGTTGAACTCGAGGTTTGAGGCGGAGTTCGACTGCGCCGAGGCGGTGGACGGGGCGCACAGGAGGACGGCGGCGAGAAGCGAGGCGAGCGAGGAGATGGACTGCTTCATGAGGCGCGGGCTTTCGCCCGTTCCGCTCGCTTGGATGCTGAAACCGAGCGACGCGGCCTTTCTTGCCCCGCGGGCGCGCTCGGTGTCCGATGCCGCCCGCGCGTACCATGCGCATCTTGCACGCACCCGCGCCTCGGGCGCCGAGAACACCGCCATGCAGATCAACGAGCGAGCACGCGAGCGCCATCCACGCCTTGATTTCCGCGCATTCGCAGCGGCGCTGGGAGTTGCGCTCGCAGCGGCCAGTGTTGCCGGCGGAACGGCGCCGCCCGCGGCCGTCGTCGCCGCGCCTGCAGCAGAAATGCCCGTCTTCGTCGACGGACAGGCGCAGGTCGTCGAGGCCTTCAGCGATGCGCGGAAGTGGGTGCGCGAGACGCTCTTCGTCGAGACCGAGTTCGACTCGGACGGCGACGGGCGGCGCGACCGCATGCATGTCGGCGTCACGCGGCCATCGCAGACCGAGGAGGGCCTCAAGCTCGCCGTCATCTACGAGACGAGCCCGTACTTCGCGGGCATCGCAGCCGATTCGCGCGAGTACTTCTGGAACCAGCGCCAGGAGCTCGACGCGGAGCCCGCGCCACGCACGAGCCCGCAGCCGATCGCCTTCAACCCGCGCCGCAAGCGGATCAGCGACAGCCTCGTCGCGGAATGGGTGCCGCGCGGGTTCGCGGTCGTCCACTCGGAATCGCCCGGGACAGGGCTCTCGCAAGGTGTGCCGACCTGCGGTGGCGCCAACGAGTCGCTCGCGCCGAAGGCCGTCATCGACTGGCTGAACGGCCGCGCGCGCGGCTTCACCACGCTCGACGGCGACGAGGAGGTGAAGGCGCACTGGTCGACGGGCAAGGTCGGCATGGTGGGCACCTCCTACAACGGCACGCTCTGCCTCGCTGCGGCCACGACGGGCGTCGACGGCCTTGCCGCGATCATTCCAGTCGCGCCCAACACCTCGTACTACCGCTACTACCGCTCGAACGGGCTCGTGCGGCACCCCGGCGGCTACATGGGCGAGGACATCGATGTCCTCTACCACTTCATCCAGAGCGGAGACCCCGCGCGCCGCGCGTGGAGCGACGAGAAGATCCTCCGCGGCGAGATGCTTGCGGGGATCGACCGCCGCACGGGCGATTGGAACGACTTCTGGGCGGCGCGCGACTACTGGCTGCAGCTTGACGCTGTCAAGGCGCCGACGCTTCTCGCGCACGGACTCAACGACTGGAACGTGATGCCGTCGCACAGCACGCATGTCTATCTCGAGCTCAAGAAGCGCGGCGTGCCCGCGAAGCTCTATCTCCATCAGGGCGGGCACGGCGGCGACCCGCCGTTCGAGGAGATGAACCGCTGGTTCTCGCACTGGCTGTACGGCGTCGAGAACGGCGTGGCGGACGGGCCGCGCGCGATGGTCGTGCGCGAGGGCGCGCGGCGCGCTGCGCCGACGGCATACGCAGACTGGCCGAACCCCGACGCGAGGCCCGTCGTGCTCCGTCCGCGCGGCGGCGGGAACGCCGTCGGCGCGCTGGAGGTCGCTGTCGCGGGCGCGACGCCCGCGTCGACCGAACCCGTGCGCGAGACGCTCGTCGACGATGTCGAGAAGTCTGGCTCCGCGCTCGCGAAGCTCGCGGAATCGCAGCATCGCCTGCTCTACGCGTTGCCCGCGTTCACGGCGCCGCTCCATGTCTCGGGCACGCCCAAGCTCACGATCCGCGTCGCGAGCGACAGGCCCGCGGCGAACCTCTCCGTGTGGCTCGTCTCGCTTCCGTGGAAGGGCGGGCGCGACATCAACGGCGACCTCCTCACGCGCGGCTGGGCCGACCCGCGCAACCACGCCTCGATCGAGCGCGAGGAACCGCTCGAGCCGGGACGCTTCTACGACCTTGTCTTCGAGCTCGAGCCCGACGACCAGATCGTTCCAGCGGGCGAACAGCTGGCGCTCATGATCTTCAGCAGCGACCGCGACTTCACGCTGTGGCCCGAGGCGGGAACGACGCTCACCGTCGACCTCGCGGGGACTTCGCTCGAGCTCCCCGTCGTGGGCGGCGCGGAGGCAGTGGCCGCAGCGCTTGCGCCGAAGGCGGAGTGAGGCGCTGCGATCGAGGCGAGGCGCGGACGCGTGCGTTCACGCCTTCGCCGCGCGGTCGTAGGCGAGCGCGAAGGTGCCCGTCGCTGCGCCTGCGTTCAGCGCGAAGCGCACGGATTGGCGATGCGCCTCGCCGCCGCCACCCTCGCGCGCGGCGGCCGAGAGCTCGATGCGCACGATGACGGGCGCGTCCGTCGGCACCTGCTTCGGCATCGCGAGCGCGAGCTCGGTGCCCCAGACGGGGTAGGCCTTCGTGTCCTCGCCCGCGTCGAGGAGCGCAGCGACGATCGCGGCGTCGCCCGCAAGGCGGATCGCAAGCGGCATCGAGACGAAGCCGACGGGCGACGACACATCGAACTCGAACTCCCACGCGCGCGGCGCGACCTGCACCGCGCCGACATGGCGGAAGCGCTCGTGGCAGAGGTCCTCGCGCAGCACGCGGCTCGAGAGCCGCGCGACGAGCGCCCCGTCGACCGCGGCGGCGGCGGGGTCGGAGGGCTCGCGCGAGGTCGCTGCGCCCCACGCGTGCGTCGACGCGAGAGGTTCATCGAGCGTCGCTGCAGCGGCCGCCGTGCGCACGACTGCGCCGTCTGCGCGGAGAACGATCGTTCCGCCCGCGCGGCGGCCGTTGAAGGTGTTCGCAAGCGACGCGCAGTAGGCGCCCGTGTGTTCGACGAGGATCGGGTCGCCTTCCGCAAGCCCGCTCGCATCGGTCGTGGGAAGGAGCGTGTCGCCCGAGAAGCAGAGCGGGCCGCCGAGCGAGTCGCCGCCCGTCATCGGCAGGGGCCTGCCGTCGGGCCCGCGCACCTGGTGGCGCCAGTCGAGGAGCGTGATCTTCGCGAGCTGGTCCGTGCCGACATCCGCGATCGCCCAGCGCTTGCCGCGCACGCTCTTCACGCGGGCGATCGAGCCGAGGAGCGCGACCGCGTTTCCAACGAGCGCGTGGCCAGGCTCGAACCAGTGCTCGAAGCGTGCGTCGAGCTCGGGCGCGAGCGTCGCCTCGAGCGCATCGATCGACGGGAAGCGATCTGCGGGCGTGAAGGGGATGCCGAGGCCGCCGCCGAGGTCGAGGATGCGCGGGAGGCGGCCCGTGCGCCCGCGGATCGCGTCGGCGAGCGCCGCGAGGTGCCGCGCGAGGTCGACGAACGGCTGGGTGTGGTCCATCTGCGTGCCGACATGGGCGTGGAGGCCGTCGAGCGCGATGTGCCGGAGCGCAGCGGCCGCGTCGACGACCTCGTCGCTCGCGACGCCGAACTTGCCCGTCTTCTTCGCGTGCGAGGTGAGCTCGCTCCACGACTCGTCCTTCCGGTAGCGGATGTCGAGATCTGGGTTCACGCGCAGGAGGATGCGCGCGCTCGCCGCGCGCCAGCGTTCTGCGTGGGGCACGCCGAGCGGGTCGGTTTCACCTGCGAGCGCGTCGAGCGACTCGAGGAAGCGGCGCGAATCTGCGACGACTGCGCCGCCCTGCGCAAGCACCGTTGCAGCCGTGCGGAGGTCTGCGACGGGCGAGTTGTAGACGAGCTGCGCGGGCGCGAAGCCGGCGCGGCGGGCGAGCGCGAGCTCGGCGGGGGCCGCGCATTCGGCGCTCGCCCCGAGCGACGCGAGGATCTCGAGGACGGCGGGCGACGGGTTCGCCTTCACGGGGTAGGCGATGCGCGCTGTACCCCCCGCGACGCGCGCCCACGCGGCGAGGTTCGCCGCCAGCTGGGGCGCCGAGACGATCCAGATGTTCGAGCCAAACTCTGCCTGCAGCGCGCGGAGGTCGAGCTGGTCGGGCCAGGCTGCGAGGGACGCGAACGGCACCTCGGGCGCGGCGCCTGGGGCGGGGGTTGCGGGCGGTGCGAGATCGGGACGGACGGTGGGCGCGCTCGATGATGCCATCGGAGTCTTCCTCGTGAACCCTCCTCGCGGGGCGACGAACTGCCGCCGCGCGACGGATACGGGAAACTTCCGTGGTTCCGATAGGAATCTCTCAGGTGAATTCCTGAGTTCGATCGGAGAAACGAGCGAGGATCCGGCTTCGCGGCGGGTACATTCGCTCCGCCTTGGGTTGGCTCGAGGCCGGCGAAGGTTCGCGCTCCGCGCCTCGCCAGGTTTCCCCTGAGAAAGACGACAAAGACATGAGGAGTGTTCGAATGCGTCAGATCAAGTCCATCGCCTTCGCGGGCCTCTGCGCCTTTGCCGTCGCGTCGTCCGCCATCGCGGGCGGCGAGGCTGGCTCGTTCACGCTGCTCGGCCAAACGGGTCTCTACCCGTCCGACGCCTCCAGCGACGGCCGCGTAGTCGCTGGCTACAACACCTCGCAGTTCTGGTACTGGACTCCCGAAGGCGGACTCGTCTTCATCGGCGGCGTCTCGCCGAACAACGGCGGCGCAGGGTCTGCAGGCGTCAGCGACGACGGCACGCGCGTGGGATACACCGTCATCAACCCGACGACGACCAAGACCGAAGGCGCGTTCTACGAGATCGCGACGGGCACGACCACGCGCATCGGCAGCTTCGGCTTCAGCTGCGACGCCGCCGCGACCAGCTGCTGGGGCATGTCTGGTGACGGCAACACGATGGTCGGCCTCGGCTGGCACAACCTGTGCGCCGCGCGCGGATATCGTTTCACGCAGGCGGGCGGCCTCGTCGACCTCGGCACGGCCGTCGCGGGTCGTTCCACGCGTGCGAACGCGGCGAACTTCAACGGCAGCGTGATCGCGGGCTGGCAGGACCTCGCGAGCGGCTTCCGCCAGGGCGCCGTGTGGAAGAACGGCGTGCAGCGTCTCATCACCACGGCATCAGGCGTGGCGGTCGGCGAGGCGGGCGCAGTCAGCGGCGACGGAACCTGGGTGACTGGCCTCGGCTCCTCCGGCAACAACTTCCTCGGGTGGCGCTGGAGCGAGAAGACGGGCTACATCGCGCTTCCCGCGTCGCCGATCCCGTCGCTGCCGCGCTGCTTCCCGACGGCCGTGAGCGATGACGGCAGCCGCATCCTCATGTTCTACCGCACGCAGTTCCCGCCCGCGACGGCCGGCGAAGGCTATATGTGGATCGACGGCACGCTGAAGCCCCTCGAGACGCTCGCTGCCGAGGCGGGCATCGCGCTGACGCCCGACATCCGCATGGCGCTTCCGCTCGGCATGTCTGCCGACGGCTACACGATCGTCGGCACCGCGCGCACCTCGTCGGGCATCCAGGGCTTCATCCTCGACCTGCCGCGTCCGTCGAACCCGTGCCCCGCCGACCTGAACGGCGACAGCGAGGTGGGCGCCGCCGATCTCGCCGCGCTCCTCAGCGCGTGGGGCGGAGCCGCGGGCTCTGCGGATCTCGATGGAGACGGCGCTGTCGGTGCGTCCGACCTCGCCGCGCTCCTCAGCGCGTGGGGCGGATGCAGCTGACGGCG
>CAYMSD010000130.1:0-1774 GCA_964393015.1 uncultured Klebsiella sp.
CCGCGATCCGCCACAATGTGCGACCACCCGATCAGGCTCGGTCGAGCGGATCTCAGAGAGATTCAATGCGAAGCGGTGTGTAGATCTTGACTACGCACGGCGAAGAGGTGACTTGTGCCAGTTCGCGGCCCGCCGTCGTGGCCGCAGCGCATGTCCCAGCCTCGAGGGCCCAGCCTCGAGGTCCTGACGATGCGACACACACTCTCTCTCGATACCTGGTCTGGACTATTCTGTGCATCGGGGAGAGGATCGCGGACCTCCGGACATGCCTGAAGGAAGCGAGCGCCCAGTACATGAGAGATCTTCGCGACAGTGGTTGCTGGCCACCACCGGAGGGCTTCGAGCCATGACCATGACGGATCAAGACCGGGCTTTCGCCCGCTTTCGTTTCTGTCTCTGGTCCGTCATCGATGGCGCGCTCTTGTTCGCGATTTCAGCCATTGGAATGACTCTGCTCGGATTGCTCGGACTTTGGAGGTTCGAGGATCCGCCTCGGCCTAGCGAGAGCATTCTGAGCGGACCGATGCTTGCGTGGCTCGCTGGCGTGGGGGCGGTGGCGCTGATGCCTTGCATTGTCACACCGTTGATGGTTTGGCGGCGCTATCGCCAATTCAAGCGCCAATATCCGAGCGGCTGAAGGTTTAGAAGCGAGCGCCCAGTACATGAGAGATCTTCGCGGCCGTGGCGGTCTGGCTCGTCCGCTTCGCCATGTTTACCATGGCGTAATGGATCGGCCTTGTGGCCCGGGGAATCGCAGGATGCGCGTTGCGGGAGGTCTGCCATGGAGGTGATGAAGCCGTTTCCAACGATGACGCCGCTTCAGACGATCTTCCTCATTCTGTTCTCGTTGGTTCTCTGGCAGGCGTTTCTGATCTTGCTCATCAAGACCCGAAAGATCGACTCGCGGTTGCAGTCGCCATTCGGAGCCATCGTGTTCCTGCAGTCGGTGGGCGTGCTGGTGCTCCTGGTCGACGCCATTCACCGCTGGTTGAATCAGTGATCGCAGCGGGCGTGCGGCGCACAGAGCGGTCGACCGATGCGGCCTCGCCGCATTGCCTTGGATGCCACCCGCGCGGCCGACCTCGGGCGAAGGCCGCGAGGCGAATGACGCCGACGGTCACCGCCGCCTGATCTGCCTGTCCTGCATCGGTCCGAGCATGGCCACGGCCATGGCCGCGCCGACCATGCAGAACAGCATGTCCCATTGCGCGTCCCACACATCGCCTTGCGCGCCGAGGAAGTTGATGCTGTCCTCGCCGAGGAGGAGCGCGCTTGCGAACTCGAGCAGCTCGAACAGCGCGCTGAAGGCGAGGCACATGCCGACGACGATCACGGAGAGCCAGCCGCGCCCCGCGACGATCGCCTTGCGGATGAAGACCTCGCGCCAGATGAGCGCGGGCGCGAAGCCCTGGATGAAGTGCCCGAGCCTGTCGTAGTCGTTGCGCGGCCTCCCCATCCACTCCTGCACCCAGAGGCCGATCGGCACATGGGCGTAGGTGTAGATCCCGCCGACGACGAGGATGACGGCGTGCACGACCACGACCCAGAAGGTGACCGCCGTCGCGGGAAGCCTGCGCAGCCAGAGCACCCAGAGCGCGATCGCGGCCACGACCCAGCAGACCTCGAGCGCCCAGGTCAGGCGGTCGAACGGGTCGATGCCGCTCCAGACGAGAAAGAGCGCAAGGCCGACGACAGTCCAGTCGCGCAGCGAGATCGGTGGTGCGGAGGGCCGCATGCGCGCAGCGTACGGCACGCGGCGCGCGGCGTCAGTTCG
>CAYMSD010000130.1:1874-7120 GCA_964393015.1 uncultured Klebsiella sp.
GCCTCCGCCTTCTCCTGCGCGAACTCCGCGGGCACGGGCTCCTTCAGCGCCTTCTCGATCGCCTCGATGACGCGCGCGCTGTCGGGCGCCATCGTCGAGGCGAAGAACTGCGCCGTCTTTCCGTCGCGCGAGACGAGGTACTTGCCGAAGTTCCACCCCGGGAGCTCGCCAGTCTTCGTGCCGAGGCACTCGAAGACGGGCGACTGGCCCTCGCCCGCCTTCACGCGGGTCTTCTCGAACATGGGGAAGCTGACGCCGTAGCGCGTGCTGCAGAACTCGCGGATCTGCGAGGCCTCCGCGAACTCCTGCCCGCCGAAGTCGCCGCTCGGGAACGCGAGCACCTCGAACCCCTGCGCGCGGTACTTGTCGGCGATCTTCTCGAGCGCCGCGTACTGGCCCGTGAGGCCGCAGCGGCTCGCCACATTCACGACGAGCGTCACCTTGCCGCCGTGCTCGCGGAGGTTCGACTCCTCGCCCTCGAGCGTGCGCACGGGGAGGTCGTAGAGCGTCGCGTCCTTCCACTTCGCCGTAAGTGCGGCGTCCTCGGGCGCGGACTGCGAGCAGGCGAGGCCCGTGACGAGTGCGACGGAGCCTGCGACGGTGGCGATGAATCGATCGAGCATGGTGGTTCTCGGATGAAGAAACCCGATTGCGGACGCCGCACGGGCGCGCTGGGCGGAAGTCGGGCCGGAATTCGGGGCGGAAGGCGAACGGGCGAGCGCGCGTCTTCGCCCCGCCCGCGCCTCGGATGCACCGCGGCGTGGAGTCGCAGGAACCCGTAGAGTAGCCCCGCCTCATCAGGAGTCGCCCCATGCGCCGTCGACGAATTCCCGCCATCGCAGCCTGCCTCGCCCTTCTCGCGGCGCCGTCCCTTCTCGCGGTGCCGTCCTCCTTCGCGGGCCGGGACGCTGTCGAACGCGCCCTCGGATGGATCCCCGAGGACTCGATCAGCTTCATCCTCGTGCCCGAGCTGAAGCGCGCGAGCGACGACATCGCTGCGCTCGTCGAGGCGACGGGGCAGGGCGGCATGCTCTCGATGGGGCGCCCGATCGATGTCCTGAAGGCGCAGCTCGGGATCGGTGCGAACCTCGACGAGAAGGCCCCGATCGTGGCCTACTACCCGTCTGGCGCACGGGCGCCGCAGGCGGCTGGGGACGGCGCGGCCGCTGTGCCTGACGCTCCAGCGACGCCGGAACTCCCCGTGGTCGTCGTCGGCGTCACAGACGCGGACGCCTTCCTCGCCGCGAACCTCACGGCGGTGCCTGAATCGGGCGACGACGCCTATCGCACCTCGAACGGCCTGGTGCTCTTCGCGCGCCGCCTCGAAGGGCGCGTGGCGCTGGCGCAGCGCCGCGAGCTTCTGCCCGCGGCCGACGCCCGCGGGATCGGCGAGCGCTTCCGCGCGCGGCTCCAGGCGGAGGAGTCCGAATGGCTCGCCCGCGCGGACCTCCTCGCGTGGGGGTCGCGCGACGCGCTGCGGCAGGCGGTCGAGTCGGCGCGCGCCCTCGACCTCGCCGCGATGCGCGAGGCGATGGAGGCGGAGGGCATCGCTCCACCCGATGGCGCCGCGCCAGCGGTCGCGGCGGGCGGCCCCGACGCAGCGCAGGTCGAGCGCTTCCGCGAGAAGAGCCTCGAGGTCCTCGACATGCTCGCCGACGGCATGGTCGTCGTCGACGCGGACCCGCTCGGCCTCTTCGTCGCGGCGCTCGGCGTCGCGGAGCCAGACTCCGCGCTCGCGAAGCTGACGGCGGGCGGCGAGGGCCGCGCCGCGCGCTTCGACAGGCTCCCCAAGAACCCCTTCTACTTCGCCTTCGCGGCCGACATCGACGGCCTCGGCGGGGCGGCGAAGCTCGGCGAGCTCCTCGATTTCGGCGGGGTCGAGCGCAGCCTCCTTCCCGAGTGGGTCTTCACGGAGGGCGCCGATCTCCGCACGGTGCAGCTTGCGGCGTATCCGTCGAAGCTCGGCGTCGCGATCGGCGGCGCCCTGAACGACTCCGCGCTCGTGCTCGGTTCGCGCAACCCCGCACGCACCCTCGCGCGCATCAAGAGCTCGGTCGAGGCGTCGCGCGGCGAAGGCGCGGGCGTGCGCCGCGAACCCGCGTGGGAGGACGCGCGCACGCTCAAGTCGGGCGAGGTCGCGGCCGCGTTCGAGGTGAAGGAGACCGTGTTCGACGCGTCGCAGCGGCCTGCGCTCGACATCGAGCGCGTCGCGCGGCAGTTCATCTTCGGTTCGCGCGGCATCCACGGCCTCGCGCGGCAGACGAGCGACTCTGTCGTCGTCACCTTCAGCCAGCGGCCCGATGTCCTCGGCCGCGCGCTCGAGAGCGCGCAGGGGCCGAACTCGCTCGCAAGCGACCCCGTCGTCGAGTCGATCGAGGAGTGGCTCCCCGAGGACCGCGATGTCGAGGCGATGATCGGCGTCGGGCGCCTCGTGAACCTCGGCAGCCAGATCGCGTCGAGCTTCGTGAGCGCGGAGCAGGTGAAGGCGATCGTGCCCGAGATCGAGGCCGACGCGGAGCCCGTGGCGTTCGCGCTCTCGGTCGACGAAGGCCGCGTGCGCACCGTCGTCGTCGTGCCTGCGGCGGTGCTGCGCATCGCGGCGGGCTTCGGCACGCGCGCAGCGGGGGGCGCGGGCCGATGAACCCCGACGACGCGCCGCGCTTCTGGACCGTCGGGCCCGACCGCGTCGTGTCGCTCGAACCGTTCGTCCTGATGGGCGTCGTGAACATGACGCCCGACAGCTTCAGCGACGGCGGGCGCTTCGCCTCCGTCGACGAGGCGCTCGCGCATGCGCTCCAGCTCGTCGACGAAGGCGCCGGAATCCTCGATGTCGGCGGCGAGAGCACGCGCCCCGGCGCCGCGCCCGTCGCGGCCGACGAGCAGATCCGCCGCGTGGTGCCGCTCATCGCGCGCATCCGCTCGCGTTCGAATGTGGCGATCTCGGTCGACACCACGAACGCGGCCGTCGCGCACGCCGCGCTCGAGGCGGGCGCAGACATCGTCAACGATGTGAGCGCGGGCGAGGACGACCCCGACATGCTTCCGCTCGTCGCGCGCCGCGGGGCGGGCGTCATCCTCATGCATCGCCTCGTCGCGCCGCGCGACGACAGCTATTCCGACCGCTACCAGCGCGAGCCCGTCTACGGCGATGTCGTGCGCGCGGTGGGCGACCATCTCCTCCGCCGCGTCGACGCCGCGATCGGCGCAGGCGTCGCGCGCGATTGCATCGCGCTCGACCCGGGACTCGGCTTCGGCAAGAGCGTCGCGCAGAACTTCGAGCTTCTCGCGCGCACGAGCGAGCTTGCCGCGCTCGGCTACCCCGTCCTCATCGGCGCAAGCCGCAAGAGCTTCCTCGGCTCGGTCAGCGGCCGAAGCGACCCCGAGCAGCGCATCATCGGGTCGGTCGTGGCGGCGGTCGCGGCGTTCGGCGGCGGCGCACGCATCGTGCGCGCGCATGATGTCGGTGCCCACCGCGAGGCGCTGCTCGTCGCGCAGGCGGTCCTCCGCGGCGGCGGTGTGGCCTGAGGCGCGTCGCCCGCGGGCGCCTTTCCGACCCTCTTCCGAACGCGCCGCAGGCCGCTACGATATCCGCCCCCGTTCGCATGGCGCGCGGCGGGATGAATGCAGGAACGAAGGCAGCAGAGAGCAAGGAGCAACCATGGCAGGCGCAGCCACCCTCACCATCACCGAGTCGAACTACCAGAGCGAAGTCGTCGAGAGCCAGGTGCCCGTGCTCATCGACTTCTGGGCGGAGTGGTGCCAGCCCTGCCGCATGATCGGCCCGTCGATCGACCAGCTCGCAGCCGAGTACCAGGGCAGGGCCAAGGTCGGCAAGATCGACATCGACACGAACCGCGACCTCGCGCTCAAGTTCAATGTGCAGAGCATCCCCTGCGTCGTCGTCCTCAAGGGCGGGCAGGTCGTCTCGAAGGCGATGGGCGTGAAGCCCAAGGCCGAGTTCGCGAAGATGCTTGACGCGGCGCTCTGAGGCGCGCGTGGACCGTCCCCGTTCGCTTGCGTCACGCCCCACGACGCGTCATGGCCCGGTGAGCATGGTGCCTACCGTGTCGTGCCATGCTGATCGGTCCGCTCGAGCGGAAATCCATGGAGCCCCGACGCGCGGTCGATGCCGAGCTTCTTGAAGATGCGCTTGCAGTGGGCGTGCACGGTGTGCGGCGAGACGCGGAGCCTCGCCGCGATCTCGTTGCGCGTGCGGCCGTCGCGCAGTTCGCGTGCGACCTCGAGCTCCCGGTCGCTGAGACGCGCATCGCCCATCCGCACCACGCGTGGCCGCGCCAGCTCGATTCTGGCCGCGTGGACGGAGATCACCGGCGACGGCGGCGTGCCCTCCGCAAGCGGCGCGAGATGCATCGAGACCATGTAGTTCGAGCGGACGATCGATCTGTCGTCCGCGCCTCGATGTCGCCGCGTCCGCAGCGCGAGGAAGTCGGAGACGCTCGCGAGCCGCCTGCGCAGCTCGTGCGCCTCGTCGAGGTCGAGGTGCACGGAATGCGATTCCCCGAAGACGACATCTTCGCCGCCGACATCCTGTGCAGGCTTCGCCCTCGCGGCCAGGTCGCCGTGCGTCGCACGGGACGCCTCGGCTAGCCGTGCGAGCGTTTCCCTCGTCTCGGCGCGGCTGGAGTCGAGATGCACGGAGATGCGGCTCGAGGTTACCTCGAAGGTCGGCACGCGCTGGGCGCGCTGGGCGCGCTGCTTGCGGACGAGCCCCGCGGACTCGAGCCTGTCGAGCGACTTGCCGACCGCATCGACGCCGCGGTCCATCGCCGTCGCGAGCGCGGCGAGCGCCACGCGGCCTCCGAGCTGGCGGAGGCACTCCCAGGTCTGCATCGCGTCCTGGTCGAGGAGGACGGCGAGCACGGCAGGGTCGTGCGGATCAAGGGCGTGGTTCGATTCCATGGCGTGGGGCGTTCGTTCTTCGGTTGATGCTGCGTTCCCTCGCAGTCGCGTGCACCGTTGCGGCGCGGCACGACGACGAACCGAGCAACTCTCCGATTGACGCCCTGCGAAAGGCAAGCCGTGCGGCGCATCGAGGGCGAAATCGCGCGGCGCCGCGGCGGTCTGTTCGCTCTGTGCGGGATCTGCTGCGTCAAGGACGGGCGGCGCGCGCGTTCGCGGCCGCAATCGCAACTGGTATCGTCGGTCTTCCCACTGGAAACCCCGCATGACCGACTGGCAACCCACCCTCCGCGGCGAGCGCGTGACGCTGCGGCCGATCTGCGCCG
>CAYMSD010000131.1:0-6753 GCA_964393015.1 uncultured Klebsiella sp.
TCACGCATAACACGCCGCCAAGGCGGCGGATGACCTCGTGGACGATCGTGGTCATGCCCACGCCCGACGGGCCCGAGACCACAAGGAGAAGACCGCGCGGCGATTCGTCCATGGTCAGCTCGCGAGCGGCACGACATCGTCCGCGTCGATCTCGACCGCGACGCGCTGCCCCGGCGCGATCGGGGTCTTCGGATTCAGCTCGGACACGCGCAGGACGGGTTGCGCCGCGCCCGCAGGCGCGTCGAGCACGACCTCGTGCTGCGCCACGCCGCCGAGGTAGACGCCCGCGCGCACGGTTCCCGTGAAGCGGTTGCGCGCGGAGCCTCGGTCGCCCGCGACGATGCGGAGCGCCTCGGGCCGCAGCGAGAGCGAGAGCTCGGTCTCCCGCGGAAACGGCGCCGCGGCCGAGGCGAGCTCGCCCGCAGCCGTGCGGTAGATCGCCTCCGCGGAGTCGCCCCGCACGAACACGGCGGGCAGGAAGTTGGTGTCGCCGAGGAAGTCGGCCACGAAGCGGTTGTGCGGCCTGCGGTACATCTCGCGCGGCGAGCCGACCTGGATCACGCGGCCCGACTTGAGCACTGCCATTCCGTCCGCGAGCGATAGCGCCTCGTCCTGGTCGTGGGTGACATACACCGTGGTGATCTTCAGCGTGTCGACGATGCGGCGGATCTCCTGACGCATCTCGAGGCGAAGCTTCGCGTCGAGATTCGAGAGCGGCTCGTCGAGGAGAAGCACGCTCGGCTCGAACACGACGGCGCGCGCAAGCGCGACGCGCTGCTGCTGGCCGCCCGAGAGCTCGCTCGGCTTGCGCTTGGCGTACTCTCCCATGCGAACGAGCTCGAGCGCCTGCGCCACGCGCTCGCGGATCTCGGGCTTGCCGAGCTTTCGCACCTCGAGGCCGAACGCGACGTTCTCGAAGACGGTCATGTGCGGCCAGAGCGCGTAGTTCTGGAACACCATGCCCGTGTTGCGCCCGTTCGCGGGAACGCGCGCGACATCGCGGTCGCCGAAGTAAATGCTTCCCGAGGTCGGCTCCGTGAAGCCCGCGATCATGCGCAGGAGCGTCGTCTTCCCGCAGCCCGAGGGGCCCAGCAGAAAGAACAGGCTCCCCGAGGGAATCTCGAGGTCGACATCGGCGACCGCCGCGGTGTCGCCGAACTTCTTGACGAGTCGTTCGATCCTGATCGCCGACATGCGCGGAGGGTACCCGAGCGGTGCGGAGCGCGCAGCGCGCGGGCGGGATCGGATACGCTGCGGCCCATGGGCGCACACGACGGTACAGCCGGTGGACAGAGGCGCGGTTCCGCGCGCAACGGCGAGCGCCCTGCGGCCACGCCCCCCGTGGATGCGCGGCTGGCCTGGATCGAGCGGACGCGCGTCTATCGCGGAATCCGCGAGCGCGATGTGTCGATCGAACGACCGCTGGCGGGGCTCGAGCGCCTGTTCGCGGATCGGCAGCGCGCCCTTGGCGATGTGATCGAGGCGTGGAATCAGCTTGCGCCCGAGCGCGTGCGCGGAAGCGCGTCGATCGGGGGGCTTGCGCAGGGGACGCTCACCCTCTCAGTGACGAGCTCGAGCGCCTCATACGAGTTGTCGAGGGCGCTGCGTGATGGACTCGAACGCGATCTCGTGGCACGCCTGCCCGCGCGGATCCGCCGCGTGAAGGTGCGCGTGGTCGCTGAGGAGTAGCGCCCAACCGCGAGCGCTCAAGTCACGCCTCGTCGATGCCCTTCGAGATCTGCCAGTACTCGAGCTCGATCGGAGCCTGGCGGCCGAAGATCGTGACGAGCACGCGCACGAGACCCTTCTCAGGCAGCACTTCGTCGACTTCGCCGGGGTAGTTCTGGAACGGGCCTTCCTTGATGGTGACCTTGTCGCCCTTGGCGAACTCCATCCTGACGATCGGCTCATCCTCGGGCTTGCGCGAGTCGAAGAGCATCTTCTCGACCTCGTGCGCGGCCATCGGGGTAGGACGGCCTGCGGTGCCGACGAAGTCGCCGACGCCGTCGGTCTCCTTGATGAGGAAGAAGATGTCCTGCGGAATGCGGCCATCGGGCTCGAGGCGCATCTCGACGAACACATAGCCCGGATAGAGCATCGACTCCGTCACGCGCTGCTTGCCGCCCTTGAGGGTCTTGGTCTTCTCGGTCGGCACCATGATGCGGCCGACATAGCTCTCCATGCCCTCGATCTGCACCTTGCGGAGCAGCGTCTGGCGAACGGAGCGCTCCTTGTTGCTCGCCACGCGGAGCACGAACCAGTCCATGCCCTCGCGGAACATCGGAAGATCGGTCGCAGGGTCGAAGGTCTCGGTTTGCTCGAGCTTCGACTTCTCGCCCGCCTTGCCCTTGCGGCCGGTGCTGTCTCCGATCACCTGCGTGGAGACGCCCTGAACCTCGTGCGGTCGCTCGACGGCGCGCAACGCATCGACGCCGCGCTTCAGGGTCTTCGGCGACGCATCGGCTGCGGGCGCCTCCTTCGCGGCGCTTGCCTTTCGACCGCGCCTCGGCTTGCCGGCCTCTGCGGTCTGGGTCTCGGGCTCGCCGTGCAACTCGGGCTCGGTGCCGTTCGTGTCGTCGATGTTCTCGATCTGGTCGCTCATGCTGCCGTCTCCCGCGGGCGCTGCGTCCCGCCGTGAAGTTCATCGTTGTTGCGCCGCCGCGTCGGGGGCGTTCATGCGGTCTCGGTCAGGTCGGCGCGACATCGAGCACGCGGATCAGCTGGAAGAACCAGACGAACGCGATCTCGAGCACCCAGCAGAAGAGCGCGAGGAAGAACGCCGTGAAGATGACCGCGGTGGTCGAGCCCACGATCTCGCGCCGGGTGGACCAGTTGATCTTCTTCATCTCGCCCTCGGTGGCGATGAGGAAGTCGACCGTCCGCGGCTTCACGAACACGAGGTAGTAGGTGACGAGGGTGACGAGTCCGCCGATCGCGATGGCGCCGCCCGCCGCGACATACAGCGGGTTCACGCCCGAGATCTTGACGAGCTTGAGGTAGTCCCAGGCCCACAGCAGGCCGAGGAGGCTGACAAGCGAGACGCCGACCACCGTCCCGAGCCTCGTGTAGTAGCCCTGGCCCGCCTTGTGGACGGCGAACCCGCGCGAAGGCTCCTTGCCTGGGTCCATGGCGAGATTCGTACCTGCCTCTTCGGCCATCGTCGGACTCCTTCGCGGCCGTTGGCCGCAGTCCAGTCAGGCGAGCCGCGCGCGAGCCCTGAGGCCTGCGCGGCGACCCGCCGCCTTGTCGATGTCCATGCGCGTCGCGCATGCATCGGAACACGCCGAGAGGGGATCGAACCCACGACCTGCGGATTTGGAATCCGCTGCTCTACCAGCTGAGCTATCGGCGTAATGCTGAAATCGGCTCCGGAGGCGCCGCCTACTTGCGCTTGATCTTGTGGAGCGTGTGCTTGCGGAGCTTGGGGCAGTACTTCATGTAGCCCTCCTTCACGCGCTCGATGATGCCACCCTTGACACGGATGTTCGTGCGGTAGTTCATGTCGCCGGTCTCGGTGCACACGAGCCAGACCCATTCGCGATCCAAGGACTTCTTTGCCATTGCTTGCTCGCTTTCTCAGCGTTCACATTCATTCGAGAGGCCCGCTGCGGGGCGAACGACACGCCCCGCAGCGGACTCGATACTCGCTCTTCTCTTCACAGTTCCGGCCGACATTCGGCAGGAACCAACCGACTCGCCCACAGTTCCGGCCAGTACTTGGCCGGAACGGTAAGACCAGGCTCCGGTCAGTACTTGGCCGGAACGGCACAACCTCGATCAAGCGATGATGTCGGTGACGACGCCCGAACCGACGGTGCGGCCGCCTTCACGGACTGCGAAGCGGACGCCCGCCTCCATCGCGACGCCCTTGCCCTCGAGGTCGACGATCATCTGGACGTTGTCGCCGGGCATGCACATCTCGGCGCCCACGAGCTCCTCGATCTTGCCCGTGATGTCCGTCGTGCGGAAGTAGAACTGCGGCTTGTAGCCCTTGAAGAACGGCGTGTGACGGCCGCCCTCGTCCTTGGTGAGGACGTAGACCTGGGCCTTGAACTTCGTGTGCGGCTTGATGGAGCCCGCCTTGCAGAGCACCTGGCCGCGCTCGATGTCGTTCTTCTCGACGCCGCGGAGGAGGAGGCCGACGTTGTCGCCGGCGATGCCGCTGTCGAGGGTCTTCTGGAACATCTCGACGCCCGTGACGGTGGTCGTCTTGACATCGGGGCGGAGACCGACGATCTCGACCGTGTCGCCGACCTTCACCATGCCGCGCTCGATGCGGCCGGTGGCGACGGTGCCGCGGCCCTTGATCGAGAACACGTCTTCGACCGACATGAGGAACGGCTTGTCCGTCTCACGCTGCGGCTCGGGGATGAACGAGTCGATCGCGTCCATGAGGTCGGCGATGCACTTGTTCGCGGTCGGGTCGCCGGGGTTCTGGAGCGCGGGGAAGGCCGCGCCGCGGATGACGGGGGTGTCGTCGCCCGGGTAGCCGTACTTCGAGAGCAGGTCGCGGATCTCCATCTCGACGAGGTCGAGGAGCTCGGCGTCGGCGATGTCGCACTTGTTGAGGAAGACGACGATCTTCGGCACGCCGACCTGACGGCCGAGGAGGATGTGCTCGCGGGTCTGCGGCATGACGCCGTCGACGCCCGAGACGACGAGGATCGCGCCGTCCATCTGCGCGGCGCCGGTGATCATGTTCTTCACATAGTCGGCGTGGCCGGGGCAGTCGACGTGCGCGTAGTGACGGTTGGCCGTCTCGTACTCGACGTGGCTGGTGGCGATCGTGACGATCTTGGTCGGGTCACGGCGGCCGTCCGACTCGGACGCCTTGGCGACCTGGTCGTAGGACACGGGCTTGCTGAAGCCACGCGCGGCCTGGACCGCGGTGATCGCAGCGGTGAGGGTGGTCTTGCCGTGGTCGACGTGGCCGATGGTGCCGACGTTGACGTGGGGCTTCGTACGATTGAAGTTCTCTTTGGCCATGACTTGATTCTCCGGCTTTCGCCGCTCCAGACTTCTGCCCGCCCGTCGCTACGAGGAGCGGGCGGAAGTAAAGAAATTCGGCGCACCCTTCATGGGTGTCGCCAACCCGATTGCCCGCCCGCTGCGCAGCTCCTCGTCGGAGATGCCTCGCGGAACGGAAGGGGCGCAAGCCCCAGAGCCACCGAAGGGGATTGAACCCTCGACCTCACCCTTACCAAGGGTGTGCTCTACCACTGAGCTACGGTGGCGGTAGATCTGCTTCGACGGATGTCCCACCCTGCGCGCGATGCGCAGTCCGGCCGTATGTCCGCAACGGGCGCCGCCGGAGCGCCCGTGTTCATCGGCTCGCCATCGCGCCTCGGCTGCATCGCGTTCGTCGTGAACGCTCCGCGACCCCGCGCTGCAGCGGACGCGAACCGTGCAGCGAGAGGCTTTCCGAAGGGCGACAGTGCCCCGATGAAAAACCGTGCCAGAGGCACGGTGGGAGGAAGATTGTAGCAGTTCACCTGAACGCCGCAAGCCCTCGCTCGACTTGCGACCGGGGCCTCCATCGAAGCCGACTTCGCAGGCTGACGCAGGCTTGGCGCGATAACCAGCGACGCGCCCGGGGTTTGCCGAGCCGCCTTCGTCGGGGCCCGATGCTCACGGGTTCGGGAAGTAGCTGCGCTGGTCAAGCCCGAGGACCCGCACATCCTGCTCCTTCTCCAGCTCCTCGAGGTTTCCCCACTCGCTCAGGGTGCGGACGCCGCCGTCGAGGAAGAGCATCAGGATCTGCTTGCCCGTGTAGCGGAACTCCGCCCCCACGAGGTCGAGGTTCGGGTTCGCGGGGTTGAGCGTGCCGTCGGTGACCTCGAGGATCTCGCCCAGGTTGCTGTCGCAGCAGTACATCGAGGCGTCGGGACGGCGGATCTGGCCCGTCGTCCACCAGTTGCCCGAATAGGGACGGGCGGAGGTCGGCGGCCGGGCGTCGAAGAAGGGATTGCCGCCGAAGTAGCCGGGATCGCCCAGCTCCTCGGTGGTCGCGCCCGAGCCGAAGGGCGTCGCGCCCGTGCCGCCGGCGGGGACCTCCTTCATGACCTCCGCGGAACGGAAGGGGTTCACGCCGTCCCAGCCGCTCGCGTAGAGGGCGGCGTCGGGCGAGTCGAAGCGGTAGTCCCAAGCGGAGGCGGAGCCGGACACGTTCACGACGGGGCCGAACTTGCCCGAGGTCCAGAGGAGGTCCGCCCACGAGCCGACGCTCAGCGGGCCGATCGGCGGGTTGACGCCCGCGGGCGACGCCGAACGCGGCTTTCCGGGAGCTGCGCTGGCGCTGTAGTCGAACGCGGTGGCGGGGATCGACTCCCTGTTGTCGCCCGCGTAGAGCGCGATCAGCTGGCCGATCTGGCGGAGGTTCGCCTGGCTGGTGCCCCAGACCGCGTTGCGCCGCGCGATGTTGATCGCAGGGAGAAGGATCGCCAGCAGCACGGCGATGACGCCGACGACCGCAAGCATCTCGACGAGGGTGAATCCACGGTGGCTGGTTCGCTTGGGCATGCTCGGGTCGATCCAATTCTCGCGAGAGGGTCTCGGGGCGCGGAACGCTCCGGCCGAGATCTCAATCGTACCTACGGACACGGGGCGAAACAGCCCCTCGCCATCGAAGGGAAGGCGTTTGGACAAGTGGACACGCCGCGCACGCCCGCGGGCGGCGCGCCTCGCAGGCCGCTCGGGGCGCCTTTCCTGCCCCGCGCGGGCCTTGGTCGGCCTCGCCCGGACAAGCCTCGCCCG
>CAYMSD010000132.1:0-6521 GCA_964393015.1 uncultured Klebsiella sp.
TGCCCGTGGACGAAGTCCACGGAACGACAACCGTCGGAGTCGACGGCCGCTTCCATCCGATCACACCGCGTTGCTCAGAATCGCGGCGCGATCCCCGCCTTCATGCGCGACACGAACGCCTCGATGAGCCGCGCGAACACGGTCTCGGGGTCGTGCCGCGCGTCGATGGCGACATAGCGCGCGGGGTCCTCGCGGCACTGAAGGAGATACCCTTGTCGCACGCGCTCGTGGAACGCATCGCTCTTCAGCTCCATGCGGTCGGGCGCGGAGTTCGCGCGCCCCGCGGCCATCCGCTTCCAGGCGGTCTCCACATCGACATCGAAGATCACGATCTCGTCGGGCCAGAGCTCGCCGACCGCGACGCGCGCGACATCCATGATCTCGTCGCGCCCGAGCCCGCCCGCCGTGCCCTGGTACGCAAGCGTCGAGCTCACGAAGCGGTCCGCGAGCACCAGGTGGCCCTCCGCGAGCGCGGGGCGGATGCGCTCCTCGAGGAGCTGCGCGCGGCTCGCCATGTAGAGCAGCATCTCGCAGCGCACATTCATCGCCTTGTTGCGCGGATCAAGCAGGATCGCCCGGATCTGCTCGCCGATCGGCGTGCCGCCCGGCTCGCGCACCTCCGTCACGCGCACGCCCTGCGCGGCGGCCCAATCGGAGAAGCGGCGGAACTGGGTGCTCTTCCCCGATCCGTCGGGGCCGTCGAACACGACGAATCGGCCCGACAGGAAGGCGCGCATCGCCTCGGTCGGGGTCTCTGGCGGAACGGTGTCCTCTGGAGGCGTCATCGCCGCCACCGTAGCATCTCGCGCGCGGCCGTTCACTCCGCCGATCTAAAGCGGGCATCGGGTTCACTATCATCATGGGCCATGCGCATCGAGCTCCGCGGACCAGAGCGTCGACGGCTCGGACGCGTCGAGCTCGACGAGCAGGCGCGCCCGGCCCGCGTCTCCGTTCCGGGAGCCGAGCATGACCTCTTCCCGCAGTGGGACGCCGCCTTCGACGACTCGGGGAGCCTGCGCAAGTGCGTGGCGTGCGGCTGCGAGCATCTCTACCGCCGCCGGAACCTGCCGCAGGTGACGCCCGTCGTGGCCGTGCTCGCCTTCTCGGGCGCCATGGTGTCGATCCTCGGCTACGCGGCGCACGCAGCGGCGACGGCGCTTCTCGTCGCGCTCCTCGTGGCCGATCTCCTCATCATCACGCTCGCGGTGCGCCAGCTCGTCTGCTATCGCTGCGGCGCCACGCACGAAGGAGTGCGCATCGCCCGATACCACCGGCCATGGGACCGTACGATGGCGGAGAAGGTCGCGCGCGACGAGCGCGGGTCGGAGGAGGGCGCCGCGACCGCGCAGACCACCCCGGCGGAACCGCCGCGCGAGACGCGCGAGGCGACCTGAGCGAACGAGCCCCGACGCATGCAATCCACTCCTGACGCAGTCGCCAGCACGCAGACGCCCTCGCGGGGCAGGCTCGTTCTCCTCGGCGGCGGCGGACACGCCGCGGTCGTCGCCGAGAGCGCGCGCCGCGCGGGCTTCGTCATCGTGGGAGTCGCGGGGACCGATGCGCCGCCTGTCGGCGAACCCTTCGCAGGCGTGCCGTGGCTCGGCGACCCCGATGGCGCGGGCGCGTCGGCGGTCGAGGCGCTTGTGAATGGCGGCGCGCGCCTGCATGCGGCCGCGGGCGATGCGGCGGTGCGCGCACGGTGGGTGGCCCGCTACGGATGCGGTGCGTTCAGCTCGGTCGTCGACCCAAGCGCCATCGTCTCGCCGAGCGCGGAGATCGAGCAGGGCGTCTTCATCGGTCCGCTCGCAGCCGTGAATGCGCGGGCGAGGCTCGGGGTCGCCGCGATCGTGAACACGCGCGCCGTCGTCGAACACGACTGCGAGGTCTCCGCCTACGCGCATGTCTCGCCGGGGGCCGTTCTCTGCGGCGCCGTCGTGGTGGGAGAGGGTGCGCAGGTCGGGGCGGGCGCCGTCGTTCTTCCGCGCCAGTCGGTCGGCGCGCATTCGGTCGTCGGTGCAGGAGCCGTGCTGGTCGAGTCGATCGGCGCATCGGTCGTGGCGGTCGGAGTGCCCGCGCGCGTGCGCGCGTGATGCGCCTACACCGTGCCCGTCGCCCACACGACGACATGCGCGCCGATCACGAGAAGCGACATCGCCACGAGCGCGGCGCCCGTTGCGAGCGCCGCATCGCGCGGGTGGATGCGCAGGACGGGCACGGCGAGAAGCCCCGCGATCACCGGAAAGCCGACGACATGCAGCGTCTGCTTCACGAAGCGGATCTCGACGGGCACGAGCCAGACGAGCGCGGCGAGGGAGACGATCGCAGCGCATCTCGCGGCAAGCGCCACCGTGTCTCCGAGCGGACGCTGCCGCACGAAGGCGAGCACGCCGACGCCAAGCAGCGCCGCGGCGGTCGCGAGCGGCAGGAAGATCACCGTGCGCGCGAGGCCACCGAGGCGTTGGCCGATCTCAAGCTCGGGGAATCCGCCGTCCGGGTCGGGGAGGCTCAGCTGCGGGGCGCCCGCGAGCCAGCTGATCACGAGCAGCATGAACGCCACGCCCGCGACGACGATCCACGGCATCGGCGGGGCAGGGCGGGAGATCGCGGGCGCGATCGACCCCGCATCCTCATCCGCTTCCTCCGCTCCCTCCGCTCCCTCTGTATCCCGGTCCTCCGCCTCTTCCGATTCAGCTGGGTCGTCGTCGCGCGCCGTCTCGCCAGCAGCGCCCGGGCGCCCCGCATGCGCACGCTCCGGGCGCGCAGCGTCTCCATCGTCCAGGATGCGGTACGGCCCAGTGCCGTCGTCGTCCGAGGCGCCTGAACCCCCGCGCGTGTTCCGTTCGTTCGTCATGCGCCGTGCCCTCGTGCGATTGACAGCACTCTACCCACGGCGGTAGTGTCGTACCCTCGCACTTCCCTGGAGAAAGTTCCGTGAGCAATCGATCGCTCCTCGTCCCGTTCGCGGCGGTTGCCGCCGTCGCCTACGCCTCCACTTTCGCCGCTGCCGATGAGATCCGCCTGGTCGGGGGAGATGTCCTGCGGGGCAAGGTCGTGGCGGAGAGCGATGCGTCCGTCACCATCGACCACGCGGCGCTCGGCCGCATCGAGGTTGCGCGCGAGCGGATCGACTCCGTCGTGAAGAGCGCGCCTGCGCAGGACCCGGCGCCCGCGGCGGAAGGCGCCTCCGATGCCGCCGTCGCGCAGCCTGCTGCGGAAGCGGCCGTGCCGGTGGCCGTGCTGCCCGCGCCCGCGCCGGCACCCGCGCCGGCACCTGCAGAGCCCGATGGATCGTGGAAGTTCTCCCTCTCGCTCGGCTTCACGGGCTCTGAGAACGAGTCGCAGTCGAACTGGGACTTCCGCGGCGCCGCCAGCGCCATGCGCGAGACCCTCGAGGACCGCACGACGCTGAAGGCGGAGTACTACTTCAAGACCGCCAACAGCGAGAACACGGACAACAACCTGCTTCTCGTCGGCCTGCAGGAGTTCCTGTTCAAGGACTCGAAGTGGGAGGCCTTCGTGCAGGGCACCTACCAGTACGACGAGTTCCAGTCGTGGGAGCAGCGTGCCGGCCTCTATGTCGGTCCTGGCTACAGGCTTCTCGAGGGCGAGCCGCTCTCGCTCAGGGTCCGCGCAGGTGCCGGTGCCAGCTATGAGTTCACGGACAGCGAGTGGACGCCCGAGCTTCTCCTCGGCGACGAACTCGTGTGGAAGATCGACGAGCGCTCCAAGCTGGTGCAGGGGCTCGACCTCTACCCGGATCTCGAGGAACTGGGCGAGTTCCGTCTGATCGTGCGCGTCGACTATGAGATCGCCCTCTCGCCGTCCGGCGACCTGAAGGGCACCGCGGGCATCCGCAACGAGTACGACTCGTTCATCCCGCCGACGGGCGACAGCTCGAACGACTTCAAGATCTACGCGGGCATCAAGGTCGACTTCTGAGCGAGCCTGCGGGGTCGGTCGCTGAACGCACCCAACACGCGTTCCGCCTGCCGAATCACGGAGACATCCCTCCGCCTCTGCGCTAGACTACGGCGGCCACTTCGCCTTTCTTTCGAACGAGTGGACCGTCGTTCCGCCCCACGCCGTCCCCGATGGCCGTAGGCGGCCTACGACGCAGGGCGCGGTCGGTCTGCTCCCAGGTTCCCCACGCACCCTCTCGTCTTTCCGTCTTCAGCCAGAGTCCCGCAGCGCGCCACGCGCGCTGACCTGCATCGCCGCCAAGGAGTTCGATTGCACGACGCCCCCTCCGACCAGCCCTCGCTGGTCCTCAACAGCTCGATCCTGACCGAACTCGACATCGCGGCGCCGTCCGATGCGCCCGCGCCCGCGCGCCGCCTGGCGCCGCCCGTCGATGAAGCCGCCGAAACCGCTGAGCGCGCGGCCCAACCGGCCCCGCTCTACCTGCGCCTCGCCACCATGGCCGCCGTGATCCTGCCACCGATCGCCGTGGTCGCCGCCATGGTCCTCGCGTGGGGCGGCTACTTCGGCTGGATCCACCTCGGGCTCTTCCTCGCGATGTACATCGTGACAGGCCTCGGGATCACCGTCGGCTACCACCGCCTCTACACCCACAAGTCGTTCGCGGCGCGCGGCCCCGTGGCCGCGCTCTTCGCCATCTTCGGCGGCATGGCGGCGCAGGGCCCCGTGATCTGGTGGGCCGCCACGCACCGCAGCCATCACCAGCACTCCGACCACGAGCTCGACCCGCACTCGCCGCACGCAGGCCGCGAGCCCGGTTTCGTCGGGTTCATCCGCGGGTTCATGCACGCCCACATGGGCTGGCTCTTCGCCGACCTCCGCGCCGACATGAAGCGCTATGTCCCCGACCTCCTCGCCGACAAGACGACCGTGCGCATCAACAGCCTCTTCCCGCTGTGGGTCGCCCTCGGGCTTCTGATCCCCGCCGCGATCGGCGGCCTGGTGACCATGACCTGGACGGGCGCCTTCCTCGGCTTCCTCTGGGGCGGCATCGTGCGCCTCTGCGCGCTGCACCATGTCACCTGGAGCGTGAACAGCGTGTGCCACATCTGGGGCAAGCAGGACTACGCCTCGGGCGACCAGAGCCGCAACAACGCGGTGATGGGCATCCTCGCGTTCGGCGAAGGCTGGCACAACAACCACCACGCGTTCCCCGCGAGCGCGCGCCACGGCCTCAAGTGGTGGCAGTTCGACTCGAGCTGGGTGGTCATCCGCACGCTCGAGAAGCTCGGCCTCGCGAAGAAGGTCCGCGTCCCGAGCGCCGACCGCCTCGACGCGCGCAAGATCGACTGAGCGGCGCGGCGACCGGCCGACGACATGCAGCCAGACTTGACATTTGGTATTACCAAATGTAAAGTGTGGTTGCATGCTTGGCCCGGCGGACATCTCTCGGCCCTTTTGGGAAGCGCGGCTGGCCGCAAGTTGGCGGGCAGCCCCCGTCGCCTGGCTGTCGGGCGTGCGACGATCAGGCAAGACCACCATCGCGCGGAGCCTCCCTGACGCACGCTTCCTCAACTGCGACCTTCCGAGCGTCCAACGCGAACTCGACGACCCGGAGTCCTTCTATGCGGGTCTTGCCAGTTCGGACACGGGCACGGTGGTCTTCGACGAGGTGCACCGCCTCCGCGATCCGAGCCTCGTTCTCAAGATCGGTGCTGACGCATTCCGAAATCTCCGCATCCTCGCCACAGGGTCGTCGACGCTCGCCGCGACGCGGAAGTTCCGCGACAGCCTCGCAGGCCGCAAGCGCGAGGTGAATCTCCAGCCTGTTCTCTTTGAGGAGCTCGGAGCGTTCGGGGCGGGCATCGAGAAACGGCTCCTGCATGGCGGTCTGCCGCAGATGCTGCTCTCGCAGACGCCTGATCCCGGGTTCTATGCGGAGTGGCTGGACTCGTACTTCGCGAGAGATGTGTCGGAACTGTTCCGCGTGGAGCGCCGTTCGGAGTTCCTGCATCTCCTCCGCCTGCTTCTTCGACAGAACGGGGGGCTTGCGACGGTCGTCAATCTCGCGAAGCAGGTCGGTGTCACGCGGCCGACCGTGATGACCTGGATCGAGGCGATGCGCATCACGCATGTGATCCATGTCATCCGCCCGTTCCACGGGAACGGCGACTCGGAGCTCGTCAAGCAGCCCAGGATCTACGCGTTCGACACGGGATTCGTGGCGCACGAGAACGGATGGACCGAACTCCGGCCCGAGGAGCGCGGCCTGCTGTGGGAGAATGTGGTGCTCGAGCACCTTCTCTCGCGCCCGTGGCAGCCCGAGGTTCACTTCTGGCGCGACAAGCTGCAGCGCGAGGTCGACTTCGTCGTTCCGAAGGGCCGCTCCGTGGTCGACGCATTCGAGTGCAAGTGGGACCTGCGCCGAGTCGACATGCGCGGGCTCTCTGCATTCCGCACGCTCTATCCGACGGGCGCGAACTACATCGTCGCCCCCGCCGTCGCCGAGCCGTACACGAGGACGATCGACGGCATCTCCGTGACGATCCTGTCGCCATCGGATCTCGCGGGCGGGTGAGTTCAAGGCGCGAGCGCGCGTCGCC
>CAYMSD010000133.1:0-6430 GCA_964393015.1 uncultured Klebsiella sp.
CGCAGTTCGGCTCGGGCTCGGTCTACAAGGGCGACATGGAAGCCCTCAAGTCGCACTGAACCCGATCGGAACCCACGACCAAGCCGATCACGGTGCGCCACACGCGCCGAAGCGCACTCGCTATCGTCCCGCCTCCGTCCTCTCTCCACCCCATTCATTCCCGAGGTCCCGAGATCGCCATGAATGTTCTTGCTGACATGAAGTCCTATGGCCACGAGCGCGTGGCATTCCACCACGACGCGAAGACAGGCCTCAAGGCGATCATCGCGATCCATTCGACGGCGCTCGGCAACGCGCTCGGCGGCACGCGCCGCTGGGCCTACGCGACCGAGGACGACGCGCTCTACGACGTGCTCCGTCTCTCCGAGGGCATGACCTACAAGGCCGCGGCATCGGGTCTTGCCATGGGCGGCGCCAAGAGCGTCATCATCATGCCGAATGCGAGCCACCAGCCGACGGAGGCCGAGGCCCGGGCGATGGGCCGCTTCGTCGACACCTTCGCGGGCGCGTACATCGCGGCCGAGGATGTCGGCGTCAGCCCTCAGTTCTGCGACTGGATGGCGCTCGAGACCAAGCATGTCATGGGCGGGAACACCGTGAGCCATGGCGGCGACCCGTCGCCGTACACCGCGCTCGGCTGCTTCAACTCGATGAAGGCGTGCCTCGCGCACCAAGGCCGCAAGGTCGACTTCGCGAACCTCACGGTCGCGATCCAGGGCTGCGGCGCCACGGGCTACAAGCTCGCGAAGCTCCTGCGCCAGGCTGGCGCGGCCGTGCTCGTGACCGATGTCCATGTCCCGACCATGAAGCGCGCCGTCGAGGAGCTCGGCTGCGTCGCGCTCGGCAACGACAAGAACCTCCTCGAGGAGAAGGTCGACATCCTCGCCCCGTGCGCCCTCGGCGGCGTGCTCGACGCGAAGACGATCGCCAACCTCAAGTGCGGGATCGTCTGCGGCACCGCGAACAACCAGCTCCGCAACCCTGCCGAGGACGGCGAGGCGATCGCCAAGCGCGGCATCCTCTACTCGCCCGACTTCGTGGCGAACGCGGGCGGCCTCATCCGCCTCGCGGGCCTCTATCTCGGCATGACCGAGAAGGAGATCGACCACAAGATCGTCGACATCGAGGCGACCACCGCCGAGGTGCTCAAGCAGGCCAAGGGCGGCTCGACGGGCGCCGCAGCGATCGCGTTTGCGAAGGCGAAGATCGCCGCCGGCGCCGCGAAGAAGCAGATGGCCGGCGCGAGCTGCGGGGCCGGCTGCGGCTGTCATTAAGAGAGCCGCATCCCGGGAAGGACTCCCGGGATGCTCTGAACCAGTAGACATGAAATGACGCGGCGGTCCCGATGGGGACCGCCGCGTCATTTCATGTCAAGACGATTGTAAACAACCGCGGTTTTGGCATAGATTGCATGCATGCCGAGCGAGAATAAACCAGTTGCGAGGCCACAGATCACCGATGGAGCGCGCCTTGATCCAACGATCTGGCGCGAGACCGAGGTGACCGAGTTGATCGACTCCGCGCGGGCGGGCGGACGCGGCGAACGCGATCGACTGTTCGAAGCTTGCATCGAACGGTTCCAATTCCTCGTAAGGCAGATTGTTCGCGAAGACCACTTCGAGCACGTCGCGCCTTCGGTGACCGAGATCGTGCACGAGATCTTTATGGGTGATCTTCAGACGGTGCTCGACTCTCAGACCATCGGACACCTCACGCGTCGTGACTTCGAGCGGCTGTTTAGACACAAGGTTCGGCAGCATCTCAAGACGCTGCTCGATCGGCTGCGTCGCCGCTCGCTCGACCCGCTTGACGAGGGATCGGATCAACTCGCTGATCGCGAGCGCGTTGGGTCAGACCGTGTTCCGCGGCCAGAAGTCATCATCGCGCGACTTGAGGAGGAGATCCTCCTTCAGGAGTCGCTTGACGCCAACCTGGACGACGAGACCCGCGATCTCGTTATCCAACGCTACTACTTCGGGCGAACGCTCGCCGAGCTTTCAGAGCAGACCGGCTTGGCGGTCTCGACGCTGTATTCGCGGATTCGCGCGGCGGAAGGAAAGCTTGGGCGCAGGCTTGTCGCCGGGCTTCAGGAAGCGGGCGATTCGCATGGAAAGCCGCAGGCCGAAGACGCATGACGCTGGTCGACGAGCCAGACCCGCTCATGCGAGTCCTCGATCTGCGCGCAGCCCTCGCGGGAGCTCCGACGGAGTTTGTTGGCGAGCACGGTAGCCTGAGGTTCACCTTCACTGATGAGGAGCCCCGAATCGGAGGCTTCGCAGCGGTGTTTAAGATCCGACACGGAGGTCGTGACTGCGCGCTCAAGGTTGCGCATCAAACCGGATCCTCAGTCGAAAGATTGGCGCAGCACTCGACATCCTCCGAACTCCAGCAGCTCCTGCGCGAGTGCGGCGGAGCCGTACCTCTTGTGTACGGGATCGGATCCATCGCCGGCGCCCCAGCCCTGCTGATGACCTGGGAAGAGGGAGAGAACCTGTCCGATTGCCTTCAGCGACTCGGATACCGGAAGTGGCGTCCGGATCTCGACCTCGCGCGCTTGCGGCGCTGGATCACCTCGATAATCGTTGCCATGGAGGAGCTCGAGCGCAGGGTCGCGGAGCTTCGGGGAGATCGCGCTGCGAGGAAGTTCGTGCATGGCGACCTCAAGCCCTCGAACGTGCTCATCCGCAAGGGAAAGTCCAGGCGGGAGCCGACGCTAGCGACCCTGCTTGACTTCGGCGAGGCGATGATCGGTGAATCAGCCGGGCCGACCGGATACACCAAGCGATATGCAAGCCCCGAGCTGATCAGGCGATTGGAGGGCGACCCCGTCGCGCTCGACTGGCGCAGCGACCAGTACGCGATCGGACAGATCCTTCATGAAGGCCTCAACGCAATCGCTTCAAAGCACGTCGGAAGCGTGTACCTGCCGCACTTCAAGCGTCTTAGTAAAATCGCGAATCGGATGACGGAGATGGATCAATCCGCCAGATTCGACTCGTGGCAAGCGCTCCTTCGTGTGATTCGAGCACGCCGAGCGATAATGTTGCTTCAGGTGACCGTCGTCATCGCGTCACTACTTGCAGCCAGTGCCGCCGCTGTACTCCTGTGGAGTTGGCTCGTTCAGAACCCGTCGTAATCGGCTCCCACCCTGCGCATACGCTTGTCTTGTCCGCGGGATGCGCTCCAGCGATTCGCACAAGCGGAGATCCGTTGCGAGATGAAGCTATCTCAGCCGGATCCGAAGCCCGATCGATTCCCGATGCCCGATGCGGAGTCGGCCGAAGTCACGCTTCGGGTGGATGGCGAACCGCACATAGATGAAGACATCCGATTCGTGCTCACGGTTGGTCCGCCGATGCACGGTTCACGTTGGCCAAGGGACTGGATCGGCGCTGCCCAGAGATGGTTGAAGCAATCGGAGCTACTCGACACCGTAATCCCGAGCACCAGCCATTGTACGATCCGCGAGACGCTCATCGCCCACATGCCGGCTGAGCGATTCACCGTGGACGGCGTGACCTACACGATCGAAAAGGAGTAATCGCGCAGGATTCCTTTCGGGATCCTGCGCGAACATTAGGGCCACGATGTCTCTCGCCAGCCGCTGAGGATGTAGGGGATCGCATCCGCGGAGACTGCGGGCGTCTGAACCGCCGCCTTCACTGCTGTGATTGCGACATCCGTCGCGATGTAAGCCGCGGTACCGCCGACGACGACCGCCCATCCGACGGGCGATGCGCCGCAGAAGATCGCGACGGCTGTGATGGCGCCGGTCGCGCCGGCCTTCATCGTGGCCTCGACGATGCGATCCTCGATCTCGGTTCCTGACAGCATGCCACCTGAGGCCTCGAGCCCAAGCATCGCGAGGTCGACCACGATCGCAGCACCCGTAGCGACGGCCGCGGTCGCTGCTGCGCTCGTGCAGAGGCCTCGAACACTCGCCATGACGAACTTCTTCTCGAGATCGGCGTGAGTGGCTCCGATCTTGACGACGCGCGCGGCCTGCCGCTCCAGTTCCACCGCTTCGTCGATGATGCCCTCGGTGCGAAGCGACTTCGCCTTCGCGAGCAGATCCCGCTTGAGGGTATCGACATGATCGTCGGCGACGGCGAAGTGCTCCGCGAGATGATCCCTCTGCATGTCCTTGAGGTAGGTCGTGTAGCTGTAGTTCTTATGCAGCTTGACCTGCATGCCCTCGAGCTTGCCGTTCCTGTGCCGCCAGAGGTCATTCTGAGGTGCGTTGGGCTTCTTCACCGGCTGCCAGCCATCGCCGCCCTCAACGATAAAGTCCTCAGCATAACGGCCGAGCGCCTGCTGGCTGGGCTTACCGAAGACCTGGCGCTGCACGGTGGGTGTCATGCCCTGTTCACGAGACACCCTGGGGAAGTGCCTTTGCGTGGCGCGAAGCGCCGGGTTCTGGAGGGCATCGACCGTCAGCGGATCGATGATCGCCAAGGTCGCGGTCGCGCCAAGGGCGCCTGACCTCTGGAGAACCGCCGTGGTGGACTGGGCGAGGACGTTCGATGCGATCGTGCACGCGACGATCGGTGCAAGGAAGAGAAGTGCATGGCGGCGTTGCTGATTCATGCTGTTCATTGCTTGGTTTCCTCTTGTTTGGAGTCTGTGTTGCTTTACTTGAGCCATCGCGGCATCACTTTGCGATGTGACCGGCGTTCATGAGCATCGGCCGATGCTCCGACTCGGAGACGTAGGAGAGGATGTAGGCTTTGGCACCCATGACCTGACCGGTGACCCTTGCCGAGAGAAGCAACTGATGCACAGAGAACGGCGCCAGGATCACGAGCGCCTCATGGATCTTCTCGCGGTCGTTCGGCGTCCAGAAGGTGTCGCCGGAGTCAGCCAACGCGCGCGCTTCAATCACGGCCGTCTGTGCGAGAGCGTCGGCGCAATCGCGCGCTGATAGAAGGACGCTGGCGATCCTGACCATGGTGGCAACGCGGATGTCGTGGGCGATCGTGGGATCCTGCGCGACACGGACCGCAAACCGATTGCCAATGTCGGTCGCCACGGCAAGATCTTCCAGACCTTCCGCATCGGTAATCAAGGGCAGGCGGCGATGCATGTGTTCGATCCAGCCCTCGGCGAGGTCTATCAGCGGCTCATCCACGCCGTTTGCAGCGAAGCTGAATGCGACGTCCGCTTCTTCGTACTTGCCGGCCGCGCTCGCAGCGACGCCAACGTCAAGCAGCTTCGGTTGCGGAAGGATCATCGCGACGGCGTCGACCGTCGGTGAAGCGCTCTTGCGGGCACTCGCCGCGGTGCCGCTGGCACAGCCCACGCTGAGCATGCCGACCGAGACGAGGGAAGCGAGACCTACGAACATTCCAATACGCATGACGGACTCCTTTCGAGTCAAGTGGCGAACTGCCTCCGCGGCCTGCGGATGGCAATGACGCTGGCTCGCCTTCGCGAGCCAGAGATGGAGGCGGCCAAGACGGGCGCTTCCATCCCCCTAGCCCCCCGACCCGACCTGACTTCCGAACCCGCGATCACGAAACGTTGGAGATCGGATTTTTAGACGTTGAAGATTGGTATTATTGGTCAAAACAGATCGATGTCTCCCTTTCCCCTCAGTTCACAACGCTGCTGGTGGTGCGGCACAGACCCCGTCTATGTCGCCTACCACGACACCGAATGGGGCGTGCCCGTCGTCGATGACCGCGCGCTCTTCGAGAAGCTCGTGCTCGACGGGTTCCAGGCGGGGCTGTCGTGGATCACGATCCTGAAGAAGCGCGAGGCGTTTCAGCGCGCGTTCAAGGGGTTCGATCCCGCGCAGGTCGCGCGCTTCACGGAGCGCGATGTCGCGCGGCTCCTGAGGGACGAGGGGATCATCCGCTCGCGGCTCAAGATCGAGGGTGCCGTCAGGAATGCCAGCGCGTGGCTCGAGGTGATGGAGTCGGGAGACGGCGCGTTTCGCGATCTCCTGTGGGACGCGGTCGGGCATCGCACCGTCGACACGCGGCTCGCGCGGCGCGAGGAGATCCGCGCGGAGAGCCCCGAGAGCGTCCGCCTTGCGAAGCTCTTGAAGAAGCGCGGCTTCACCTTCTGCGGGCCCGTGATCGTCTACGCCTTCATGCAGGCGGTCGGCATGTACAACGACCATCTCGTGACATGCCCGCGCCACCGCGCATGCGCGAAGCTGGCGCGAAAATGACAGCCGCCGCGCATCGCTGCGCGGCGGCTGCCGATGGAGTCGTGTCGTTGCCGATCAGCGGCGACGGCGGCCGGCGAGTCCGGCGAGGCCGAGGAGCGCGACCGCGCCAGGAGCGGGGAGCGCGAACGACGACTCGGCGAACTGGACGGTCGTCGAGATGCCGTCCGTGTAGCCGACCTTCAGGTTGAAGGTGCCCGCGTTGAAGTCGCGGTCGAGGACGAACTGGCCGAGGCGGACGGAGTCGGCGGTGTTGCC
>CAYMSD010000134.1:0-6408 GCA_964393015.1 uncultured Klebsiella sp.
GCCCGCATGCTTCAGCATGCGGAACGGGTGATGTCAGCCGTCGACCCCGACGATCGCCCGCCCGTGTCACTCGACGCCGCGCGCTGAATCGACCTGCGCAAACGACCACTCCTCGATGCGCTTCTTCACAGCAAGGCGCCGCTGGAAGGTGATCGACTCGCCGATGCGCGACGCGAACCGCTCCGCGCCCTCGCGCAGCGGCTCGCCCACGCGGCCGGCGCCCGCAGCGGCCCAGAAGTACGCGGTCGCGTGGTTCTGGTCGACGCCGCGGCCGTCGCGGTAGCAGCCCGCGAGGTTCAGCATCGCCTCGGGAACACCAGCGTTCGCCGCGCGCTCGAGCCACTCGACGCCGCGCTCCTCGTCGCGCGCGGTGCCCTTCCCGTCGACGAGCATCGCGCCGACATGCGCCATCGCGGGCGCGAATCCAAGCTCCGCAGCCTCGCTGTAGCAGGCGAACGCGGCGCCAAGGTCAAGCGGAACCTCGGGTGCCGCCGTCCCGAGCCGATGCAGGTCGCCGAACTTCGTCAGCGCGCGCGCGTCGCCAAGCGCCGCAGCGCCACGGAGCCATCGAACGCCTTCCTTCATGTCCTGCGCAGCGCCGAGCCCGTCGAGGTGCGCCACGCCGAGGTTCGCCATCGCGGTCGCGTCGCCAAGCGCTGCCGCCGCGCGGAAGAGCCGCATCGCCTCGGGCGCGTTCCGCTCGACGCCCTTGCCTTCGAGGTGCGCCGCGCCGAGCGCCGTGAGCGAGGGCGCGTGCCCTGCGTCGGATGCGGCGCGCAACCAGCGATGCGCCTCCGCGAGATCGTCGGAATCGCCTGAGCGGAGAAGCGCCGTGCCCGCGAGATACATCGCGGTCTCGTCGCCCTTCGCAGCCGCCTCGCGATACCACGAGAGCGCCTCGGCGCCGTCCTGCGCAACGCCCTGGCCCTGCGCAGCACGCGTCCCCAGCATCACCATCGCCTTGGTGCTTCCAGCGGCGGCGGCCTTGCGATACCACTCGACCGCACGCCCGTCGTCGCGCGCAACACCCTCGCCACGGGAGTGCATCACGCCGAGGTTCGTCATCGCGGCCGCGTGTCCCTTCTCCGCGGCGCGCAGATACCACTCTGCCGCGCGCGCATCATCCTCCTCCACGCCGCGCCCGCGCTGCAGCGCCTGCGCAAGCCGGAACATCGCCTCCGCGTCGCCAGCGTTCGCCTGCGCCTCGAGGTCCTGGACCACGAACCGCGGACGCGCGCGATCTGATTCCGACGCGCGCGTCTCGGCCGCGAAGGCGCCGGGCACGAGTGTCCACGCCAGTCCGCACACGATTCCACACACGAACCCACGAGCGAGAGCGTTGTGCTGCATGTCGATTCCCCGCGCCATCGCGCACGAACGCGCTCACCGAGCCTACGCAGAGCGCCACTTGGCGCAACGACGCACCCGAGAACCCGTTCGACTTCAGGGAATCCATCGGCCTCGCGCCGAGCGCGCTTCCGACATGCTCGCTCCTCAAGCAAACTTCACACATTATCTGGCGACGCCGGGCCGCCACGCGTCGGCCCGCGCGCGTGCCTCCGCGCGGTCCGCTTCCGCAAGCGCCTCGCCGAGCTCCGCCGCGCGCGTCTCCGCAGCGGGCCGCGCAACGGCGTCGCCGCGGACGGCGGACGAGCGCTCCGCAAGAATCGCCCAGAAGTAGGCCTCGAGCGGATTGCGCGCCGTGCCCACGCCCTCCGCATACATCTCGGCCACGCGGCCCATCGCGCGCCCCTCGCCGCGGTCCGCGGCGCGCTTCAGGAAGCGGAACGCGGCCTCGCGGTCGCGCTCGACGAGCACGCCTTCGTCGTAGAGAACACCGAGCCTGTGCATCGCCGCCGAGTCGCCGAGATCCGCCGCGCGCGTGAAGAGCCGCACGGCCTCGTCGACATCCTTCCCCACCGCCCCACGCGCGCCGCCACGCGCAAGAGCCACGGACCCAAGCCCCGTCAGCGCGCGCACGGACCCCTTCTCAGCAGCGCGCGCATACCACTCGCCCGCCTTCGCAAGATCGCGGAGTTCCGCCATCGCGCCCTCGTGAAGCGCACCGAGCTCCTCCATCGCCACGACTTCGTCCATCGCCGCGGCGACCGAAAGCCAGCGCACGGCTTCCTTCGGGCTCCGCTCGACGCCGCGCCCATCGACATGAAGGCGGCCAAGGCGCAACGCCGCATCCGCATCGCCCGCCTCCGCGGCCGTTCGCAGCCAACGCGCGGCCTCGCGCTCGCCTTCAGCGGCCGACGCGGCTCCGCCCGCAGGCGCGTCCGTCAGAAGGCGGTCCGAAAGAAGCACCATCCCCTGCGTGTTCCCCGCCTCCGCCGCACGGCGATACCACCGCAGCGCGTCGTCGGGGTTGCGGTCGACGCCGATCCCGTTCGCGAACATCACCCCGACCGCCGTCATCGCCCTCGGCTCACCCGCCTCCGCCGCGCGTGCGTACCACTCGAACGCACGCTTCTCGTCGCGCACTGTGCCGCGGCCATCGGACAGGATCCGCGCATAGCGATACATCGCACGCGCGTCCCCCGCCTCCGCGGCGCGCGCGGCGGCCGAAACATCCGCCTCGACATCCGCGGCGGCGTCCTGGGCCAGCCCGATCGGGCGTGCGGGCACAAACGCCAACGCCTGCGTTCCCGCCACAAGCGCAATTGACGCAGAAAGTGCGGCAAGCCGAGGCATGTCCATGGGCAAACGGTACCGCTTCCGCCGCCACGCAGCACACCTGCCAGGGTTGAATCTCGGCGAAGCCCAAGTCTGCAAGCCTGATATCGGGTCGCCGCGCGGACCTGCCGCCTCTCGCGATCCATCGGGCAGAACCTATCGCTTCGAGGCAAGCCCCACACCGTTCGAGTAGAACGGAACGCAGTCGAAGAAGGGCTGGTTGCGCGCGCGCGTCACCCAGCTGTTCGGACCCATCGTGAACGCCCTGTCGAGAACTCCCCACCACGAGAAGTACCAGTTCCCGGGAAGTCGCGATTCGCCCCTGAGCCGCCGCAAATCAAACTCCATGTCCTCTCTGACCCTGACGAAGACCTCAGAGGCAAACGCCTCGTCCTCCAGCGGGAAGCGCACCCACGGCCGCCAGGGCTCCGCCAGCATCGAGTGTAGATCTCCCTCGATGCGCCGCCGAATCGAATCGGCGATCTGGTAGGTCTCCGCAATCGTGTGGAACTCCGAGAGGATCGCCCCGTGCTGGGCTGCGAGCGTCAACTGCTCGCTTGGAAGCAGCGCGTCCTTGCCACTCCAGAGATACCCGTAGATGTCCCACCCTGCCCGGTTCGCGAGCATGCGCCCTCCCACCACATCTTCCGGGGGGCCGCCGCCGATCACGGCGGGGCGAAGGTCGTAGGGCCCCTCGTAGGTGAAGTCGTGGAACTGCTCGGCCTGCGCGATCCTGCCCGCCGCAGTCGGATCCATCAGGTCCTCGAGGTGCGCGCGGACCTCTCGCTCGATTCGGCCCGTCCACTCGAGGTTCGGCGGCAGCTGCGCGGCGAGCATCTCGATCCGCTCCTCCAGCCGCTCCAAGACCTCGGGGGGCAGCCCGTGCATGGCCACCACGCCGGCGGCAAGCCGCAGAAGCTCGGAGCGGATGCGGGCGAGTCTCTCGCGGCCTCGCTCGACCGCGCCCAACAACTCCCACGCATCGGTCGGCCAGTCGGGCGATGCGCAAAGGCTGGCTCCTGCGTCCGCTCGCGGTGGAACGCGTTCGTCGAGGCGACGGAGGAGTCCGTCCGCGCGGAGCGCGCGAAGCAGCGCCCTCAGGTCCGCGACCATGCGATCCGCCTCCTTCACCTTCTCAAGCGCGTCCGCGCCCTCCGTCGCGCGCAAGGACCGCTGCGCCGCATCGAGCGACTGGATCCACACGACGATCTCGAGCGCAGACGATGTGCCGAGGTGCACCACGAAGGGGTGACGATGCGGGTTGGCCGACGACGAAGGTGGGCCCGCGGATGGCGCTGCCCCAACGCCAACGGCCTCAGAGTCGGCTGCAATCTCCTCACGCGCGGCGCGCATGTGCCCCACGGACTGGGCATGGAGTCTCCCGATGTCCGCGAGCGCCGCGCTTCGTCCGAGGAGCGCCTTTGTCCACTCGGGCGACTTCGTGCGGGCAGCGCCCTCCTTCACCCCGCTCTCCGCGGCGGCAGCGAGCTCTGCGCCCGAGAAGTCAACCGTCGTCGACCACCAGTCTGCGGGGGCGGGTCGCGATGGATGCACCAGCCAAGGCCCCAGCTCGAGGCGCACGGACCGATCCTCCAGCAGCCTCGGAGTCACGAGGAAGGCAGCCTCGAGGATCTGCTCGATGGGGGCCTTCAGCGACTCGAGTGACTCGCCCGCCGAGGTTCCGCGCCCGTTCTCGCCCGAAGAGCCGACTTCGTCGGCCTGCACGCGATCGGCAGCAGGAGCGCTCGGCTGCGGGCCGCCGCCGTCGCGTTCATTGGCGGCAGCGCCGTCGCGCGCCGGTTCCCCGGGCGCCGCGATTCCGACCACGAATGGCGCACCCTTTGTCTCGGTGTAGGCGCGAAGCAACGCTTGCCGAAGCGCGTCATCGGGCCCATCCGCCTGCACGCGCCCCTCAAGGAGCACTGCAACTGGAGCGGATGGCTTCGCGGCCACCCGCGGGGGCGGCGGCTCAGCCGCATACGCTGCGGAGACCATCGGAAACAGGGCGCACGCAACGGCTGTGAACATCGCTCTCGGCACGCGGAATACCTCCTACCAGTCGTTCGGGAAGATCTGCGACAGCTCGTTGCCGCGCGAACGCGCCTCACGGATTCGGGAGCGGGCCAGGAGAGGGCTCCTGCCAGCTGCCACAGTCGATGCAGCCTGAGAGTATGTCGATCTCCAGCATCGAGAGCTGGGCCGACGCAACACCCTCCGCCCATGTCCCCCTGTTGATCGACGCGAATACGGACCCGTCGGTCACAAGGCTGATGGACGCCTGGATGGGCTCGGTGCTCGTCGTGGTCTTGCAGAACTCCACCTCGACCTTCAGTGGCGCTTCGCTCAGACCCGAGTCGTAGAGATCGCTCAGAGGAGCATTGATGGTCCTGGAGCGGTCGTAGGTCCAACTGAGCCCGGCCCCGGTCGGGTAGAAAAGCCCGAATTGGATCTGACTGCTCGTCGTCTGGGTCACAGTGCCTTCCGTGCAGAAGTTCTGCGTCTTCACATGCGACTTGGCATGGCGTCGCGCGACCGTCTCGAAGACGCGCTTGAACTCCTCGCCCTTTGCGCCGTTCAGCCATGAACCGTCAATGGAGAGAACGGCCTCCGCGCTGGCATCGGCGAGCGCACACGCCGATTGCACGCCAGGGCAATCAGGGCGCCTTCGATCGAGAACGATCTGCGCGTCGACCGTGATGTTCGCGCGAAAGCGGATCCTCTGCCCGGAGGTCGCGGCCACGCCTGACGCAGGCGGCGCGTAGTCGGCGAAACGCGTCCAGGTCCGACGGGCCGCGCCAGTGTCCGTGTCGTTGATCACCAGGAAGTCGTTCTGGTTGAAAACCGAATCCGAGTTCGGCCCTCCGCCGGCCTGGATCCGCGCCCGTGCATGCCAATTCATCGCCTTCCAATGGGCGACCGCATCTGGATGGGATGTCGTGAGCGGCTGCCGAGAACCCTCGCGAAAGAACCGCTCCCTGCCCCAGATCGACTGTGCGGGAGTGCAGGGCGACTGGGACTGCAGACGATGCCAGTCTGGAGTCCCGCCGACCAGCTGGGAGTCGAGGAACCAACCGAAGACGACCGAGAGACCCGAGTCCGCGAGATTCGGGCTTGCGTGCCAAGCGCCGCAGCCCTCGCCCTGCGCCCCGCCTTCGTCGCCAGGAGAAGGGTCGGACTGCACTGGCGGAGTGCTTGCGCGCGCAGGCGCAAGGCCGCCCGACTGCGCCAGGAAGAGCGCCGCAAGGGTGACGGCGGAGAGAGAGTGAGCGGCGATCCTTGAAGATGAAGTCGAGCGCGCCTGCATGACGGACTACTCCTATGGGCATCCTTCAAGGCGACTTGCGGCAGCCAATCCCGCTGCATGAATCGTCGATACCCTGGAGCGTAACACACACACACACACACACATGTCAAACAGGAATCAATTGTGTGCGATATCATTCTTCGAGAATCCAGCACTACCTTTGATTCCATCTTGAGTCCCGCGCCAGCATCAGCGCCTGTGCTTGCGTTCATTGCTCGAAGGGCCGAACGCGAGGCTTCAGTTCGCTCTGCGCCCAATCTGGCCATGATCGAGCTTCACCGGGATCCACTTGACGCACCGCATTCTTGGAGTGTCGCAAACAGACTCCGCGCACCACACCAGCACCCCTGCAGGGATTCGAACTTCGGCAAAGCCGAAGTCCACAAGCCTGGAGACGCGGAGCGAAGCGACGCGGATCCGCGGAC
>CAYMSD010000135.1:0-6347 GCA_964393015.1 uncultured Klebsiella sp.
AGTGACCCCAGAGGGATTCGAACTTTCTGCCGCTGCCATTGCAGCGGCAGAATGTCCGCAATCCCGATGGGCGGATGCGACCGACGAGGGCGGTCGTGCTCGCCGCGAAGCGCAGCGCAGCGGCGACCACGACCAACCGAGGAGGGAGCAGACGCGGTGGATCGGGCGCGGCGGGCGACGCGCCACGCCAGCACCGACAGCCACCCCGCCGCGCTCGAGACACCGGTCACTCAACGCACAAGGCCGCGGACGAAGCCGCGGCCTTGTGCGTTGAGTGACCCCAGAGGGATTCGAACCCTCGTTACCTCCGTGAAAGGGAGGTGTCCTGGACCAGGCTAGACGATGGGGCCATTCGGATGGGAATCCAGCGGGCCGACGGTCCAGTGTCGGCAAGCGAGGCGGAGATGATAGCGGCTGCCGCGCTCCTGTCGAGTTCGCTTCCCGATACGCTCATCGCATGCCAGAGCGCGGGCACGCTCCCGACGAGATCCTGAAGGAGGCCGAGCCCCCGCTCGTCTTCTGTCCGCTCGGCTTCGAGCGCCGCGCGTTCCTTCGCTTCGGAAAGCTCCCCGTCGTGACGACGGGGCCGGGCGCCGATGCGATCCGCCGCGCGTTCGCGTCGCGCAGCCAGTGGCCCGTTCGGACCCCGCGCTTCGTGGTTCTTCTCGGCCTTGCGGGCGCGCTCGATCCGCGCATCGAGGCCGGAAGCGACCAGGCGTGCGCGGAGGTCCTCGACGCCGCGCCCGGCGATGCGGCCCTCCGCTCCAGCCTCGTGCGCGACGCCTCCGCCCGAGTCGTGCAGAGCGACTCCGTGGCCGCGACCGTCGAGGAGAAGGCGCGGCTGTTCGCCATGGTGCAGGCGCAGCTCGTCGATCTCGAGTCCAGAGCATTCGCAGAGTGCGCCGAGGCGGCGGGACTGCGCTGGGGCATCGTCCGCGGCGTCAGCGACGGCGCGCACGACGCGCTGCCCGTCGAGCTCGCCTCGTTCGTCGATCAAGCGGGAGAGACGCGCATCGCGCGCGTCTTCGCCGCGATCGCGCGGCGGCCCGCGCTTCTTCCCGAACTCATGGCGATCGGCCGCGCCTCGCGCCTCGCCATGCGCAACGCGTCCTTCACGGTCGATGCGCTCGGCGCACGCCCCGCGCTCGACCTCTGCGACGCGGCGCACCCGCTCCTCCTCTACGGCGGCTCGTTCGACCCGCCGCACGCGCGCCATGCGACGATGCTCGCCGACGCGATGCGCGCGCTGCGCGCCCCCTGCGCCATCGTGATGCCCGCCCGCGTGAACCCGCTGAAGGGCGATGCGCCCCCCGCCGACGGCGCGGCGCGCCTCGCGCTCTGCCGCGCGGCCTTCGGCGCGATCGGCGCCGAGACAGCAGGCGAGATCCGCCTCTCGCGCCTGGAGCTCGACCGCGAGGGCCCGAGCTACACCGTCGACACCGTCACGACGCTCTGCGCGCGCACGCCTGCGCTGCGCGGCGCGGTCCGCTTCCTGGTCGGAAGCGACGCGATCCGAGGCATCGAGCGCTGGCACCGCTGGCGCGAACTCCTCGAGCTCGCGCGCCCCGCGATCGTGGTCCGCCCGCCCGACACGCACGCTTCGGTGGCGGCCTTTCTCGACGAGTTCTCCCGAACAAGCGGATTCGCGGACGCTCCATCGTGGCTTCTCGACCTCGCGCCCGTCGACCTCGCCTCGACCGACCTCCGCGGCCGAATCACACGCGGCGAGCGGCCGAGCGGCATTTCCGACGCGGTCTGGCGCGAAATCGCGGCACGCGGGCTCTATGGCTGCGGCGGCGGCGGCTGACTGATCTACACTGTCCGATCTATGCCCGCGCCGCAGCAGACGCCCGACAACGACCGAGTGAGCCGAGTGAGCCGAGTGAGTTTCGTCAGCCTCGGCTGCCCGAAGAACCTCGTCGACAGCGAGAAGATGCTCGGCGTCCTCAAGCAGTCGGGCTTCGAGCTCGTGAACGAGGACCAGCGCCCCGACGCGATCGTGGTGAACACCTGCGGCTTCCTCGAGGCGTCGAAGGACGAGTCGCTCGAGGTGATCCACGACGCGATCCGCCGCAAGGAGCGAGGCGAGATCAAGCGCGTCGTCGTCGCCGGCTGCCTCGTGCAGCGCCACCGCGCGAAGCTCCTCGAGTGGGCGCCCGGCATCGACGCGATGGTCGGCGTCTTCGACCGCGACCATATCGTCGACGCGGTCGGCGGCGAGGGCGCCGCCGATGTCGCCGAAAAAGCCCCGAAGTACTGGATCGCCGGCAACGCGCTCCAGGCCGCCGCCGAGCGCGGCATGAAGACCGTCGGCCTCACCGTGAACGGCGCAGACGGCAAGGGCATCGGCTACTTCGAGGGCGACGACGACCGCGTGCGCCTCACGCCGCGCCACTGGGCGTACCTGCGCATCAGCGAAGGCTGCAACCAGCGCTGCGCGTTCTGCACGATCCCCTCGATCCGCGGCAAGATGCGCTCGAAGCCGCTCGACGCGATCGCCGCCGAGGCGCGCGGCCTCATGGCCTCCGGCGCGTTCGAGCTCAACCTCATCGGCCAGGACACGACGAGCTACGGCATGGACGTCGGCTACGACGGCGGCCTGCCCGGCCTCCTCAGGACGATCGACGGCGTGGCGCGCGAGTTCGGCGGCGGCTGGATGCGCCTCATGTACGCATACCCGTCGAAGTTCGACGACGCGTCGATCGACGCGATCGCGAGGCTCGACAACATCGTCAAGTACATCGACATGCCGCTCCAGCACGCGAGCGACGCGATGCTGTCGGCGATGCGGCGACACACGACCTCGGCGCACACGCGCGAACTGCTCGCGAAACTCCGCGACCGCGTGCCCGGAATCGCGATCCGCACGACCTTCATCGTCGGATTCCCCGGCGAGACGGAGGACGACTTCGAAGAGCTCCTCGAGTTCATCGGCGAGCAGCAGTTCGAGATGCTCGGCGTGTTCCGCTATTCGGCGGAGGCGGGCACCCCCGCCGGCACCATGGAGCAGGACCCGTCCCTCGCGGTGCCCGACGAGGTCAAGCGCGAGCGCGAGGAGCGCCTCATGCTTCTCCAGCAGGAGATCGCCTTCGAGAACGCGAAGCTGCAGGCCGAGTCCAAGGTCCAGCTCGATGTCCTCATCGACTCGGTCTCGGCCGGCAAGTCGAAGTCGCGCGCGACGACGGGCGTGACGAAGGGCGGCGCGCTCTACACGGGCCGCGCGTACTTCCAGGCGCCGTCGATCGATTCGCTCACCTATGTCCAGTCGACCGAGAAGCGCTCGCCGGGCGAACTCGTCCGCTGCACGGTGGTCGACGCGAACGGCTACGACCTGATCGCGGTGCCGACGGACGAGCTCGAGAAGAAGGTCTCGCTTCCGATCGCGCATCGGCACTGAAGCCGCCCCGCTGAACGCTACAGTGCGCGCGATGCGCGCGACCGAAGCGGAAGACCTCGTTCGACCCCTCCTCTGGATCGGCTTCGACGGGAAGATCCCGCCGCCCGAGACGGCGAAGCTCATCCACCGCGGCGTGTCGGGCGTGATCCTCTTCGCCCGCAATGTCGGCACGCGCGACGAGACGCGCGCCCTCATTCGCGAACTCAAGTCGATCGCGCCAGGGCCGCTCCTCCTCTCGGTCGACCAGGAAGGCGGGCGCGTGACGCGCCTGACCGAGGGCTTCGAGCGCTTTCCGTCGCTGCGCGAGATCGGCGGCAAGTCCCCCTCCGAGGTCCGCGAGATCGGCCGCCGCCTCGGCGCGCAGGTGCGCGACGCGGGCTTCGACATCGACTTGGCGCCCGTCGTCGATGTGGACTCGAACCCCGCGAACCCCGTGATCGGCGAGCGCTCGTTCTCGCGCGACCCTGCGGTCGTCGCAGAGCTCGGCGCCGCGATGATCGCGGGCCTCGAAGAGGAGCTCGCGGCGTGCGCCAAGCACTTCCCGGGCCACGGCGACACCGACAAGGACTCGCACCACGACCTGCCCCGACTCCCGCACGCGCTCGACCGCCTGCGCGCCTGCGAGCTTGTGCCCTTCCGGGCCGCAGTGCGGGCGGGCGTCTCCTGCGTGATGACGACGCATGTCGTCTTCGACGCCCTCGACCCGGGCGTCGCCGCCACGATGAGCGCCCCCGCCGTCTCGCTCCTGCGCGGCGAGGTCGGGTTCCGCGGCGTCTGCGTCAGCGACTGCCTCGAGATGAAGGCCATCAGCGAGCACTTCGGCTGCGGGAAGGCCGCCGTGCGTGCGGTCGCATCAGGGGTCGACGCGCTCCTCGTCTGCCACACGCACGAGGCGCAGCACGAGGTCGTCGATGCGCTCGCGGCGGCCGTCGTCGACGGGACCATCCCCGAGTCCCGCGTCCGCGAAGCGCGGGGACGGCTGGCCGGACTGGCGGGCAGGCACGCGCGGAGCGTGTGAAACAGCCGACCAATCAGGGGCTCAACCGAAGGCGCGGGACGGCTACACTGTCCGATTCCCGTGAAGATCCGCAACTTCTCCATCATCGCCCACATCGACCACGGCAAGTCGACCCTCGCCGACCGTCTTCTCCAGGA
This sequence comes from uncultured Klebsiella sp., assembly GCA_964393015.1. GTDB lineage: Bacteria > Planctomycetota > Phycisphaerae > Phycisphaerales > SM1A02 > QWPT01. Next base: position 4,553 of record CAYMSD010000135.1, read on the forward strand.
GACGAAGGCCGTGTCGCAGCGCGAGGCGCGCGCCCAGTTCCTCGACTCGATGGACCTCGAGCGCGAGCGCGGCATCACCATCAAGGCCTCGGCCGTGACGGTGAAGCACACCTACAAGGGCGAGGAGTACGAACTCAACTTCATCGACACGCCGGGCCACGTCGACTTCACCTACGAGGTGTCGCGCGCGCTGAAGGCGTGCGAAGGCGCCGTGCTCGTCGTCGACTCGACGCAGGGCGTCCAGGCGCAGACGGTCGCGAACGCCTACCTCGCCGTCGCGGGCGACCTGACGCTCATCCCCGTCATCAACAAGATCGACCTCCCCGCCGCCGACCCGGACCGCGTGGCGATGGAGGTCGAGCAGGTCTTCGGCTTCCCCGCGGAGGACTGCATCGCCGTCTCCGCCAAGACGGGGCAGGGAATCCAGCAGCTTCTCGACGCGATCTGCGAGAAGCTTCCTGCGCCGAAGCCGCCGACCACGAGGAAGCTGCGCGGCCTCGTCTTCGACGCGAAGTACGACGAGTACCGCGGCGTCGTGATGTACGTGCGCGTCTTCGACGGCAACCTGAAGCAGGGCGACAAGATCCGCATGATGGGCACGGGCCGCACCTTCTCGGTGACGGAACTCCTGCGCTACACGCCGTTCCCGCAGAAGGTGAAGGAGCTCAACTACGCGCAGGTCGGCTCGGTGTGCGCGGGCATGAAGACGCTCGGCGACGTGCGCGTCGGCGACACCATCACGCTCGACCTCGACCCGGCGGAAGTCGCGCTCGAGGGCTACGAGGAGCCGAAGCAGATGGTGTTCTGCGACTTCTACCCGTCGAGCGCCGACGAGGACGGCAAGAAGTCCGACTTCGAGCAGCTGCGCGAGGCGATCGAGAAGCTGCACTTGAACGACGCAAGCTTCACCTTCGAGCCGCAGCACAGCGAGGCGCTCGGCTTCGGCTTCCGCTGCGGCTTCCTCGGCCTCCTGCACATGGACATCGTGCAGGAGCGGCTCGAGCGCGAGGGCGGCGTGTCGATCGTGCAGACGGCGCCGACGGTGTCGTACAAGGTCGACCTCAACGACGGCACGCAGGTCGAGATCCACAATCCCGCCGACCTTCCCGACGGCTCGAGGATCAAGGGAATCCTCGAGCCGATCGTCAAGATCGAGATCATCTGCCCGAACGAGAACATCGGCGACCTGATGAAGCTCGCGGAGACGCGCCGCGGCATCTTCCAGGCGCAGGAGATGATCAGCGAGACGCGGCAGATCCTGAAGTACGAGATCCCGCTCGCCGAGATCATCTACGACTTCTACGACAAGCTGAAGTCGGTGACGCGCGGCTACGGCACGATGGACTACCAGATCACCTGCTACCGCGAGGATCGCCTCGTGAAGGTGCAGATCCTCGTGAACGGCGAGGCCGTCGAGGCGCTGTCGCTCATCTGCCACCGCGACAACGCCGAGCAGCGCTCGCGCGCGATCCTGCAGAAGCTGAAGGAGCAGATCGACCGCCACCAGTTCGAGATCCCCCTGCAGGCCGCGATCGGCGGCAAGATCATCGCGCGCGAGTCGATCAAGGCGATGCGCAAGAACGTGCTCGCCAAGTGCTACGGCGGCGACATCACGCGCAAGCGCAAGCTCCTCGAGAAGCAGAAGGAAGGCAAGAAGCGCATGAAGCAGATCGGCTCCGTGTCGATCCCGCAGGAGGCGTTCATGGCCATCCTCGACCAGGGCGACTGAGTTTGAGCGGTCGCGGCTGCGGCCGCTCCCTCTGGTGCTACGGCCGCTGCGCGGCCTCGAGCGCGT
>CAYMSD010000136.1:0-6179 GCA_964393015.1 uncultured Klebsiella sp.
GGCGAGAGCCCGCGCGCGCTCAGGATCGACTTGATGTCCGACTGCGTCTGCACGGTGAGAGGATACGGAAACCCATGCTGCCCGTATCGCCAAAGGCCGCCGCCGCAAGCGGCGGCCGCTCAAATCACGACCAGCTCGACAGCAGGATCGAGAGATCCGCGGCGTTCACGATGCCGTCCGCGTTGATGTCGCCGAGGCCCGATGTGCCCCAGTTCGACAGCAGGATCGAGAGATCGGCCGCGTTCACGGCGCCGTCGCCGTTGAGGTCGGCAGGGCTGCCCGTCGAGAGCGTGATCGTGGCTGTGTCCATCGCGACGGGCGCGCTCTTGCCCGCCTCGACCCACGCGTCGTAGGCCACCTGGCCTGCGTCGTTCGTGACATTCGCGTCGCGCAGGAACTCGATGTACTCGCGCGTCGTGGTCTGGTAGTAGAGCGTCACCGTTGCGGCGACCGCGCCCGCGGGGATCGGATAGTTCGTGTCGTCCCAGTGCTGGCCGTCGGCGTAGGAGTATCCGACGGCGCCCGACCCGATCGCGTCGAACGCGGCGTTGGTGAAGCCGCGCGGCGGAATGCGGTTGTCGAAGAAGACCTTGTTCGCGAGCGCGAGGTGGAAGCCGGGCCCAGAGGGAATGCCCGTGAGCTTCGAGATCGCGGGCGTGATGCCGTGCTTCGCCTGATAGACCTTGGTGTCCTTCGCCGAGAGCGTGGCCGACTTGCTGTCGTAGGCGCCGCGCTCCGCGATCACGGCGCCCTTCGCGTCCTTGAACTTCACATTGAGCCACATGCGGCGGCCTTCGGGGTAGCCCGACGGCAGCTTGTGACCCGACTCGTTGGTCACGCGCACGCGCAGCGCGGACCCCTTCTGCGACAGCGTCATGTCGCTCGCGGCCTGCAGCATGGAGATCGTTCGCGCCGACGCTTCGTCGATGCGCTCCTGCGTGAGGCCGATGCCGTCGGCTTCCTCCGGCCCCATGATGTTGCGGATCGCCTGCACGACCCAGGTGTTCGCGCCCGCGAAGGAGTGCTGCGGCATGTCGGGCCGCTCGAACCACGGGTCGCCGAACTCCGCGAAGCGGCAGCCGCCCGCGACGACCTTCGGCATGTGGCAGTCCTGGCAGCTCGAGACGATCCCGTCCGGGTCGTTGCCGCCGAAGCGGTGGTCGGGGTAGGCGACGCCGTTCGGGAACGCGCTGTGCAGCCACTCGCTGTAGGTGCGCTGCTCGGGGTACATGTCCATCGGATCCTGCGTCGGGTGCGGCGATCCGAGGGCGTTCAGGACATACTCGCCCTTCTTGTTCTTCGAGTAGAGCGGATTGCTCACATCGTGGCAGGTGCCGCAGAACTCGCTCGTGCGGTGGTAGGGCGAGGTGATGAGCTTCGTCTCGCTGCCGTGGAGGTTGAGCGGAACATCGTCGAAGGGCCCGCGGCGGTTGTCGTCCGGGTCGATGATGTAGCGCGCGTTGCCCGCGCCCTGCGGGATCAGGCCCTGCTTCTGCAGCGCGCTGATGATCGGGACATCGGGCTCCGCGGGGTCGCCCGGATAGCCGATCGCGCTGCCTTCGCCGAGCACGGGGTTCACGGCGCGGTGGCAGAAGTGGCAGTTGATGCCGTCGAAGTCGTCGGGCGTGAAGTTGTCGGTCGTGCCCGTCGAGGAGCGGCCGCCGAGCCATGCGCCGGGAGCGTGGCAGCGGATGCAGGTCTCGCCGCCGACATTGGCGTCCTGGTTCGCGATCGCGAGCGCCGCGTGCCAGATCGGGTCGCGCGCGCTCTGCGCCATCAGGCTCGCCACCCAGGTGTCGTAGGGCGCGACCTCGACGCCGTACTCCGAGTGGCAGAAGGTGCAGTTCATCGCGGGGACGATCGGGATGAGCGTCTGCTCGGACGGATCAGGCTGCGTGCCCGGCTGGAAGAAGTCCGCGATCGTCGTCGGCACCTGCGTCTGCCCGCCGCCTCGCGCGCTCGAGGAACTCGTGAAGAGCGCGACCATGGCGATCGCTCCGCCGACGCCCGCGACGGCGAGCACACCGCGCACGGCAAGGCCGCGGCGCGCCGAACGGGTTCGGGCGGGCTCGGACGAGGAACGCGTGGTTGGGACTCGCTTGTGCATGCCTCTCGCTCTCGTGGCGGACTGACGGGACTGTCGGGACGGACTCCGTGCGGCGACGCGGTCGGTTCGCAGCGGGGACGGCTGCGTTTCCTGAAAAACCCGAACGCGCCGCGATTCCTCGCAGTTGCCCAGGCGGGTGAACGCCAAGCGTACGATCGGCTCGGCGCGGGTCAAGGTTTGCGACAAGGTTCGCGGGGAACGAAGGCCGATTCGTTCTTCTGCGGGCGCGTCGGTCTGTGCGAGCGCCCTATCGGACGGGCGGTACACTCCGCGCCATGACGACCGCTGCGAACGCGATAAACCGACCGAGGGCCCGCGCCGCGCGCGGCACCATGCGTGCGATCGCCGCCGCCGTGTCCGTGATCGCCTCGATCGGCCTCACCTCGTGCGCGAGCGACCCTGGCGGCCCCGCGCTCCTCAGCGTGCCGGGCGACCGCTACGCGCAGGCGTTCGAGGCCGCCTGCGAGGCTGCGCGCGCGGAGGGACTCGTCCCCGAGGTCGTCGACCGCCGCGCAGGCACCATCGAGACGGCGCCGCGGTTCGGCGGCTCGCTCGTAGAGCCGTGGACCTGGGGCGAAGGCACCGCCGACGACATTCTCGGGGGAACCTTCGGATTCGAGCGCCGCCGCGCGCGCTTCGAGTTCGTGCCCGCTGGTTTCCGCCCGTCAGGGCTTGAGTCTGGACTGCAGTCGACCACGCCGCTCGTCGGGCCCGTGCTTCCCGGGTCCGAGCGCGGCGTCGGCTCCGACATCGAGGCGTATGCAGCGGGCGCGCAGGACGGCGCGCAGGACGGCAGCGCCGAGCGGTCGGTCGATGCGAAGGGCGCGCTCGAGGTGCGCGTCGCCGTGTCTGTCGAGCGGCGGTTCCGCCCTGGGTACCAAGGCTCCGCCTACACGCGGGCGCTCGGCAGCTTCTGGCGCGACACGACGGCGCCCGACGACGGCTCGCTTCCGCGCGACCGCTCGCTGTGGACGCCCGTCGCGCGCGACGAGCGGCTCGAGCGCGCGCTGCTCGAGCGCATGCGCGTGGCGCTCGAGGGCGCGGACGCCGCGCGGGACGCTCAGGCGATGCGCGGGTCGACGAACCGGTAGAGCACATCGACCGCGAGGTTGAAGACGACCATCAGCGTCGAGTAGACGAGCACCACGCCCATCACGAGCGTGATGTCCTTGCCGAGCACGCCGTCGACGAAGTGCTGGCCGACGCCCGGGACCGCGAAGACCTTCTCGACCACGAACGAGCCCGTGAGCGCGATCGCCGTCGCAGGCCCGAGGTAGGAGAGCACCGGCAGGAACGCGTTCTTGAGCGCGTGCTTGAACGCGACCTTCCAGCGCGGAAGCCCCTTCGCGCGCGCCGTGCGGATGTGGTCGGCGCCCATCTCCTCGATCATGCCGAAGCGGACGAGGCGCGAGATGTACGCCGCGAACGGAAGCGACAGCGTGAGCGCCGGGAGGACGACATACGAGAGGCCGCCCCAGCCGCCGACGGGGAACGCGCCGAGCTGCACCGCGAAGAGCATGAGGAGCGCGCTGCCGATGACGAAGCTCGGCAGGCTGATGCCGATGATGGCGACGAGCTGGGTGAGGAAGTCCGCGGCGCTTCCAGGCTTGAGGCCGCCGACCACTCCCGCGAAGACCCCGATCGCGACGGCGAGGAGCATCGCGGAGAGCCCGAGCGTGATCGAGACGGGAAGCCCGGTCGCGAGGATCTCGTTCACGCTCCAGTCGGGCTGCTTGAGCGACGGGCCGAGGTCGAAGACGGGTGGGCGCAGGTCCGCGGGGAGATCGGCGGGCACATCGTCGCGGCCGAGGAGCCACGCCACGCCGCTCGCCTTGCCGAGGTAGTCGAAGTAGAACGCGACGGGGTCGTCGAGCTTGTACTGCTTCTTCATCGCCTCGACGATCTCCGCGGGCGGGCGGCGGCCCTCGGGGTTCTCGAGCGGGTTGCCCGGCACGCTCCACGCGAGGATGAATGTCAGCGTGTAGACGGCGAGCACGATGAGCGGCAGCTGCAGCAGGCGCCGCCCGACGAGCCCTGCGACGGAGGTTGGCTGCGCGCTCATGGAAGGCCGTCCTTCGCGGCGGGCGCCTTCGCGCCGCGTCCACGGCCGCCTTCGGCCTCCGCGCGGCGCTCGCGCGGGCCGAGCGTCGAGAGATCCTGCTCGAGGCGCGGGTGATCCGTCATCCCCGCCGTCTCGACGGGGTCGTAGCCGTAGACGGAGACATAGTTGCAGAGGGGCAGCATCGGCATCTCGACCGTGAAGAGCCAGCGCTCGCACTCCGCGAGGCGCTCGAGCCGGCGCGCGGGGTCCGTCTCCGCGTTCGCCTCGGCGAGCATGCGGTCGAACTCTGGGTTCGCGTAGCCGCGGTCGTTGTTGCCGTTGTCGCTCAGCTGGAGGTCGAGCCAGGTGGTCGGGTCGCCGTAGTCGCCGTACCAGCCGCCGCGCGCGATCATGAAGTTCCCCTTCTTGAGGTCCTCCTTGTAGAGCTTCGAGTCCTTGCCGCGGCATTCGGCCGCGACGCGAAGCTCGCGCTTCCACATGTCGCGCATGGCGAGCGCGAGGTTCTGGTAGCGCGGGCTCGAGGTCGAGTAGAGGATGTCGACGGTGGGGAACTTGACGCCGTTCGCATCCTCGACGATGCCGTCGCCGTTGCGGTCCTCCCAGCCCGCCGCCTTCAGCTCCGCGCGCGCGCGCTCAGGGTCGTAGCCGAGGCCGTCGACGCGCGGGTAGCCGGGGATCGAGCCGTGCGGCACAAGCGTGGAGGCCACGCGCTCGCCGAGCCGCGTGACGCGGTCGACGAGCGCCTGCTTGTCGACGGCGAGCGCGAAGGCGCGGCGCACGCGCGCGTCGTGGAACGGGTTCGCCCTGTCGCCAGGCAGCGCGGGGCGGCAGTTGAAGCTGAAGAAGTCCGTGCCGAAGGCGTTGAAGCCGCGCACATTGCGCCGCTCGCCGCTGCCGGGCTCGGGAAGCGACGCGACGACATCGTCGACGCGCCCGCCGAGCGCGAGGCCCGCGTCGAGCTCCGCCTTGAAGCGCTCGAGATAGGCGCGGCGCTCCGCCAGCATCTCGGTCTTGTATTCGGGCCCCACATCCGTGAGCCAGTCGACGGCGCCAGACTCGTAGCTGAGGACGCCCGTGTTCGGGTTCTCGATGGTGCGGCACTCGATCGACCTCGCGACCACGCCCGCCTTGTTCCAGTAGTGCGGGTTCAGCTCGAGGCGCATGTCGCGCTTGTAGCGCCACACGGTCGGCACATACGGCCCGTTCACCACGATGCGCCCGGGCTTCGTCCAGTCGTGGCGCTGGATCATGCGGGCGCTCGAGGGGTCGATCGAGACGAACGCGTCGACCGTCGGGCCATGCACGGGCGCGAAGCAGGGGAACGCGCAGAGATCGAGGAAGTAGGCGAGGGGCGCCTTGAGCTCGACGACGAAGGTGCGCGCATCGGGCGCGCGCAGCGCGACCATCTCGTCGAAGGCCGCGAGCGTCTCGGTCCAGAGCTCCTGCGCATCGACGGCTTGGCCCTCGGCCTTCGCGGCGGCGAACTCGGCGAGGAGGCGCTGGCGATGGTCGAAGAACTCCTTCGCGCCCTTGATCGAGAAGAAGAGCGCGGAGTAGTCGGCGGCGGAGTCGGGCAGGATGGCGCGGCGCCAGGTGCGGCGGAAGTCCTCCGCCGTCACGGGGTCGCCGTTCGACCACTTGGCGTCGTCGCGGAGGTGGAAGGTGTAGGTGGTGCCGTCCGCCGAGATCTCCCAGCGCTCGGCGACGCCCGGGACGATCTCGCAATCCTCCGCGCGAATGTTGACGAGCGTTTCATAGATCACGCGCGCGCGGCGGAGCTCATGCTGGTAGCTCATCCGCTGCGGGTCGAGCGTGTAGACATCGCTGCGGTCGACGATCACGAGGTCCGCGGGCGGGAGCGGCCGGTCGAGCGAGACGGCCGCGACGAGCGCGAGGACAAGGAGGATGATCGGAACGAAGAGGCGCACCGCGTCAGAATAGCCGCAGCGGCGACCGCGACCGAGACACACCCAAGCACCAAAGGGAGCCGCCGCAGCGGCGACCGCTCAA
>CAYMSD010000137.1:0-2158 GCA_964393015.1 uncultured Klebsiella sp.
ACGCGGTCGGTGACGAGCTTCCAGCCCGCGACCTGTTCGTCGGAGTAGATGCCAGGCGTGTTCGGGTAGCCCTTGCCCTCGGGCGAGATCTGCGTGGCCTCGCTGATGAGGAGGCCGAACGACGCGCGCTGCGCGTAGTGCTCGGCCTGGAGTTCGCCGGGCACATCGCCGGGCGCCTTCGCGCGCTGGCGGGTGAGCGGCGCCATGAAGACGCGGTTCGGGCAGGCGAGGTCGCGGAGCGTGATCGGGTCGAGGAGAGACGGCATGGGAAGGCGGGATTCGTATCCGAATCCGCGCGGATGCGCAGCGGTGGCGGCGCGAGCACAGAAGACCGCCGAAGTTTCGTAGACTGCGCGGATGTCCCGATCGAGGCAATGCGATGGATGGCCGCGCGCGGCCGCGACCTGCGTGGTTGCGTCGTTCGCCCTCTGGTCGCCTTCATGCAGGGTCGGGCCCGACGCCGCGCCCGCTGTCGATGCACCCGCGGTAGACGCGCTTCGGGCGCCTGCGCGCGATGGGGTTGCGAGCGACCAGCCTGTGGCGGCGAAGTGGTGGGAGCTTGTCGACGACCCGACGCTGCACGAGCTCGTGGCGCGCGCGGAGGCGAACAACACCTCGCTCGAGGCGTCGCTCGGCGCCGTGCGTGCGGCCTACGCGGGGGTCGGCGTGAGCGAGGCGCAGCTGTGGCCGACGGTCGGACTCGGCGCCCAGTATGCGCGGACGCTCACGAACATCGCGCAGCTTGCGGCGGAGGGCGTGCGCAGCGAGCCCTACAACATGTATGCCTACGGGATCGGCATGTCCGCGTGGGAGATCGACCTCTGGGGTTCCGTGAAGCGGCAGGTCGAGCTGGCGAAGGCGGACGCGGCGAAGCAGGTCGAGCTCTTGCGCGACGCGCTCGTCTCTGTTCGCGCGCAGGTAGGCGCCGTCTATGGCCAGCTGCGCACGCTCGAGGCGCGCCGCGCCGTGCTTGTGCGCAGCGTCGAGGTCTATTCGTCGATTCACGACACCGTGCGGGCGCGCTACGACGCGGGCGTGGTGACGGCGCTTGACGTTGCGCGCGTCGATGCGCAGCTCGATGCGGCGCGCGCGCAGCTGCCGCAGGTCGATGCGGGAATCGCGGGCGCTGTGGCGCAACTGGCGGTCTTGTGCGGCACGGAACCTGCGGAAATCTCGGGTGTTCTGAACGCGGAGAGCGTGATTCCCGCCGTGCCCGAGGTCGTGGGCATCGGCCTTCCCGCGGATCTCGTCGAGCGACGGCCCGATGTGCGCGCAGCGCGCGAGGAGCTTCGCGCGGCGACAGAGCGGATCGGGATCGCCCAAGCCGCGAAGCTGCCGACGATCAGCATCTCTGGGAACTTCTACATCGCAGCGAACAGCTTCTCGGGGCTCGGCGACCTCGCGAACAAGGCCTACACGATCGGCCCCTCGGTCTGGTGGCCTCTCTTCGAGGGAGGCAGGCTCGACGCGCAGGCCGCGCAGCAGAAGGCGCTCGCGGAGGCGGCGCTTGCGCGCTATCGCGGCGCGATCCTCGAGGCGCTTGCCGATCTTTCCGCGTCGACTGGCGACTTCGTGGAGGCGCGCGAGGGCGTGCGTCTTGCGGGCACCGCGCGGGCGAGCGCCGGGCGCGCGCGCGAACTCGCGGAGCAGCAGTTCGACGCAGGCGTCACCGACATCACGGTCCTCCTCGATGTGCGCAGGCAGGAACTCGACGCGGAGCGCGCCGAGGTCGAGGCGCGCGGCGTGGTGCTGCAGGCGTTCGTCTCGCTCTGCCGCGCGCTTGGCGGCGGCTGGAGCGACGCGGACCTCGACCGCGCGGCGGCTGCCGCAGCGACCGACACGACAACCGACACGACACCCGACACGACAATATCGACGGAAACAGGCCAATGAGAAAAAGAGCGTTGAACGCACCCGCCACCGCACGCGCGCGCTTCGGCGCCGTCGCGCTCGCTGCGACGATCCTCGGCTCTGCGCACCTCGCGACGGCCGTTTCCTGCGGCGGCGCGGCGCCTCCGCCCATGCGGCCAACCGAGATCTCGGTGCGGACGGCGGTCGCGGAGGCGCGCACGCTGCGGCGATCGAAGACCTACCCGGGCATCACGGCGTCGGTGCGGCCCGTCGACCTCAGCGCGCGCGTGCAGGGATTCCTCGAGAC
>CAYMSD010000137.1:2258-6061 GCA_964393015.1 uncultured Klebsiella sp.
GCGAGCGCGCAGAGCCAGGTGGGCGTTGCGAACGCGCAGGTCGCCGCAGCGACGGCGCAGCTCGAGACGGCGGAGCTCAACCTCTCGTATTGCACCGTCGTCGCGCCGATGGACGGCCTTCTCGGAAAGTCGCTCGTGTCGGAAGGGCAGATGGTGGGCGCGGGATACACGGTCGCGCTCAACACGCTCGTCCAGACCGATCCGATGTGGGTCCAGTTCAGCCCGAGCGCGACGGAGTGGCCCGCGCTCGCGGCGCTTCTCGCGAAGGGTCCGGTCGAGGCGACGATCGCCTATGGCGGTGACGCGTCGATCACGGCGAAGGGCTCGATTGTCTTCGCTGCGAACGCGGTCGACCCGACGACCTCGACCATCATGCTGCGCGCGGAGTTCCCGAACCCGAGCGGCGCGTTCCGCGCTGGCACCTATTCGCTCGTCACGGTCGATCTTGGCGAACTCAAGGCGCCCGCCGTGCTCGTGCCCGTCGAGGCGCTCGTGCCGCAGGAGTCCGACTTCTTCGTGTGGCGCGTGAAGTCCGACTCGACGGTCGAGCGGGTCGAGGTCGAGGTCGCGATCCGCGACGAGGGCTTCGTGGGCATCGTCAGCGGCATCGCCGCGGGCGACCGCATCGTGACGGCGGGCGTCCAGAAGCTTTCCGTCGGGTCGAAGGTCGTCGAGGCGCCCGCGCGCAACGCGGGTTAAGGAGCGCGCATGTCCGGCGGTTCACTCTCGCGGTTCTTCATCTCGCGCCCGATCTTCGCGACGGTCATCGCGCTGATCACGCTCCTCGCGGGCGTGGCCACGATGTTCACGCTGCCGATCGCGCAGTTCCCCACGATCGCGCCGCCCACGGTGCAGGTGTCGGCGATCTACAACGGCGCAGACTCGGAGACCGTCGCGCAGGCCGTGACGCTCCCGCTCGAGAAAGAGATCAACGGCGTGCAGGGCATGCTGTACATGAGCTCGAACTCGACGAACACGGGCCAGAGCATCATCACCGTGACCTTCGAGGTGGGCTACGACCTGAACATCGCGGCGGTCGATGTGCAGAACCGCGCGCAGCAGGCCTTCGCGCAGCTGCCGCCAGAGGTGCAGCAGCTCGGCGTCACCGTCACCAAGCAGTCGACGAACATGACGCTCGTGGCGGCGCTGCGTTCGCCGGACGGCGCCTACGACACGCGCGCGCTCACGAACCTCGCCGACATCTCGATCGTTCCCGCGCTCCAGCGCCTCGAGGGCGTGGGGCAGGTCACGATCTTCGGCCTCGAGGAGTACGCGATGCGCGTCTGGCTCGACCCGCCGAAGCTCGCCGCGCTCGGGATCTCGAGCGCGGAGGTCGCGCAGGCCGTGCAGCGGCAGAACAAGCAGGCCGCGATCGGCTCGCTCGGCGCGCAGCCGAGCGCGGGGTCGCCCGCGTTCACGGTGAGCCTCGTCACGAAGGGGCGCCTGACGAGCGTGGAGGAGTTCGAGGACATCGTCGTCCGCGCGGGCGAGGACGGCGCGATCGTGCGGATCCGCGACCTCGGGCGCGTCGAGATCGGCTCGTACCTCTACTCGAGCACCTCGCACTTCAACGGCAAGGGCGCGGCGCTGATCGGCGTCTACCAGCTGCCCGACGCGAACGCGTTCGCGGTGGCGCAGTCGGTGCGCGAGGAGCTCGACCGCCTCGCGCCGCTGCTGCCGCCAGGTGTCACGCACGAGGTCGCCTTCGACACCACGCTCTTCGTCTCCGCGTCGCTCGAGGAGCTCGTCCACACGCTCGTCGAGGCTGCGATCCTCGTCCTCCTCGTCATCTTCATCTTCCTGCAGGACTGGCGCGCGACGCTCATCCCGATGATCGCGATCCCCGTGTCGATCGTGGGAACCTTCGCCGCGATGGCGGTGTTCGGCTTCTCGATCAACACGCTCACGCTCCTCGGGCTCGTGCTTGCGATCGGCCTCGTCGTCGATGACTCGATCATCGTCGTCGAGAATGTGCACCACCAGCTCGAGCAGGGGGCGACAGACCTCAAGGACGCGGCCGGGAAGGCGATGGACCAGGTCACGGGGCCGATCATCGCGACGAGCCTGGTCCTTCTCGCGGTCTTCATCCCCGCTGCGCTCATGCCCGGGATCACGGGGCAGCTCTACAACCAGTTCGCGCTGACGATCGCGTTCTCGATCGCGCTTTCGTCGGTGAACTCGCTCACGCTCTCGCCCGCGCTCTGCGCCATCTTCCTGAAGCCGGGCGTGCACAAGCCGCGCTTCAAGCCGTTCGTCGTCTTCAACCGCGTGTTCGACGCGTTCCGCGAGCGCTACGGGCGCGTCGTCCACTGGTCGGGCAGGCACTGGTACGCGGTCGCCGCTGCGTTCGTGATTGCAGTCGGCGCGATCGGCGTGCTCCTCGCGCGCACGCCGACGGCGTTCATTCCGAACGAGGACCAGGGCTACTACTTCGTCGCCGTGCAGCTGCCGCCCGGCGCGAGCCTGCCGCGCACGCTCGCGGTCTCCGAGGAGGCGCGCGCGATCATCGCGGCCGATCCGTCGGTCGAGAACGTGCTGCAGATCGAGGGATTCAACTTCCTCACGGGCACGCAGCAGACGAACTCCGCGTTCCTGATCGCGATCCTGAAGCCGTGGGACGAGCGCGACCCGATCACCGAGAACGCGCGCGCCATCATCGTGCGCGCGTTCCCGAAGCTCGTCTCGATTCCCGAGGGCAATGTGTTCCCAGTGCCGCCGCCGCCGATCCAGGGCCTCGGCGCCGTGGGCGGCTGGCAGCTGCAGCTCCAGGACACGAAGGGCGGCAGCTTCTCCGACTTCGCGGAGGTGGCGCGCACATTCATCGAGGCGGCATCGAAGCGGCCCGAGCTTTCGGGCCTCAATTCGCCGTTCACCGACTCCGTGCCGGTGGCGCGCCTCGCGATCGACCGCTCGAAGGCGGAGCTCGTCGGCGTCTCGATGAGCGACATCTTCTCCGCGCTCGGGCAGTCGCTTGGCCAGTCGTTCGTCAACAACTTCAACCTCTACGGCCAGGTCTACAACGTGATGATCCAGGCCGAGGCGGGCGCGCGCCTCGACCCGGTCGACATCGAGGCGATCCATGTGCGCAACCGCGACGGGAAGATGGTGCCGATGTCGGCGCTCGCGAGCGTCACCATCGGCATCGCGCCCGACAACGCGACGCACTACAACGGCTTCAACACCATCCAGGTGAACGGGAACCCGGGCGCGGGATACAGCTCGGGCGACGCGATCGCGGCTGTGGCGGAGGTGGCGGCCGCCACGCTTCCCGCGGGCTTCACCTACGAGTGGACGGGCACGACCTACCAGGAGATCGAGTCGGGCGGATACGCGCCGCTCATCTTCGGGCTCGCGCTTCTCGCCGTGTTCCTCTTGCTTTCCGCGCAGTACGAGTCGTGGGCGCTGCCGTTCAACGTGCTGCTGTCGGTCGCGTTCGCGGTGCTCGGCGCGCTCGTCGCCATCCGCCTCACGGGCCGCTCGCTCGATGTCTATGCGCAGATCGGCCTCGTGATGCTCGTCGGGCTCGCCGCGAAGAACGCCATCATGATCACGGAGTTCGCGGCCGAGCGGTACTACGCGGGCGAGTCCGTGCTCGACGCGGCGGTGAACGCGTCGAAGCTCCGCCTGCGGCCGATCCTGATGACGAGCTTCGCGTTCATCCTCGGCATCCTGCCGCTTGCGATCGCGACGGGCGCGGGTGGCCAGAGCCGCCAGTCGATCGGCATCGTGGTGCTCGGCGGCATGCTCGGCGCGGTCGTCGTCGACCAGATCGTGGTGCCCACGCTCTTCGTGATGATCATGGG
>CAYMSD010000138.1:0-6042 GCA_964393015.1 uncultured Klebsiella sp.
CATCCTCGCGGGCCGACGCATCGTTCCCGAGTTCGTTCCCTACGCGGGCGGGCCCCAGGGCATCGCGGACGAGGCCCTCGCGATCCTCGGCGACGACTCGCGCCGGGCGCGGATGACGGCCGACCTGCGCGTCGTGGCCGACGGCTTCCTCGGCCGCGATCCGGCGCCCATCGCAGCGGAGGTCGTGGCGCGCGAGGCGCGTGGAATGCGCGTCGGCAACGACACGCTCGACGAGCTCGTGCGCGCTTTCTCGTGAACGCCCGGATCCCTCGCACCCAGGTGCGCGCCGCCGCGACGCGGAGCCCTCGGCCCGCGGGTGGATGGCGGCGGCCATTCGCCAGCGCCACGCGACCGATCGCGGATCGCGCCGAGAGTCCTCGTGGGCTGCGGTTGGGAAGGCCGATCGAACGGCCCTCTCGTGCGGTTGCTTCCTGCCCGCATGATCCGTGAGCCGCCGGACTCGTCCGAGGACGCGCGACAGACGCGCCGCAGAATCTGGGCTCGGACTCTCACAGGCCCGTTTGCGGGGAATCCCCGCGCATTGCGCGCGTCCGTGGAGGCGCGGCCGTGCCGGCCGCGCGCCCCTCGGCATGCCGCTCGGCGGCTGCGGGTGGGGAAGCTTTCCGCTAGACTCCAAAACCTGTCCCTGCATCAGGAAGGACGAACCCCATGTTGACCCGCAGACTGATCTCCGTGCTGGCCCTGACCGCGCTCCTTTCGCCCGCAGCCGCCTTCGCGCAGGCTGGCGAGGCCAAGAAGGGCGACGCCGGCGGCGAGGGAGTCATCAAGATCGTCTCGAGCCTGCCGCGCACCGGCAGCGCCAACGCCCAGACCACGAGCATGGTCAACGGCATCAAGATGGCGATCGCCGAGGTCGGCGGCGCCATCGGGTCTCGCAAGATCGCCTACGAGGACTGGGACGACGCCAGCCCCCAGCGCGGCAACTGGGACCCCGCCGTCGAGGCGCAGAACGCCGACAAGGCGATCGGCGACCCGACCGTGCTCGCCTACATCGGCACCTACAACTCCGGCGCGGCCAAGATCTCCATGCCGAAGCTGAACGCAGCGGGCATCGTGATGGTCAGCCCCGCCAACACGGCGCCGAGCCTCACCAAGGAAGGCTTCGGCGAGGCGAACGAGCCGGCCGTGTATCGGCCGAGCGGCAAGATCAACTACTTCCGCGTGGTTCCGACCGACGATGTTCAGGGCGCCGTGGCGGCCGACTACGCGAAGGAGATCGGTGCGAAGAAGGTGTTCGTCCTGAACGACCGCGAGGTCTACGGCAAGGGCGTCGCGGGTGTCTTCGAGGCGCGCGCGAAGGAGATCGGCCTCGAGGTGGTCGGCGTCGAGGGCATCGATCCCAAGGCCTCGAACTACAAGAGCCTCGTCACGAAGATGAAGCAGGCGGGCGCGGACCTCGTCTACTTCGGCGGAACCACGCAGACGAACGCCGGCCAGCTCGCGAAGGACATCGTCTCGGGCGGCCTTCGCGCGAAGCTGATCGTTCCCGATGGCTGCTACGAGAAGGCCTTCATCGAGGCTGCGGGCAACCGTGCGCTCGAGGGGCGTTGCTTCATCACCTTCGGTGGCGTCGATCCCAAGCTGCTGACGGGCAAGGGCAAGGATTTCTACGAGAACTACAAGAAGACCTACGGCGGCGAGCCCGAGGGCTACGCCGTCTACGGCTATGAGGCGACCAAGGTCGTGATCGCGGCGATGCAGCGGCTCTACGAGGCGGGCAAGCCCATCACCCGCGCCACCCTGCTCGAGGAAGTGGGGCGCACGAAGGACTTCGAGGGCGCCCTCGGCACCTGGAGCTTCGACGCCAACGGCGACACGACAAACCGCACGATGAGCGTGAACACCGTCAAGGACGGCGACTTCACCACCGTCAAGGTCGTCAATTGATCCAGCGCAGCTCGCGCCGAAACCGCAGCAGAGGCAGCGCCGGATGACCGAGACCGAAGTCTTCCTCCAGCAGGTGATCTACGGCCTGTCGAACGGCATGATCATCGCCCTGGTCGCACTGGGCTACACGATGGTCTACGGGATCATCGAGCTGATCAACTTCGCCCACGGCGATGTGTTCACGCTCGGCGGGTTCCTCGCGCTGACGCTCGTCGGCGCGCTTGGCGCAGCGGCCATCATCGATCCCTCCGCGCTCGGCGAGGGCTCGAACTGGCTGCTGCTCTTCGGACTCGTGGTCGGAGCGGGGGTCTTCTGCGGTGGACTCAATGTCGCGATCGACAAGGTGGTCTACAAGCCGCTCCGGCGCACGCCCAAGCTCACGCAACTCGTCGCCGCGATCGGCGTGAGCTTCATCCTCGTCAATCTGGCGCTCTTCTGGGGCGGCATCCCGATGGAGATGCTTGGTGGCGGCAACGCTGCTGCGGCGCCGAAGGATTTCCCGGAGCTTCTCGACACGAGCAATCTGCTCGGCGAGGAGTCGAATGTGATGCTGCGCCTCGAGGATGTGGCGATCTTCGCGATCACGCTTCCGATCATGATCGGCCTGACCTTCTTCGTGAAGAAGACGCGTCTCGGCCGCGGCATGCGCGCGACGGCGCAGAACCCCATCGGCGCCAGGCTGATGGGGATCGACACCGACCGCGTCATCTCAGCGACCTTCCTGATCGGCGGATTCCTCGGCGGCGCCGCGAGCGTCATGTGGGCGCTCTACAACAACACCATCTCGTTCCAGATGGGCTTCCGCGCGGGCATGGACGCGTTCACGGCCGCGGTGCTTGGCGGCATCGGCAGCATGCCCGGCGCGATGCTCGGCGGGATCCTCATCGGCCTGATCCGGGCGATGAGCGACCAGTACATCGCGACCGAGTGGACGAATGTCGTCGTGTTCGGCGTCCTGATCCTGATCCTCGTGTTCCGTCCGAGCGGCCTGCTCGGACTCAAGCAGCGGGATAAGGTCTGATTCCGTCGCGGGCGCCGTCGCTCCCGTTCATCTCGCGCGGGCAGCTCTTCGTGCTCGGCGGGCTTGCGCTCGTGCCGCTCCTCGACTTCCTGCTCCCCGCGGTGCAGCTGAGCGCGCAGATGCGCACCGTGGTGGTGTTCGCGCTGCTTGGGCTCGGGCTCAACATCGTGGTCGGATGGACGGGGCTCCTCCATCTCGGGATCGCCGCGTTCATGGCGATCGGCGCGTACGCCTACGGCATCCTGACCTGCGAGGTCTATCCGTTCCAGGTCGGCTTCTGGGCGGGAATCCTGATCGCAGGCGCGATCGGTGCGATCGCGGGAATCCTCCTCGGGGCGCCGACGCTGCGTCTCCGCGGGGACTACCTCGCGATCGTCACGCTCGGCTTCGGCGAGATCGTTCAGGACGCCATCAAGAACCTCGAGCTCATCACCAAGGGCACCGAGGGCATCAACCCGCTGCCCGCGCCCTGGGTTCCGGGGCCCGTCACGACGGGTGAGGCCACCGGCTGGCAGCAGCTCTTCGAGCCGATCACCAGCGAGACGCCCGTGCGCTGGTTCTATGTCTACCTCGCGATTCTCGCGGTCGCGGTGTACCTCGCCCGCAACCTCGAGTTCAGCCGCCTCGGGCGCCAGCTGTTCGCCGTGCGCGAAGACGAGCTCGCCGCGCGTTGCATGGCCATCGAGCCCGACAAGGCGAAGCTGAAGGCGTTCGCCATGGGTGCCGCGCTTGCCGCCGTGTCGGGTGCGCTCTTCGCGAGCGGCCTCTCGTCCACCGGAGAGCCGGCGAACTACGACTTCCAGGTGTCGATCCTGGCGCTCTGCATCGTGATCGTCGGCGGCATCGGCTCGATCACGGGCGTGCTCGTCGGCGCGATCGTGATGGTCGGCCTCAGCAATGTGCTTCTGCCGAACCTGACGCAGGCGCTGCAGCGGAGCGGCATCGGCTCGACCGGCAGCGTGTTCGCCTCGCCTGACAACTACAAGTACCTGATCTTCGGCCTCGCGCTCGTGCTGATGATGCGCTACCGCCCCGACGGAATCGTCCACTCGCGGAAGGCGGTGCGAAAGTGACCGCGCCCTTGATCTCGGTGGAGCGGGTGACCATGCGCTTCGGCGGCCTCACCGCCGTCAAGGATGTCTCCGTCGAGGTCGCGAAGGGCTCGATCACGGCTGTGATCGGCCCGAACGGCGCTGGGAAGACGACGCTCTTCAACGCCATCACCGGCGTCTACGAGCCTACCGAGGGCGTGGTCAAGGTGTCGGGGCGCGATCCGCGCCGTGCGTTGTCGCCGCGCGTGGTCGCAGGCGCGATCGCGACGGGCGTCGCCACCGGACTCGGGCTTGCGCTCCTCGTGCGCGTCGAGGCCGTGTGGCAGAAGTCGGTGCTGGACCTCTACGAGTTCCAGCAGGCGTTCCCGTGGGGCACGGCCGTGACGGTGTTTCTCGAGTCGCTCTTCGCCGGCGGATTCGTGGGCACATGGCTCCCGATGCTCGTCGGCATCGTCCTCGGAGCAGGCGGGCGGCTCGTGATCTGGTCGCGCACGAGACGGACCCCCGATGTCGTGGCGTCCGCAGGCGTGGCGCGGACCTTCCAGAACATTCGGCTCTTCCCCGATCTCTCGCTCATCGAGAATGTCGTGGTCGGCATGGACCGACGGCTCTCAAGCGGGCTGATTGGCGGCATCTTTCGGCTTCCCGGCGCCGTGCGCGAACGAACGGCCGCGCGCGCCGACGCGCTGAAGCTCCTCGAGTTCGTCGGCCTCGCCGACAAGGCCGAGACTTCGGCCGGCAACCTTCCCTACGGCCACCAGCGTCGGCTCGAGATCGCGCGCGCCCTCGCCTCGAAGCCCGAGGTGATCCTCCTCGATGAGCCCGCCGCGGGCATGAACCCGACCGAGACGGTCGACCTCATGCGCCTCATCCGCTCCATCCGGGACAGCGGAACGACGGTGGTGCTCATCGAGCACCACATGCGCGTCGTCATGGGCATCTCCGACAGGATCGCGGTGCTCCAGTACGGCGAGAAGATCGCGGAAGGCACGCCCGAGCAGATCAAGACCGATCCGAAGTGCATCGAGGCGTACCTCGGCAAGGAGGAACTCGGTTGAGCGCCTCCACGCACCCAGCACAGACCCTTCTTGCGGTCGAGGGACTCGTCGCCGGCTACGGATCGGTCGAGGTCCTGCACAAGGTCTCGCTCGAGGTGCGCGAGGGCGAGATCGTGACGCTGATCGGCGGCAACGGCGCCGGCAAGTCGACGACGCTCATGTGCATCTCGGGAATCGTGCCGGTCCGAGGCGGCGAGATCCGCTTCGCCGGCGAGAAGACCGCGGACGCGTCGGGTGGCGTGCGTGCGGACAAGCTCGTCGGGCGGGGCCTCGTGCAGGTGCCCGAGGGACGGCGCATCTTCCCGCGCATGACCGTGCTCGAGAACCTGATGATGGGCGCGTACGGCCGCGACGACAAGGACGGCATCGCCCGCGACCTCGAGCGCGTCTACTCCCTCTTCGACATCCTCAAGCAGCGCGCGGCGCAGCTCGGCGGGACCCTCTCGGGAGGCGAGCAGCAGATGCTCGCCATCGGCCGCGCGATCATGTCGAAGCCGCGGCTCCTGATGATGGACGAGCCATCGATGGGCATCGCGCCGCTCCTCGTCGCACGGATCTTCGAGGCCGTCCGCGAGCTCAACCGCGAGGGCCTGACGATCCTACTGGTCGAGCAGAACGCACGCGCGGCGCTCAAGCTGGCTGCACGCGGATATGTCCTCGAGACGGGGCGCATGATCATCAGCGACGACGCCTCGAGGCTGCTCGTCGATCCGCGCGTCCGCGAGGCGTATCTCGGCGACTGAACCGACTCTGCCAAGTCGTGATTCCGCCGAACGCGGGCTGCATTGCCGCTACGATGCCGTCATGCGTGAGTTCCGCCTCGGACAGAACCTGGAGCGTCGTACGCTCGGTGCGTACCAATTGCCCCTTGGCGTCGCGGAGACCAGCCTCGCGGAGCCGACGCAGGGCTACACGGTCCGCTTCCAGGAGGGTGCGGACGAGGAGCCAGACACCTATGTGTTCCACGCGGTCGTCAGCCACGACCGCCTCCGCGGGCTCGTGG
>CAYMSD010000139.1:0-6015 GCA_964393015.1 uncultured Klebsiella sp.
GGCGGCTCGCGCGCGAGGTTGACGACGCACCGATCGGCGTCGCCCGCATCGTTTCAGCACCGTGCCTCGCGGCCGGTTGCTGGATGCGCGATCGCCACCGGACCTCTCGTGGGTCCAATCAACGACACGCGCATCGCTCGGGATGCACTTCAGGTTGTCGCGGTGCGCTCGGCCGACGCCACATGCGTCGGATGAACCGTTCGCACCGCGTCAGGAAGCAAGAGCAGGGGCAGCGCTGGCTGCGATCCTCGATTGTGCTCGTTTTTGGCTGTTTTTCAGCCGATTTCGAGCCGCATCGATCTGGCACCGTGGTCGGATCAGGACTCGGTTGCCGAGCGGATTGCTCCGCTGCTCTTGATGCTGACGGCGCTGAGTATAGCTACGAGATCGGAAAACCAAAGGCCTTCGATCCAAGATTCGCGAAGATTCATCCCGATTCAGACAGCGCGTTCCCAGGTCGTGCCCTGCGGCCCGTCCTTGATGCGCACGCCGAGCGCCGTGAGCTCGTCGCGCACGCGGTCGCTCTCGGCCCAGTCCTTCGCGGCGCGCGCGGCGCGGCGACGCTCGAGCAGCGCCTCGACCTTGACCGCCAGATCGTCTGCCGCAGCCGACGCAAGCGGCCTATTGCGCTCGAACACGCCGAGCACGGAGTCCATCGCGTCGAACGCCGCAAGCTCCGCCTCCGCATCCCCCGCGGGAGCCTCGCCGATCGCGGTGTTGAGCGCAGCGATCGCGCGCGCGAGATTGAGGTCGTCCGCGAGCGCATCCTTGAACTCGACGAGCGCGGACTGCATCGGTCCGACGCCGCTTCCGCCCGTGCGCGCGGCGGCGGCGGCGCGCGCCGCACACCAGCGGTCGACCATGCGCTGGCAGTCGCGCAGCCCCTGCATGGTGAAGTTCGAGTTCGTGCGGTAGTGCGTGCGGACAAGCTCGAGCCGCAGCGCAGCGGGCGTCACGCCCTTCGCGAACAGGTCGCGCGCGGTGAAGAAGTTGCCCTTCGACTTCGACATCTTCTCGCCCTCGACCTGCAGGTGCCGAGTGTGGAACCAGAAGCGCGAGAAGACATGGTGCCCGCTCGCGCAGCAGCTTTGCGCGACCTCGCACTCGTGGTGCGGGAAGATGTTGTCCTCGCCGCCCGAATGGAGATCGATCTCGTCGCCGAGGAGCATGCGCGCCATGGCGCTGCACTCGAGATGCCAGCCCGGATAGCCCTCGCCCCACGGGCTCGGCCAGCGCATGAGATGCGTCGGATCGGGCTTCCACAGCATGAAGTCCGCGGGATGCCTCTTCACGGCCTGGTGCTCTGCGCTGATGCGCCCGCCCTCGCCCTCGCGCAGGTTCTCGAGCGTGTTCCCCGAGAGCCTTCCATACGCGGGATAGCTCTGCACGCTGAAGTAGACGACGCCGTCCGCGGCGACATACGCGTGGCCGCGCGCGACAAGCTGCTCGACGAGCGCGATCATCTGCGGGACACAGCGCGTCGGCCGCGGCATCAGCTCGGGGTGCAGGCGCTCCTCGATCGCGACCTTGAGGCCGAGATGCCGCGCGTCCTCGAGGAAGCGCTCTGCGTAGAACTCCGCGATCGCATACGGGTCGCTCGGGTCGATCTCCGCGCCTGCGGGAAGCTTGCCCGCCTTCTTCGCCTCCGCGATGCGCCTGCCCGCGACCGCCATCTTGTCCTCGCCCCCGCCGTCGGCCGAGTCGTCCTCGGTCATGTGTCCGACATCGGTGATGTTCATCACATGCTTCACGCGCAGGCCGTGCAGCTCGAGCGTGCGCCGAAGGACATCGGCGTTGAGGAACGAACGGAAGTTCCCGATGTGCGCGTCGTCATAGACGGTCGGTCCGCAGGAGTAGAAGCGCACGGGCGCGTCAGGGGCGGCGATCGTGAACTCCTCCGTGGACCTCGTGAGCGTGTTGTAGAGACGGATCGGCATGGCGGTCACTCGCAAGGGAGTTCCGAGGATAGCACGCGGCGTGCGTCGGTCCGCGTCACGCGTTCGGGCGCGGAGCGCGGCCCTCGAACTCGCGCTCGCGGACGCGCATGGCAGGGTTTCCGAGATAGATCCCCCAAGGGGCGAGGTCGTCGAGCGCGACGGCGCGCGCACCGAGGATCGCGCCGGCGCCCACGCGCACCCTCGGTCCGACGAACGCGTCGGCGGCGATCCATGCATCGTCCTCGATCTCGATGGGCGGACGGAGCAGCGGCATCGTCGCCTTGCGCGAGTCGTGGCTGCCCGCGCAGAGGTGCGCGCCCTGCGAGATCGTGACGCGCTCGCCGATCCTGACGGGTCCGAGACAGTAGAGGACCGCACGGTCGCCGACGGAGCTCTCCGCGCCGATCGAGAGGTTCCACGGGCATTCGATGATCACGGTGCGGCGCACGTTGGCGCTGTCCGAGAGCCTCGCGCCGAACGCACGCAGCAGCGCGCGGCGGAAGCCGTACCAGTTGTGGAACGAACAGCGGAAGAGCGTCGCCTGCACGATGGCCCAGAGGAGTCGCGCCGCCTTCTCGCGGAACGAGTACGGGCTCTCCCTGCGCGCGGCCAGCGCGTCGGCCGACGGCTGCGTCCCCGCCATCACGGCTCCTTCCGCGCATCCTGCGCCACCACCGAGCGCAACAGCGCGTCCCAGCGGCGCATGGCGATCGGCGCGCACCAGCGCTCCGCGAGCGCCTGCCGCGCACGGCGACCCATCGACTGCCGCAGCTCGGGGTCGTCCGCGAGCCTGCGCACCGCGGCCGCGAACGCATCCGCGTCGCCAGGCGCGATCACGAACCCGCACTCCGCCTCGCGCACGACGGCCGCCGCCTCCGTGTCCTCGCCGCCGACCCAGATGACGGGCCGCTCCGCCGCGAGCGTGCCGTAGATCTTGCTCGGCACCATCACGCCCGACCACTTCGGCATCATGCTCACGAGATGGACATCGGCCGCAGAGAGAAGCTCGCCGAGCCGCTCGCGCGGCTGGTAGTCGGCCTCGATGAAGCCATCGAGGCCGCGCGCGCGCATCGCCTCGACGAGCTGCGCCTTGCGCTTTCCGCCGCCCACGAACGCGAACATCACATCGGCGCGTTCCGCGAGGCGCGCCGCACCGTTCGCGAAGGTCTCGACATCGTGCCCGATGCCGAAGTTGCCCGAGTACATCACGAGCAGGCGGTCGCCGACGCCCCACTCGCGGCGATACGCGTTCTCCGCGCGCGGGCGCGGGCAGACCTCGTCGATGTCGGACCAGACGTTGATGCGCTCGACCTTCGCGGGGGCGACTCCCTTCGCAAGGACGCGCTCCTCCATGCAGCGGCCGAGCACCACGCTGCGGTCGGCGTGCGAGAGCGCGTAGCGGTTGATCCGCTCGAGCACGCGCGCGACGAGCGACCGCTCGTTCAGCACCCCCGTCACGATGAGCACATCGGGATAGAGGTCCATCACCCAGTAGACGAGCCGTGTGCCGCGCATGGCGCGGAGCAGGAGTCCGAGCAGCGATATGAACGGCGGAGTCGTGAAGCAGATGCTCACATCGTGGCGCCCGATCTCGAGCGCCTTCAGCGCCGTGAGCGCGTAGAACAGCGCGAAGTCGGTCGAGCGCGCGAGCAGCCCCGCCTTGCCGTAGATGCTGCGGCCGACGCGGTGGATCTCGATGCCGTCGACCTTCTCGTACGCGGGCAGCGCCGTGCCCGCCTTGCCGTAGATCGAGCGCGACGCGATCACACTGACCTCGTGGCCCTGCGCGACGAGGAATCGCGCAAGGTCATGCCCGTGCTGCGCCGTTGCGGCGACATCGGGGTAGAAGGTCTGGTTGATCAGCAGGACGCGCATGATGCCTCGTGTCGGCTCCCGGTCAATGGCTCTCGGCTGCGGACGGATCGTACCCCGAGCGGTGCTCGCGATTGCCGCGGTACCACTCCACCGTGCGGCGCAACCCCTCGTCAAGGTCGGTGCGGGCGCTCCACCCAAGTCGCTCGCGGGCGCGGCTCGCATCGACCGCCCGGCGCGGCTGGCCGTCGGGCTTGCCTGCGTCCCATTCGATCTCGCCCGTGAACCCGCAGATGCGCGCGATGCGCTCCGTC
This sequence comes from uncultured Klebsiella sp., assembly GCA_964393015.1. Lineage (GTDB taxonomy): Bacteria > Planctomycetota > Phycisphaerae > Phycisphaerales > SM1A02 > QWPT01. The sequence goes on from CAYMSD010000139.1 coordinate 4,064, forward strand.
AGCTCGCGGATCGTGATCTCGCGCGAGGTCCCGAGGTTGATCGGGTCGGGGTCGTCGATCCGCTCCGCAGCCGCGACCACGCCCTCCGCTGCATCGTCGACGAAGAGGAACTCGCGGCTCGCGCGGCCCGTTCCCCAGCAGGAGATGGAAGGGGCGCCTGACTCGACGGCCTCGAGGCACTTGCGAATCAGCGCAGGAATCACATGCGATGTCTCGCGGTCGAAGTTGTCCCACGGGCCATAGAGATTGACAGGAAGCACGCACGCGGACGCGAGGCCGTACTGCCTTCGATACGCATCGAGCATCACGAGCGCGGCCTTCTTCGCGACGCCGTACGGCGCGTTCGTCTCCTCGGGATAGCCGTTCCACAGGTCCTCCTCGCGGAACGGCACGGGCGTGTGCTTGGGATACGAGCAGATGGTGCCCACCTGCACGAACTTCCGAAGACCGTGTCTGCGCGCCTCCTCGATGAGATGGAGCGCCATCGCCATGTTGGCGTAGAAGTAGCGGCCGGGGCTGCGCGCGTTCGCGCCGATGCCGCCGACCTCGGCCGCGAGGTGCAGCACCACATCGGGGCGGGCGTCGCGGTAGAGGCGCTCGACCGCCTCGCGCTGCGTCAGGTCGTAGTCGCGTCGCCTCGGGACGAACGGTTCAGTCACCCCACGCGCGGCGAGGTGCGACAGCACCGCCCTGCCGAGGAAGCCGGAGCCGCCCGTGACCACGACTCGCGCGCCCGCAAGCGGCGAGGGAATGGAGGATCTGTGGGGGCCTGAAGGCATGGAGGCGAATCTTCTATCGGTCGCGCGTGATGAGCCGATGAGCATTTCCGAGTCGCGGCGCTGCCTGCGTCCGATGTCCTATATCCCTTCGAGGATCCCCCGCTCGCTGCGGATCCAAGCTCCCGAGGCCTCGCGATGGCAGAACCGAAGTCAGCCCTCATCACAGGCATTACCGGCCAGGACGGCAGCTACCTCGCGGAACTGCTCCTCGGGAAGGGCTACGAGGTCCACGGCGTCATCCGGCGCTCCTCGAGCTTCAACACGGCGCGCATCGACCACCTCTACCGCGACCCCCACGAGGAGGGCGCGCGGCTCAGGCTCCACTACGGCGACCTCGCCGACGCGAGTTCGCTCTCGAGGCTCCTGATCGAGACGAGGCCCCACGAGGTCTACAACCTCGCGGCGCAGAGCCATGTGCGCGTCTCGTTCGACCAGCCCGTGTTCACCACCGATGTCGATGCCACGGGCGTCGTGAAGCTCCTCGAGGGGCTGCGCGTCGCGCAGGACGCGATCGGCAGGCCGATCCGCTTCTACCAGGCATCGTCGAGCGAGATGTTCGGCTCCGTGCAGGAGGTCCCGCAGCGCGAGACCACGCCGTTCTATCCGCGGTCGCCGTACGGCTGCGCGAAGGTGTTCGGGCACTGGATCACGGTGAACTACCGCGAGAGCTACGGACTGCACGCCTCGTGCGGGATCCTCTTCAACCACGAGAGCCCGCGCCGCGGCGAGACCTTCGTCACGCGCAAGATCACGCGGGCCGTCGGACGCATCAAGCTCGGGCTGCAGCGGAAGCTCTACCTCGGCAACCTCGACGCGCTGCGCGACTGGGGCTTCGCGGGCGACTATGTCGAGGCGATGTGGCGCATGCTGCAGCAGCCGCAGGGCGACGACTTCGTGGTGGCGACCGGCAAGATGATCTCCGTGCGCGCCTTCTGCGAGCTCGCGTTCGGCGAGGTCGGGCTTGACTACCGCGACTTCATCGAGATCGACCCGCGCTACTTCAGGCCGGCGGAGGTCGAGCAGCTGCTCGGAGACGCGACGAAGGCGCGCACGGTGCTCGGCTGGGAGCCGAGGACGACCGTGGAGGAGCTCGCACGCATGATGGTCGAGCACGACCTCGAGCTCGCCCGCCGCGAGCGCACGCTCCGCGACGCGGGGCACAGCGTGTAGGCG
>CAYMSD010000140.1:0-5935 GCA_964393015.1 uncultured Klebsiella sp.
GGGTCGACGCGCTTCGGCGCGGGCGCAGGGTCCACGCGCTTCGCAGGCGGCTGCGTCGAAGGACGCGACGGCGTCGCGCGAATCGGCGGAGCGGGCGTCGGCTTCATCGACGGCGGCGGAGGTGCGACATCGCGCGGCATCGCAGCCGGAGCCGCCTTCGGCGCGCGGGGTTCAGCCTTTGGTGCGCGGGGCGCAGGCGCAGGCGCAGGCTTCATCGCAGGCGGCGGCGGAGGAGTCGCGGGTCGCGACGGCGCCACGCGCACGGGCGGCTCCGCGCCCTTCTTGTCCTGCGCGCTTGCGTCCGCGGTTGCCGCTGCGAACAGCATCGCCGCGCCGACGAGCGTCGCCAGCGTCGTGGTGCGTGCGTGGCGCGAGATCGAACGCGAGATCGACTGCGAGGGCTGCATGCGGAACTCCTGAACGACTGAGGAACGGCGGAAGGGTGCTGGAGCAACACGGGCCCAGCGACGGGCGCGAAGCCGCGGGGAGCGCGGAAGGAGGCGGCTCGGCGCGCAGGGATTCCATCTTCGCGTCCGAGAGCCGAAAGGCGGCAGGGAATCCGTGCGATTTCCCCCGCATGTGGCGCCCGCCCCCTTGGCCAAGGTCGGCCGCTCGGTCATGCTGCTCGGATGCAGATCGCCGTCTCCCTCCGTGGCGCCGCGCGCCGTTCCATCGTCGCCGCAGCCCTCGCCTTCGCCGCCAGCGCCACCCTTGCCAACGCCCAGTTCTCGTCGGACGCCGCCGCCCCGCTCGCCATCCAGGCGACCGCCAGCGACGATGTCCAGCCGAAGTTCGCGCCCGCTCCGAACGGCGGCCACTACATCAGCTTCCTCTCCGGTGCGGGATACGACGTGATGGTCACGCGGATCGACCGCGACGGCAACGCCGTCTGGGCCGCGCCTGTCGTCGTCGAGGACCGCACGCAGTCGTCGACCACGGACTACGGCCTCGCGTCCGACTCCGCGGGCAATGTCTACCTCGCCTACGACCATCCGAACCTCTCGACGCCCGCCATCCGCGTGAAGTCGCTCGACGCGTCGGGCAACACGCGCTGGTCGCAGATCGTCACCTCGCTCTCAGGCGTCAATGTCGGCCGCGTCACGGTCGCCAGCGACGGCGCCGTGTGGGTCGCCCACGCGCTGAACGCCACGCCACGCATCCAGCGCTTCGACGCAGCGACGGGCGCGCCCACCTTCGCCACGCCGATCACGATCACTGAGTCTGGCGCCACGCAGATCCCCGCCGACATCCAGCCGTCGCTCGACGGAGCCGTCATCGTCTCGTGCGTGCGCTACACCACCTTCACGGGCGCGAAGGTCCTGCGCGCCCACCGCATCAACGCAGACGGCTCGCGCCCGTGGGCCGCGATCGGCACGGCTGTCTTCACCACGGGTTCGCTCCAGTTCGGCAACTTCCCGAGCTTCATTCCCGACGGCGCGGGCGGCGCCTACTTCTGCTGGTACGCCACGAGCCCGCTCCAGAGCCATGTGCAGCGCGTGAACGCCTCGGGCGCCGCGCTCTACGGCACGAGCGGCGTTTCCGTGACAACGACCACGACCGACAACCGCGTCTCGCCCTCGATGGTGCTCGGCGCAGACGACCGCCTCTATGTCTTCTGGTCGCAGCAGACGCCGAACACCTCGCTCTACGGCATCTTCGGCCAGTGCTTCGCGAAGGGCGTGCGGCAGTGGGGCAACGGCGGCGTCGCGGTCGAGCCGATGTCGACGACCTACTCGCGCGGCTGGGCGACCGCGGGCCGCGCAGGCGACGGGGTCGTCTGCTTCTACGCGAACTCCTCGAGCGCTGTCCAGGACGCGATCCGCGTGAAGCGGCTCTCGAGCGCGGGCGTGGTCGAGTGGTCGACCGATGTCGCGGTGAACTCGGGCGTGAAGTACCGCCTCGCCAGCGCGCCCGCCGACGGCGACGGCTGCGCGCTCGTCTGGCAGGGCGGCGCGAGCACGGGCGCGAGCGATGTCTTCGCGGCGCGCATCGGCGCAGACGGCGCGCTCGGCGGGCCTGGTGGCGGCGTGACGGGCGACCTCAACGGCGACGGCATCGTCGACGCGGCCGACCTTGCGGACCTTCTCGGCCAGTGGGGCGCGAAGGGCGGTAGCGGCGACCTCGATGGGGACGGCTCGGTCGGCGCCACCGATCTCGCGATCCTGCTCGGCGCGTGGAGCTAAGCGCCGCGCCAAACAAACGCCTCAAGCCCCGTCAGGGGCCGATCCCGCGTCCCTCGCGGGCGCGGCGGAAGCTCGATGGAAGCAGGTAGGTTCGCCCCTCGAACACGGTGAGCGTTCCCGAGAGGAGCACCATCGGCGGGGTTTCCGACTCGCGGGTCGCAAGCTCAAGCTTCTCGAGCATCAGGCAGGGCAGGATCTCGACGGACCCATCGCCCACGCCCGACGCCTGCTCGGGCACGAAGCGCCACGAGCCTGCCTGCGGGTCGCGGGAGATCTTGCCGGCGCGCAGCACGATGCGCGCGCCAGGCGCAGGAAGCTCGCGCTCCTTGGCCAGACGCGCCTCTCGCGACTCGAGGCTCTCTGTCAGGCGCTCCGAAGGCGCGCGGCCGACGCGCTCGAGGAGCCTCTTCTCAAGGTCGATGACCGCAGCGTCGTCCGCCTCCGCTGCGCCGCCTTCGCCCGATGCTCCCGTCGGTGGCACGAACTTCGAGGTGCCGTTCGGGGCTGTCTCGACCGCGGCGTCGGCGGGCGGCGTCTCGTCCGGCTTCACATCGAAGCGCACGATCGGCGGCGCGAACTCGGGCAGCAGGTAGTTGCGGCCCTTGTAGATGAAGACGCGGCCCGAGACCTCGAACTCGACGGGCGAGGGCGAGAGCTGCAAGGTGCGCAGCATCTCCTCGAGGGTCGGCGAGGGAAGCAGCACGAACTCGCGGCGCAGGTTGCCCGACTCTGGCTTCAGCGGGCGGAAGAGCCAGTGCCGTTCGCCCGGGTCGAGGGTGATGTCGCCGTGGACTCGGTTCACCATGCTGCCCTCGCGGAGAAGCGGCAGGCGGAAGCCGAGGACTTCGGTCGTCGCGGGAGTGCCGGGCTGCTGCGGCCCACGCGCCGCGTCGCCCGTGGCCGCGGGCGCAGGCGGGGTCGTGGTGCGGGCGGCGCCTGTCTGCGCGAACGCGCCGCCGCAGGGAGCGAGAACCAAGGTCAGCGCCGTCACGGCGGCGGCAAGAGGGTGTGGGTTCGGTGCGTTCGGCGTCATCGGAAGTGTCTTCGGCAGTTTCTTCCGCAGACCCGCAGCGCGCAAGCGGCGCTTTGCACGGGCGTTCGGGTTGCGCCGACTGTAGGGGCCGGTCCACCCGAGGTTCTTGACCCCGTTCCGCACCTTCGCGTTGACGCGGGGGCATGTCGGAGCGAGTATGATCCGTGCCGCAACGCCACGGTCGCGTACCCAAGTGGCCTATGGGAACGGATTGCAAATCCGTGTTTCGGGGGTTCAAAGCCCACCGCGACCTTTCGACGCCGACCCCGCCAAAGCGGGGTCGGCGTCTTCATGTCGCGGTGGGATTGAGCTCGCTTCGCTCGCGGGGTTCAAATCCCACCGCGACCTCTCTCCAACGCCCTGCCTCGCGGCAGGGCGTTTGCGTTCGGCCGCGGTGGGATTGATGGCCGGCACAGGCCTGGTGGGCTTGTGCCGGGTACGAGCCCCTCGTGCCCCCTCGTGCCCCCTCGTGCCCCCTCGTACCCCCTTGTACCCCGTTGTACCCGCTCGTACCCGCCAGGTACCCGGCACGGGTTCGACAAATGTGTCGTCCTGCCAGAGGAGGCGACGCTCGCGGCTGCGCGAGCTGCCCCTGCAGGAGCGCGGCGACATACGACCGCGACCCGAACTGCGCGATGTCGGTCGAGGTGACGGTGCCGTTTCGGTCCCAGTCGGCGTCGGGGTTTGCGGCCACGTCCGCCGTGCCGCCGGGCGCCGTGCCACGCGGCATCGCGATCCGCGGCGTCGCGTTCAGCTCGGCGTATCGCTACGGATACGCGCTCGCTTCCGCTTCTTGCGGCTGCCAGTTCATATGCAGAAACCACACGAAAGTGTCATTTTTCGCATATGACTTGGCGGACGCCGCGCCGCGATCGTGCAGAGCGGCGCTGATCACGAGATGGTCGCGGCCTTATCGCGACGAAGCCCCCGGCGTCGCCACGAACGCCCGCGGCGCTCACGCATTGATGCGTTCTTCAAGACGCGCAAGCGTCGCGAGGACTTCGTCGAAGGAAGGCGGCGCCGCAAGATACATCTCGCACATCGCCGCATAGTCCCTACGAAGCGGCTCGACGCGCGTCGCCGCGGGAAGCAGCCGCAACGAGCCGCGCCGCGCGAGGTCGTATCGCGCCCACGCGCTTCCGAAGAAGCTCTGCTTCCAGCGGACGACTCGCTCGCACAGATCCTCGCGGTCGGCGGCGCGCGCGATCGTCGGGTGCGAGGCCAGCATCGCGAGGTCGGCATAGTGACGCGAGTACCTCTCCGGCATCGGGCGGTCCGCGGGTCGATGATGCTCGACATGGAGGATGGTCGCCTTCTCCCAGAAGGTGCGCTCGGCCTCGAGCGCGACCACCTCGCACGACCAGTCCGCGAACGCGTCGGGAAGTGCTTCCGCGATCCACGGCCGCACGGCGTGGCGACCCGTCGGCTGCTGGTCGGTGAGCGAGCCGAACTCGAGCCGCACCGACCGCTTGATGTAGTCGAGCCCGCTCGGCAGCACCGAGGGATAGTGGAAGAGAAGCGTGGTCCCGTCGCCGTCGCCCGCGGCGCCGCCCTCGCCGTCGAGCACCAGCCGCTGCGAGATTCCCGTGCCGAACGCCTCGCGCGCAAGCGCCGCGAGCGAGGGGCGGATCCGCCCCGCAACCGCCTCGCCGCAGGCCTTCTGCGCGCGCGACATCCACAGATCTGCCTGCGTGCGCGAGGGTTCGGACGCGGGCGGTGGGACGCCGACGAACGGAGGCGCAAGCGAGAGGTCGATGTCCTCGGAGAAGCGGTCGATCGCGCCGAAGACCTTCGAGAGCGATGTGCCGCCCTTGAAGACGAGTGCGTCCGCGCAGTCGCTCCTGAAGAGGAGCGCGAGCATCCACGAGACCCAGAAGTCCTTCTCGACGACGATGGGCGAGACGCCGCGGCGCGCGGCCGCCTCGTCGATGTAGAGCCGGCGGTCGCGCGATGGAAGCGCGAGGAACCCAAGTTTCACCGCGGGGCTCCCGCGATGGCGCGGAAGTGGGGGTGCATCCACGCAGGCGCGAAGCGGAGGTCCTTCAGGAGCCGCGCGCGCTCCTTCGCGGGGATCGCGCGCCGCAGCCGCGCGATGCGCTCGGGCGTGATGTTTCGCTGGCCGAGCGCGCGCAGGGCCTGGATGACCATGCCGCTGAGCCGGCCCGAGGTCGCCATGTTTCGCGGCGTGGTGCGGCGGAGCTCGATGGTGGTCGCGCCGACGCGCACGCGGCGCGTCGCGCCGTCGGTGAGGAACACAACGCGCATGGGGACCTGTTCGGTCAGGCCGAGGAGGTTCGCGGCGTATGCGCCGCTTGGTTGGAGCCGGATCCCGTGGTGGCCCGCGAGGGCGCGCGCGACGGCGTCGGCGGAGGGCGCGAGCGCGCCAAGCGCGCGATGCGTGCGCGGCAGGTCGTAGATCCCGCGCGCGATGCGGCGGACGGCGCCTCGCTTCACGAGGCGGTGCAGCGCGACATCGACCGCGCGCCGGCTGCCGAGCGCGAGGAAGTCGGTCGGGACGAAGACGGCGCCTTCGCCGCGACGCTTGACGGCGGCGAGGATTCGCTGGTCGACGGAGGCCTTTGGGAGGGGCGGAGGCATGAAAGAAAGAATATACAATATTTCTTACAGCGTGCAAGGAAGCCAGCGCCCGTGCGACGAGGGGTCGGTCGCCTCGCCCGTCGCCGGGTCGACGCTCGCGACGGTGGCGCCCGCCTCGATC
>CAYMSD010000141.1:0-5823 GCA_964393015.1 uncultured Klebsiella sp.
CCGCGCTCGAGATCGACAGCGCCTGCGACATCTGGGCCGGCGCGGAGTGGCCCGAACGCGAGGTCTACGACATGTTCGGAGTCCGTTTCCGCGGCCACCCCGACCTGCGCCGCATCCTGATGTGGAAGGACTACCCGGGCCATCCGCTGCGGAAGGACTATCCGCTGCGCGGCCGCGGCGAGCGCGAGCACCATGTGCCGCTGACGAGAGAGTCGCGCTGAGAGCGCGCCCTCGACGAACGACATCCCGACGCGCGCGCATGGATTCCCTGCGCGCGCGTTCGTTTTGCTGAGAGACTCCGAGATCCGTGCCCGAGACCAAGCGCCATCTCCAGCTGAAGGACCTCGCCCTCGCGTGGCTGCGCGCGGTCGGGTGTCGCGCGGTCGCGACCGAAGTGGCGTGCCCGTTCCACCGCTACCGCTTCGACGCGCTCGGCTGGCTCGACCACGCCGACGACGCGCGCGCCGTCGAGGCGTTCGGCGCCCCTGCTGCAGAGCCGCGTGCCCCGCGCGCGATCGCAGTCGAATGCAAGCAGTCGCGCGCGGACTTCGCGTCGGACGACGCGGACCCCGCGGAGCTCACCCGCCGCAAGGCGTACCTCCTCGAGCGCCGCGCCGTGATCGAGGAGCTCCGCGTCAAGGTGCGCGAGACCCACCTCAAGGTCGAGGGCTCGAGCCTCTTCGAGGAGCTCGCGCACTGGGAGTTCGGCGAGAGCCGCATCGCCGCCTACCGCAAGGTGCTCTCCGAACTCGCCGCGATCGACGAGAAGATGGGCGTCGACACCAAGTTCGCGCAGCTCGCCCGCTGGCGGACGGCCGACCATCTCGTGCTCGTGACACCGGCCGGCCTCCTGCGGCCGCGCGAGGTCCCTGCAGGCTGGGGCCTCGTCGAGGTCGAGCCGCGCGCCCTCAGGAAGGGCTGGGAACCGGTCGCAGGCGAACCGCTCCCCTGCCAGATGCGCGTCGCCCCGAGCCCGCTTGCAACGCCCGCCGAGCGACGCCTGCGCCTCCTCCGCAACATCGCCGTCGCCGCGAGCCGCGGCGTCGGCTACGGCGTCATTCCTCCGAAGCCGCGGGAGGCCACGCCGCCCTCGCCCGCCGGCCGCGCCGAAACGCCCCCTGAAACCCCCGGCCTCTTCTCACTCGACCCGCCGCCCGCCGCCGATACGATGAAACACCACGAGCCCCGGTAGCTCAGCTGGATAGAGCACGCGCCTTCTAAGCGCGTGGTCGGCGGTTCGAATCCGCCCCGGGGTGCTTCATCCCTTCGCGCCGTGCGCCGTGCTCCCTTCACAGCAGCGCTCCGCCGAACCTCCTCGCGATGCCGCCCTCCGACAGCGCTCCAGAGCCCGCCCGACTCATCGTGATCCACGGCCCGATGTTCGCCGGGAAGACGACGGAGGTGCTCGCCCGCGTCGCTGCGGCGCACGCGCGCGGCGAGCGCGCGCTCGTCATCAAGCCAGAGCGCGACACGCGCTATGCGGCCGACGAGGTCGTGACGCACGCGGGCAAGCGGATTCCCGCGCGAAACGCGCGCAGCGCAGCCGACATCGTCGCCGTCGTCGAGCGCGAAGTCGACGCGCCCACGCTCGTCGTGATCGACGAGGTCCACTTCTTCGCGTCGGATGCCGTCGCGCCGATCGATGCGCTGCTGGCCCGCGGAATCACGGTCGTCGTCGCGGGCTGCGACATCGATCACTTCGGCGACACCTTCGCGCCCTTCGACGCACTGCTCCCCCGCGCGGACGAGCGCGTCCACAAGACGGGCACCTGCGCACGATGCGGCGGCGCGAGCACGCACAGCGAGCGGCTGGTCGCGTCGACAGACCGGATCATCGTCGGCGGCGCGGCGGAGTTCATCGCGACCTGCGCCAAGTGCTTCAGGCAGAGCCGCCGCTGACAGGACAATCGTTCCGCACCACGAAGTGCGCCACGGCGCGATAGCCGTCCGCGTGCCGCGCGTAGGTCGGCTCCGCCACGGTGTGGAAGAAGTGCTCGAGGTACTCGAGCGGCCACGGCCTGTCGCCCGCCTTCTCGCGCGCGACGGCGCGGGCCCAGCGCACTTCCTGCGGCGCCTCGACGAACACCGCGAGGTCGACCTGCGCGCGCGGCAACGCATGCAGCGCGTGGAGGCCCTCGACGACGATCAGGGGCGCGGGCGGAACCTGCTGCTCGCCGATGCGCGAGTGCGTGTCGAAGCTCCACAGCGGAATGCGCGCGGAGCGCCCCGCGCGGAGGTCCGCGAGGTCGCGCGCGAGCCGCGCGAGGTCCGACGACTCGGGCAGGTCGCGGAGGTGCTCCGCGGTCCGCTCGTAGTCGGGCAGATAGTGGTCCGTCGAGACCACGCAACTGGAGAGCGCACGCGCCAGCGTCGACTTCCCAGACGCGACGGCGCCCGTCACGCCGACGACGACGCGCGGCCCGTGCGCACGCGCCGCGGCGCGGATCGCCTCGGCGGCGTCGTTCATGTGGAGATGTCGCGGCTGCCGCGGATCCATCGGCGGCAGGATACGGCCGCCAAGTATGCTGCGCCCCGCATGAACCCGACGGGGCTCCTCGGCGTCGCCCTCATCCTCGCGCTCGGCTACGCGCTCTCGCGCAACCGCCGCGCGGTGCGGGCGCGCACCATCGTGGCGGGACTCGCGCTCCAGTTCGCGCTCGCGTTCCTCCTGCTCCGCTTCCCGCCCGTCGTCGCCGTGTTCGACGCGCTCGCTGCAGCCGTCGCCAAGGTGATCTCGTTCGCAGACGAAGGCACCCGCTTCATCTTCGGCGCGGCCAGCGACCCCTCTGGCGCGTGGGGCTTCATCTTCGCGGTGAAGGTGCTCCCCGTCATCATCTTCTTCGCCGCGTTGATGTCCGTCCTCTACCACTACGGCGTGATGCAGCGCGTGATCGCGGTGCTCGCGTCGCTCCTGCGGCGCGCGCTCGGCATCACGGGCGTCGAGGCGATGTCCGCGTCCGCCAACATCTTCGTGGGGCAGACAGAGGCTCCGCTCACGGTGCGGCCCTTCATCGGGCGGATGACAGAGTCGCAGCTGATGTGCGTGATGACGGGCGGCTTCGCCACGATCGCGGGCAGCGTGATGGCGGCCTACATCTCGATGCTCGGCGGGGCCGACGAGGCCACGCGCATCGCGGTCGCAAAGCACTTCATGACGGCCGCCGTGATGAGCGCGCCCGCCGCGATCGTGATGGCGAAGCTCATGCTTCCCGAGACGGGGCGCCCGCCCGACGAGTCGATCGCAGCGCTGCGCGAGATGCCGCGCACCACCGTCAACGGCCTCGACGCGGCGGCCGCGGGCGCGGGCGACGGCCTCAAGCTCGCGCTCAATGTCGCGGCGATGCTCGTCGCGTTCGTCTCGCTCATCGCGCTCCTCAACTGGCCGCTTGCGGCGCTCAGCGAGGTCGACCGTTCGTGGCTTCCGATCGCGTCGTGGCGCGCGGAGCTCGGCATCCCCGTCCTCACCTTCCAGAACATCCTCGGCTACATCCTGCAGCCGATCGCCTGGTCGATGGGCGCAGGCGGCGACGCCCACGCGCTCGGATCGCTCATGGGCCAGGCCGTCGTCGCGACGGAGTTCGTGGCGTACCTCGACCTCGCGAAGATGCGGGCGGACGGCGTGATCTCGGAGCGCGGCGCGATGATCGCGATCTACGCGCTGTGCGGCTTCGCGAACCTGCCGTCGATCGCCATCCAGATCGGCGGCCTCGGCGCGATGGCGCCCGAGCGCCGCGGCGATCTCGCGCGCCTGGGCCTTCGCGCGATGACCGCGGGCGCGCTCGCCTGCTGGATGACGGGCGCGATCGCGGGCGTCATGGTCGTCTGAACGCCCGACCAAGCGGCCGGCGCGAGAATCCTCGACTTTCCCGTCACAGCGCGGCAGCGCCGCGCGCTTCGTCTGCAAGGAGGCCACAAGCCATGCAGACCATGTCCATGACCAAGACCACGACCACGACCAACACGACCGCGAACGCCGGCAGCAACCGCCCCACCCCGCTTGCAACCCTCATCCTCGGCCTCGGCGCCGCGCTCGCCGTGACCCTCGCGACGCCCGTCGACGCTGCGTCGAAGGGCGAGAAGAAGCCCACCAAGCCCGAGATCTCCGCGCCCGCGCGCATCGTCGTCGAGGCGGGCGCGAGCGTGACCGCCTCGAGCATCGGGAAGCCCGCGAACACCGCCGCCGCGCTTCCGCCCGACCCTTGCGCAGCGGGGCCCGAGGAGTACGACTGCAACCAGAACGGCATCAACGACCTCTGCGACATCGCGGACGGTTGGGCGGACGCCAACGAGGACGGCATCCTCGACGACTGCCAGTTCATGGCGGGCGACCTCGACCTCGACGGCTTCACGGGCGCACAGGACCTCGCCATCCTGCTGAACGGCTGGGGCTCGATCGACGCGGGCGGCGAAGGGGGCGACGCCAACGGCGACGGGTTCGTCGACGGCTTCGACCTCGCGATCATCCTCTCGAACTGGAGCACCTGACCGACAGGACACCGGGCTGACGAAACCCGCCCCGCTGTGGGTGGCGCAGCGCCTCGGGGGGCCGACCGCCGCGCACCCACGCTCCTGCGAACCCGCCCGCATCCCTCGCGATGCGGGCGGGTTCGTTCGCGTGATGGGAGCCTCGCCATACACTCCGCCCATGCGCACCATCGCACGGCCGCGCTGGGCAATGCTCGCCGCCGCGTTTCTCGTCGCGGAGGCGGTCGGCTGCGCGGCGTGGTGGGCGAGCCTCGCGCTGCGGCCCGACTGGCGCCCCGCCTTCCGCGTGGAGGCGGCCGCCGACGCGACGCTGCTCCAGTTCCTCGTCCCCGATCTCCTCCTCTACATCGCGCTGCCCCTCGTGGCCGCCGCGGGGCTGATCGGCGGCGCACGGTGGGCCTGGGGGGCGCTCGTCGCGCACGCAGGCGCCGCGTCCTATGCGGCGCTCGCCTGCTGGGGCCTCGTGATCTTCTCTGGCGGCGAAGCATGGCTCGGCGCCCTTCTGATGACGCCCCCGCTTCTCGCGCTTCCCGTGTTCGTGGTCGCGCTGCGTCCTGTCGCGTGGAGCGGCGCAGATCCAACGGCTTCGCCCCTCGAACCCCCGTGCATGCCGCGGCTCGCGGCGCCCGCGCCCGCGTGGTGGAACTGCGCGAAGATGCTCGCGCAGACCACGGTGATGTGGACCGTCTTCCTCGGCCTCCTGCCGTGGCTCGTGCACGAGGTCGAGGCCTCGACCGGGCTTGCGGAACACCGCTTCGAAAGCGGCCTCGCGCGCGTCGCGGGGGTGGCCCTCTTCGCCCTCGCAGGAAGCGTCGCGATCTTCAGCGGGCTCTGGCTTTCGGTGCGCGGCGACGGCACGCCGCTCCCCGCGGACACGGCGCGCCTCCTCGTCACGGACGGCCCGTATGCCTTCGTGCGCAATCCCCTTGCGCTGACGGGGATCCTGCAAGGATTCGCGGTCGGGCTCTTCCTAGGCTCACCGCTCGTCGTCGCCTATGCGCTTCTCGGCGCACTGGCGTGGCACATCCTCGCGCGCCCATGGGAGGAGGCCGACCTCGCGCGCCGCTTCGGCGACGACTACGCGCGCTACCGCGCGGCGGTGCCGCTGTGGATTCCACGGCTGCGCGCATGGCGCAGCGCGCGCGGCGCTTGACGCCGAGCGCGGCAAAGGACTTGCCGGAGCTGCGGGTGCCGGGTTCAGATCCGCGTGAGCTTCGTGACGCGTTTTCTTACCGCTCTGGCAAAGGACTTGCCGGAGCTGCGGGTGCCGGGTTCAGATCCTCGTCAGCTTCGTGACGCGGCCAATCGGAACCCACTCGACCACGAGAATCGAGCCGT
>CAYMSD010000142.1:0-5316 GCA_964393015.1 uncultured Klebsiella sp.
GCGGGCCTCTGCGCGGCGAGCTCCGAGTCGACGAGGAAGTACTCCTGCTCGACGCCGAGGGTGGTGATGACCTGGTTCACGCCGTGATCCGCTGCGAAGATCCTCAGGATCCGCATCGCCTGCTTCGACACGGCCTGGATCGAGCGAAGAAGCGGCGTCTTCTTGTCGAGCGCCTCGCCCGTGTAGCTCACGAAGGCGGTGGGGATGCAGAGGGTCGACTCCTCGCCCGAGCGGTAGATGAACGCGGGGCTCGTCGCGTCCCACGCGGTGTAGCCGCGCGCCTCGTAGGTGTCGCGGATGCCGCCGTGCGGGAAGCTCGATGCGTCGGGCTCGCCCTGGATGAGCTGCGATCCGCTGAACTTCTCGATCGCGCCGCCATCTGAGGTCATCGAGAGAAATGCATCGTGCTTCTCGGCGGTCGAACCCGTGAGGGGCTGGAACCAGTGGCAGTAGTGGGTCGCACCGTGCTCGAGCGCCCAGTCCTTCATCGCGCCCGCGACGGTGTTCGCGATCTTCGGATCGAGCGGCGACCCGTTGAGCACCGTGCGCTGGAGGTTCATGAAGACCTCGGGCGGAAGCCTCTTCAGCATCACATCGCCTGCGAACACGAGCGAGCCGAACGAGTCAGAGGCGCGAGATGGCATCGAGGGATCCTTCAGCCGGGTGTCGGCGTTGCGGGCGTTGTGCGGAACCATGGGTTTCGTCCTGCGGGGCGTGCGTGGGGCGGGCTGCGGGGTGGAGGGCGCACGAGTCCGCGCGGTAGAGCGGCGTCGAGGCCAAGCGGAGAGTATCGGACGGACTGCCCCGCCGCGCAAGGCCGTCGAACGGCAGGATTTTCGGCCATTTTCACGGCGCACTTGTGCCGCGGGCGCGGACAGCGCCCTTGGCGACCGCGCGGCGCCTTCTCGAGCCGGCGCCTCGCCCCGACGGGCCCGTCAGGCCGACGAACTCCACCATGTCGAGCGTCAGCCCGTCGACGCCCCTGCGCCGCGCACGGGTCGGCGCCGCGAGCCACCCCTTGCGCCAGAAGAAGATCGTGAGCCCGACCGCGACCACCGACATGAGCCCGAGCACGAAGAGATAGCCGTACTCCCACCCGAGCTCGGGCATGTTCCAGCGGCCGCTCGCGCGGTCGAAGTTCATTCCATAGAGCGAGGCGAGGAAGCTGAGCGGCATGAACAGCGTGGAGATGATCGCGAGCACGCGCATGACGTCGTTCAACCTGTTCGACACGCTGTTGAGGTAGAGATCGGTGAGGCGCTGCACCTCGTCGCGCTGGAAGTCGAGCGCGTCCCTGAGCTCGGCGAGCTCGTCGAGGAGGCTTCGCAGCGAGATGTCGACCTCGCGCGCGTCGCTTCCCGGCTCGGCGGGCGGGCGACGCAGGAGCAGCATCGAGATCGAGTCCTGCAGGGGGATCAGCTGCCTCCGCAACTCGAGCAGCCTCGTGCGCAGATGGTGGATCCGCACGAGGGCCGCGCGGTCGGGGCGCTCCGCCAGCGCGTCCTCGATGCGGTCGATTCGGCGCGCCGTCTTCTCGAGGATCGGGAGATAGCTGTCGCAGATCGCGCGTCCGAGCATGCTGAAGAGGGACGCGGCCCCCGACGCGCGGACATGGCCGCTCCCCGCCGCGAGACGCTCGCGCACGCCGTCGAAGCAGTCGCCGGGGCGTTCCTGGATCGTCACCAGCACGCGATCGTCGAAGACGAAGTCGATCACCTCCGAGACATGTCTTCCTGCGTCCGATCCCTTGACGTCGAGGGCGGCCTGGTGCACGAAGACCATCGTCGCCAGCATGTGCGGCCCGAAGTCCTCGACCTGCGCGCGCGCGGCGCCGTTGCGCAGAAGCTCGGCCGCCATCGGATGAAGCGGAAGCAGGGCGCCGAGATCGGCGAGCGCCTCGCCGAGCGACACTCCCTCGATGTCGACCCAGACGCGGCTCGTCGATCCCGTCTCGCGGGCGGCCGCCACGATGGGTGCGGCCTCCGCCAGGGAGCCGAGCTTCCTGCGCTCGAAGCGGTCGACCGAGTACGCGATCACCTCGATGCGGGGCGAGGGGATCGGCGGGTCGGCGGCTGTGGTCATGCCCCGCAGGATCGGTCACCCGCGCGAGGTTGACAAGCCCTGCGCAGGCTCGGCGGAATTCAGGCGCCCGAGGGTCGCGCAAGGACCTGCACGATCATCCACGCCACGAGGCAGCCCCGCAGCGACCACGCCACGGTGCGGATCCAGTTGGTCGAGACAAGCGCGTCACAGGCCTCGGCGGAGAAGCCGGAGGCGAGCCGCCCGTGCAGCGGCACCTGCAGGAACGCCGT
Organism: uncultured Klebsiella sp.; assembly: GCA_964393015.1. GTDB lineage: Bacteria > Planctomycetota > Phycisphaerae > Phycisphaerales > SM1A02 > QWPT01. Next base: position 2,313 of record CAYMSD010000142.1, read on the forward strand.
GCTCAGCCAGATTCCGCCGAGAAGGGCAAGACCAGACCAGAGCAGGGCCGGAGACACGCCTGCGGGACGCATGAACACGAGGATGGCGGCGGTCACGGCCTCGATCAGCATCGCGGGGCCGACGACGAGCGTCGTCAGCCGTTGATGCGCCTCGCTGTAGGCGGTGAACCCGTCGGCCCCGACCCTCGCGAACAACGGGTAGTGGACGACCTGGACGAACCAGATGAGCCCCGTCATGAAGAGGGTGGCGCAGGCATGGACGGAGATGATGGTGGCGAGCGCAGGGGTCATGGCGGGCCGTGCGCAACCGCGCGGTCGGCGCACGCGTTCGCCCGGCATCCGCCCTCGGTTTCAGACGCGCGCGATCACGCCGCGGCGCCGGGCGCATCGTCGGAGCGCGGCCGGAGGATCGACTCGCTCGTCACGGCCTTGATCGGCTTCAGGGTGGCGGCGGCCCCGACGGGCTTCGCGCGCCGAACCGGACGCACCGTGCGGACCTCCGCGATCTTGACTCCCGCCTTGGGGCTCGTGATCGGGCCGTCCTCGATGTGGAGCCAGGTCGCCGTACCCGTCGCGGGCTCGTAGAGCAGCACGGAGAACTGATCGGCGCCGTGCACGGCGCCCGGGTTCATGACCCGAGTCGAACCGATGCGCTCGTCGCGCTTCTGGTGCGTGTGGCCGTGCAGGAGCACATCCACATCCTGCTCCATGAGGTTGAAGATCTCGGTGTCGATGTGGCCGTGGGTGATGCCGATCTTGATCGACTTGGCCTCGATCACGGTCGCAGGGTGCGCGACGTTGATGCCGAGGAACTCGGCGTAGCGCGTCAGGCCGTGGTGGTCGTCGCCGTTGCCGAAGACGACCGTGGCGGGCACGCCCACGAGGTGGTCGAGCACGGCCTCGCTCCCGACATCGCCGAGGTGGATGATGTGGGTGGCGCCGTGGGCGCGCAGCGCCTCCACCGCCTTGCGGGCGCGTTCGGCGTGTCCGTGGGTGTCCGAGATGATTCCAAGCAGGTCGTGCACGCTGTACTCCTCATGTGCCCGGTGAATGGGGGGCGTGTTCCCCATCTCGACAGCCGCACGGGGGGTGTTTACCCTAGGTGTCCACTTTCCGAACCATCGAGGGTTTGGCCCGTCCGAGTCCCCCGATTGGGGTCTCGGTACGCTCCGCGTTCCGCACCGTCGCCGGCCCTTATCCGCCCCCCTGAGACAACCCATGCAGACCGACCTTCCGACCAGCGGCTCCGCCGGCCCCGTCACCCGCTTCGCGCCCTCTCCTTCGGGCCATCTTCATGTCGGCGGAGCGCGCACGGCGCTCTTCTGCTGGGCGTTCGCGAAGGGCCGCGGCGGCAGGTTCCTGATCCGCATCGAGGACACGGACCAGAAGCGGTCGTCCGATGCCGCGAGCGTGGGGTTTCTCAAGGACCTCGACTGGCTCGGGATCCGCTGGGACGAGGGCCCAGAGTACACCGCACCCGATGGCACGGTCGTCGGCGGCGGAACGAATGGGAGCTACTTCCAGAGCGAGCGGCTCGCCATCTACGCGCGGTACACCGAGAAGCTGATCGCCGAGGGCAAGGCCTACGAGGCGTGGGACTCGCCCGAGGAGCTCGAGGCGATGCGCAAGGAGGCGACCGCGCGCAAGGAGGCGTTCCGCTACCGCTTTCGCGGCGAGGTCTCGGCCGCCGACCGCGCGCGCTACCTCGCGGAAGGGCGCCTGCCCGTCGTGCGCTTCCGCACGCCGCAGGTCGCGATCACGATCAGCGACGAGGTGCTCGGCGACGCCACGCTTCCGGCGGGCGAGGTCGACGACTTCGTGATCCGCAAGAAGGACGGCTTCCCGACCTATCACTTCGCGGTGGTGGTCGACGACGAGCTGATGGGCGTGACGCATGTCCTCCGCGCGCAGGAGCACTTCACGAACACCGCGAAGCACATCGTGCTGCAGGACGCGCTCGGCTTTCGCCGGCCGACCTACGGGCATCTCTCGATCATCAAGAACCCCGACGATTCGAAGATGTCCAAGCGCGACAAGGACAAGGTCCTGCGCAGGGCGGTGAAGGAGAAGGCGCTGCACGCGCCGCCTGCGGGCACGGTCACGGCCGAGGAGTGGACGAAGTGGCTCGGCGACGACAACGTGCAGCTTGATCTCGACGGCGCGATTCGCCTCGCCGAGGCTCTGAAGGTGCAGCTCCCCGAGATCAATGTCGACGACTTCCGACGATCGGGCTACCTCCCCGAGGTGATCTGCAACTTCCTCGCGCTCAACGGCTGGAGCCCGGGACACGACATCGAGAAGTTCGACAACGAGTTCCTGAAGGAGCGCTTCGGGCTCGACCGCGTGATGAAGACGCCCGCGAAGTTCGACCGACTGAAGCTGCTCGCGTTCAACACCGACGCGATCACGGGCATGGCGCCCGACGCGTTCGCGCGGCGCTGCCACGCGCATGCGGCGCAGTATCGCGCCGAGTACCTCGCGAAGCTCGGCGACGAGAAGTTCGCGCTGCTCATGAAGGCGTGCCAGGAGCGCTCGAAGACGCTCGACGACCCGTTCCGTTCGAACGGGTTCCTGCTCGTCGCCGACGATTCACTCGCGTTCATCGACGACAAGAATGTCCGAAAGGCGCTCGGGATCGGAGGCGCGCCCGCCGACGGATCGAAGACGGGGCTCGACCATCTCCGCGCGATGCGAGGCCTCCTCGCGGGGCTCTCCGACTGGTCGCAGCCCTCGCTCGAGGCGGCCGCGAACGCCTATGCGGCGGAGCATGCGCAAGGGAAGATCGGCGCCGTCGCGCAGCCGCTGCGCATCGGGGTCTCGGGCGGCACCGTGAGTCCGCCCATCTGGGACACGCTCGTCCTCGTCGGGCGCGATTCGGCGCTCGCCCGCATCGACCGCTGCATCTCGTGGGCGGCCGCACTCGCCTGAGCGCCAGAACCTGCAAGGGACTTGCGGACAACCGATTCGGGGCTATACTCCCGCCCGCGGACCATTGGCGCAGTTG
>CAYMSD010000143.1:0-5011 GCA_964393015.1 uncultured Klebsiella sp.
GCCGGCACGTGGCGTGAGCGCATCCGCCGTAACCATGTGCACCTCTCGGTGCCCGGCACGTGCCAGGAGGTGCCAGGCACCAGACGGCACGTGCCAGGCACCGTTTCCCAGTCCGCGTTTACCATGGCCCCGTGTCCCCAGGCCGAGTCCTCATCGTCGGCGCCGGCCTTGCCGGCAGCCTCCTCGCCGTCTACCTCGCCCGCGCGGGCTGGACGGTCGAGATCGTCGAACGCCGCAGCGACCCGCGCGCCAGGCGCTTCGTCGCGGGCCGCTCGATCAACCTCGCCATCAGCGCCCGCGGCATCAAGGCACTCCGGCGCGCGGGCCTCGAGGCCGCCGTGATGAAGGATGCGATCCGCATGGGAGGCCGCATGGTTCATCCGGTCTCGGGTGCGGCGGGCTACCAGCCCTACTCGGCGGATCCGACGCGCGCGATCAACTCCGTCTCGCGCAGCGCGCTCAACCTCTCGCTTCTTGACGCAGCCGCCGCCGAGTCGAATGTCACCGTGCGCTTCGACGAGCGCTGCGCGTCGGTCGACTTCGCGAAGGGCGAGGTCACCTTCGTGAACGACGCGACGGGTGCGTCGCGCACCGCGACCGCGGACCTCGTCGTCGGCGCCGACGGCGCGTACTCCGCCGTGCGCGGCGCCTTGCAGAAGACCGAGCGCTTCAACTACTCGCAGGACTTCCTCGGGCACGGCTACAAGGAGCTCCACATCCCGCCCGTCGCGAGCGGCCCGCACGCGCCGTTCGCCATGGAGCCGAACGCGCTCCACATCTGGCCGCGCGGCGAGAGCATGATGATCGCGCTTCCGAACCCCGACGGCTCGTTCACCTGCACGCTCTTCTGGCGCCACGACGGCGCGGGCTCGAGCTTCGCCGCGGTGAAGACCGCCGCCGACGCGCTCGCGCACTTCCGCTCGGTCTATCCGGACGCGGTGCCGCTCATGCCCACGCTCGCCGAGGACTTCGAGAAGAACCCCGTCGGATCGATGGTCACGGTGCGCTGCAGCCCATGGACGCGCGGCTGCGTCACGCTGATCGGCGACGCAGCGCACGCGATCGTGCCGTTCTACGGCCAGGGCGCGAACGCGAGCTTCGAGGACTGCGAGGCGCTCGTCGACGCGCTCGCCGCGGCGCCCTCGGTCGAGGAGGCGCTGAAGGCCTACGAGCGCGCGCGCATCGCCAACGCGAACGCCATCGCCGACATGGCGCTGCGCAACTTCATCGAGATGCGCGACCTCACCGGCCGCGCGAGCTTCAAGTGGAAGAAGAAGATCGAGCACGCGCTCAACCGCCTGATGCCCGCGACGTTCGTACCGCTCTACGACCTCGTGAGCTTCTCGACCGTGCCGTACAGCGAGGCGAAGGCGCGCGGTGCCGCGAACGACCGTGCGATCAAGTGGATCGTGGGCGCGCTGGGAACGCTCGTCGTCACGGCGGCTGCGATCGCGACGATCCTGCTCATGCGCAACGGTGCCGCCACATGAGCGACCAGCACGCGACCGAACTTCCGAAGCCGTACTGCGCCGCGTGCGGACACGACCTCACGGGCGCGACCGCCGCGAACGCCTGCCCCGAGTGCGGACGCCCGCTCGTCGAGGTGCTCACGCGCGCCGCAGTCGGCGCGGGTGGGCGCATGGGTGCGCGTCCATCGCGCCGCTACACCTCGAAGCGCCGCATCTTCGGCATGCCGCTCGTCTCGATCGCCTACGGGCCCGATGACAAGGGCAGGCTCGGCCACGCGAAGGGCTACCTCGCGTTCGGCGACATCGCGACCGGCGTGTTCGCATTCGGCGGCGTCGCCCGCGGACTCGTTGCGTTCGGCGGCCTGTCGATCGGCGGCGTCACCTTCGGCGGTCTCTCGCTCGGCACCTTCGCTGCGTTCGGCGGAGGCGCGGTCGCCTGGCTCGGAAGCGCCGTCGGCGGCATGGCCGTGGGATTGCTCGCAAGCGGCGGCGGTGCGATTGGTGCGATCGCGCAGGGCGGCCTCGCCGTCGGCTGGCTTGCGCGCGGCGCCTCTGCGAAGGGCATGCACACCTGGGGCCAAGGCAGTCCACCCACCGACGAGACGCGCGCGCTCTTCGACCAGTTCGCTTGGCTCGTGGGCCCGGCGGGGCCGATGCCGCACATCCAGTACGGACTGATCGCGACGGCGACCGTCGCGATCGCGATCGCCTTCCTCGCGGCGCTGCCCGCGCTGTTCGCGCGCGAGCGCACCGATCGCATCGAGGAAGAACTTCGCCGAACCCCATGACCCATCGCGGACCCATCCTCGACATCTCCCCCGCGCTGACGACCGACATCGCGGTGTGGCCGGGCGACACGCCGCTCTCGCGCGAGATTCTCTGCACGATCGAAGCTGGCGCGAGCGTGACGCTCTCGACCCTGCGCGCGACCGTGCACCTCGGCGCGCACGCCGACGGGATCAATCACTACGGCGGCGGCGCAGCGGGAATCGAGGCGTTTCCGCTCGAGCGCTACCTCGGCCCCTGCCATGTCGTGCGTGCGCGCGCCGAGCGCCGCGCGGGCGGCATGCGCGTGGCCATCGCGGATCTCGAGATCGATCTCACCGCGATCCGCCACCCGCGCGTCCTCATCCACACGGGCACCTTCCCCGACTTCACGAACTGGAACACGGACTTCGCGGGGCTCGAGCCCGCGCTCGTCGACCTGCTCGCCGACCGCGGCGTCACGCTCATCGGCGTCGACACGCCGAGCGTCGATGTGCAGGAATCGAAGGATCTCCCCGCACACAAGCGGTTCCTCGCGCGCGGAGTCTCGATCCTCGAGGGCCTGCGGCTCGCGCATGTCGCGCCGGGCGAACACGAGCTGATCGCGCTGCCCCTGCCGCTCGTCGGCTTCGATGCAAGCCCCGTGCGCGCCGTGCTACGCTCCCTCGCATGAGCGACATCGTGTCATCGCGCGCGCCCGAACCCGTCGGCGCCTACCCGCACGCCAAGCGCGTCGGAAACCTGCTGTTCCTCTCGGGCGTCGGCCCGCGCAAGAAGGGCTCGAAGGAGATCCCGGGCGTCACGCTCGGTTCCGATGGTCGGATCGTCGCGAAGGACATCGAGGCGCAGTGCCGCTCGTGCTTCGACAATGTGAAGGCCGTGCTCGACGACGCGGGCGTTCCGTGGGCGAACCTCGTCGATGTCACGGTGTTCCTCACCGACATGAAGAACGACTTCCCCACCTACAACCGCGTGTACGCCGAGTACTTCGCGGGCCCCGGGAACCCGAACCCCACGCGCACGACGCTGGGGATCACGAGCCTGCCGACGCCGATCGCGGTCGAGGTCAAGGCGATCGCGGTGGTGCCTGGCACCTGCCTGGCACCGACCTGACACCTGCACGGTTCGCCTGGCAGGTGCCGGCCACCCGCGTGGCTGGACGGGGGACCCCCTTCTTCCCAGCGCTCGCGTCACAGCGCTCGGTGCCGTCCAGGTGCCGCGTGAACCGGTGACGTGTCCGGTAGGTGCCAGGCAGGTGCCAGGCACCGGTCTCACCGCGCCCGGCCGAGGATCACCACGCTCCGCCGCACGCCGTCCATCACGCACGCGTCGGGGAAAGCCCCCCACTCGGTGAACCCGCGCGAACGGAAGAGCCGCAGGCTCGGCTCGTTGTGCGCGAAGCAGATCGCGAGGATGCGGTCGATGCCGCACGCGGGCGCGCGCGACAAGAGCGCATCGAGCACCGCACGCCCGACCCCGCGACCTGCCGCGCGGTCGGCGACATACACCGAGATCTCCGCGGTCGGCGCGTAGGCAGCGCGGTCCTTGAAGTTCGTGAACGCGCCCCACGCGCAGACACCCTGCGCATCGACCGCGACAAGCACGGGCCGCCTCGCATGGTCGCGGTTCGCGAACCACGCGCGGCGCGCCTCGATTCCCTGCGGCTCGAGGTCCGCCGTCGCCGTCCGCTTCGGAACCGACTCGTTGTAGATCGCGCGGATCGCCTCGAGATCGGCTTCGCCCGCGTCGCGGATCTCGATCACGGCGCCTCTCCCGTCGCGATGCAGACGTTCGACACATCGCTGAAGAACCTGAGCGCCTCATGCCCCCCTTCGCGCCCGATCCCCGAGTCCTTCACGCCGCCGAACGGCACCCGCAGGTCGCGCAGCATCCAGCAGTTCACCCACACCGTGCCCGCGTCGAGCCGCGCCGCCATGCGGTGCGCGCGCGACAGGTCGCGCGTCCACACGCTCGCGGCGAGGCCATAGCGCGTCGCGTTCGCCATCTCGACCGCGTCGCGGTGGCGGTCGAAGCCATGCACGGTCACGACCGGGCCGAAGGTCTCCTCCTGCACGCACGAACTCGTGGGCGGCACGCCGAGGAGCACCGTCGGCTCGAGGAACGCCCCGTTCGCGACGCGCGCGGGCAGCTTCCGCGGAATCGCACCGCCGCACGCGACCACGCCGCCGTCGGCCACGCCGCGCTCGATCGCGGCGATCACCTTCTCGCGGTGCGCCTTCGAGATGAGCGAGCCGAGGTCGGTCTCGGGCGAGAGCGGGTCGCCCACATTCATCGCACGCACCGCGTCGACGAAGCGCTCGGTGAACTCCTTCACGCGCGTGCGATGCACGAGGATGCGCGACGAGCAGAGGCAGATCTCGCCCTGGTTGAGGAACGCGCTGCGCGCGATCTCGGGCACCGCGACGGCGAGGTCCGCGTCCTCGCACACGACCGCGGCGTTCTTGCCGCCGAGCTCGAGCGACGCGGGGATCAGCCGTTCACCGCAACGCGCGGCAAGGCGACGCCCCGTCACCGTTCCGCCCGTGAAGCTCACGGCGCGCACGGCCGGGCAATCGACGATTCCCTGCCCGGCCTCTGGCCCGAGCCCATGCACGATGTTGAGCGCGCCCGACGGAAGCCCGGCGTCGCGCGCGATCTCGCCGAGCACAGCCGCCGTCGTCGGCGTCAGTTCGCTCGGCTTCGCGATCACGCAGTTGCCGGCGGCGAGCGCCGGCGCGATCTTCCAGGTGAAGAGATAGAGCGGCAGGTTCCACGGC
>CAYMSD010000144.1:0-4945 GCA_964393015.1 uncultured Klebsiella sp.
CCGGGTTGTTGAGCTTGCCCAGCGCACGGACCTGGATCTGGCGCACGCGCTCCAGCGACACACCGAGCTCCGCCGCGACCTCGGAGAGGGTGTACTCGCGGTCCTGGTTGATGCCGAAGCGGCGCTCGATCACGTAGCGCTCGCGGTCCGAGAGGCGGTCGAGCGCGTCGCGCAGGTTCTCCTCGAGCGAGGTGTCCTCCATCTCGACGCTGTAGAGGTCGCCCTCGGAAGCGCCGATGTGCTCGGCGAAGCCGCTGCCGTCTTCGCCGCCCACCGGGGCGTCGATCGACATCGTGGAGCGGGCCGCCGCCAGCGCGCTCTCGACGAGGTGCTCACCGAGGCCTGCCTCGGCCGCGATCGCTTCGACCGAAGCATCGGGCCCCAGCTTGTCCATCGCGGCGCGCACGTGTTTCATCGCCTTCTGCAGGTACACCGGCACGCGCACGGTCTGGCCGTGGTTGTAGAGGTAGCTGCGGAACGCTTGGTTGAGCCAGTGCACCGCGTAGGTGCGGAAGAGCAGGCCGCGCTTCCAGTCGAAGCCGTCGACCGCGCGGAAGAGCGCCGCCGAGCCCTCTTGGATCAGGTCGAGGCGCGAGAGGCCCAGGTGGGCGTAGCGCTCGACGTTGATCAGCACGAGGTACAGGTTGCGCTCGACGAGCTCGGTGCGCAGGTGGTGCAGCTCGACCCACCGGCGGCAGACGCCGGCGGGCAGGTTGCACGAGCCTTCGACCGTGCGGTAGGTCTGCGGGTCGAAGTTCACGCAGCACGCCAGGTCGTCCTCGGAGAGGCCGGCTTTCGTGCGCGCGAGCTCGAGGCGCAGGCGGGCGAACTCGATGCGCCGCGCGTGCCGCGCCTCTTCTTCGCGCTCCATGATCGTCAGGCACTCGATCTCGGAGCGGAGCTGGTCCTCGATCGAGCCGATGGGCGACGAGACGCGCTTCGACGGGTCTCGCCAGAGGCTCGGGTCGCGCAGCTCCAGGTCGTAACCCGCTTTGTTCCAGGCCTGGGCCCGACGCCGCACCTGCCCCTCGAACCGGTCCGGTTCGGTGGCATAGCGGTCCAGGAGCTCGTCGAGCTCCGCGAGGGACTTCAGGTGTAGGGTGGCGGTCATGGTGTGGTGTCCTTCCTCTGTTGCTCCGTACGGAGCGGCCCCGCGGGGGTCCGTCGTGTCCCCAGGGGGACCTGGAATGACACTAGGGAGGGGGCGCCGGCCCGTGCGGGGTTCCCGGGATCCGGCGGGTGAGCGCGGCCGGCCAATCGCGCCCGAGCCGGTGGGGCCGGCGGAGGCGCGGAGGGGACCGCATCCCCCGTCGAGCCGCCGGAGGAGCGGGGACCGAACGGTGTTCACCTCGTTTTTTCACGGGGCTCCGCCGGGCGCCGGCGTCCCCGAAAAGCACTTCGCACGGAGTACGTTCCGTGACGCCATTCGTTGGATGAAACCCGTGTAACCCCCCCTCGGGCGGGGGGTTCTGAACGTTGCCCGTACACGGAGCGGCCCTGGGATGCGACGCGGCGGCCGCCCGGGGTCTGCCCGAGCGGCCGCCGCAGGGGGGCCGGTGCGACCGTGCGGCTGTCAGACGCGCACGCCGTAGGGCTGCTGCTCTTCCTGCGGGATGAACGCCTGCAGGTGCTCGAGCTCGGCGGCCTCGCGGATCAGGTGCCGCGCGATGACGATGCGCTGGATCTGGTTGGTGCCCTCGTAGATCTGGAGGATCTTCGCGTCGCGGAAGAACTTCGCGATCGGGTAGTCCTCCATGAAGCCGTAGCCGCCGAAGACCTGCACGGCGTCGGTGGCGACCTCCATCGCGACGTCCGTCGCGAAGCACTTGGCCATCGCGGCGGCCTTGGAGTTCTGCGGGCTCGGGCCGTGTTCGTCGATGCCCGCGGCCGCGGCGTACACGAGCTGGCGCGCGGCTTCGGTCTTCATCGTCATGTCGGCCAGCATCTTCATCACCATCTGGTGCTGGCTGATCGGCACGCCGAACTGCACGCGGCGGTTCGAGTAGACGTTCGCGAGGTCGAGCGCCCCCTGCGACGCCCCCACCGCCTGCGCCGCGACACCCGGGCGCGCGTAGTCGAGCGTCTGCATCGCGTGCTTGAAGCCGACGCCCGGCTTGCCGCCGATCAGGTTGCCCTTGGGCACGCGCACGTTCTCGAAGTGCGTCTCGACGACGGGCACGCAGCGGATGCCCATCTTGTCCTCGATCTTCTTCACCGAGAAACCGGGTGTGCCCTTCTCGACGAGGATCGCGCTGATGCGGCGCGACTTCGAGGTCGGGTCCGTGACGCAGAACACGGAGTAGTAGTCCGCGACGCCGCCGTTGGTCGTCCACTTCTTCTCGCCGTTGATGACCCAGTGGTCACCGTCCTCTTCGGCGCGCACGGAGAGGCCCGACGCGTCCGAGCCGGCGAACTTCTCGGAGAGGCAGAACGCGACGAACTTCTCGCCGTTCGCGATCTTCGGCAGCCACTCGCGCTTCTGCTCCTCGGTGCCCCCGAGGATGATCGGGAACGAACCGAGCGCGTTCACCGCGAACGCGACCCCGAAGCCGGAGTCCGCCTTCGCGAGCTCCTCGGCGACGAGCGCCAGCGCGAGCACCCCCGCGCCGTGGCCGCCGTACTCCTTCGGGATGAACGTCTTGAAGAGGCCCGCCTTGGCCACCGCGCGCGCGGCTTCGTAGTTGTACTCCTGCGCCTTGTCGTACTTCGCCGCGTTCGGGCGCACGTGCTCGTCGGCGATCTTGCGGGCGATGGCCTGGAGCTCCAGGGCCTTCTCGCTGAAGACGATGTTCTGTTGCATGGGAGGCTCGGTGGCGCGGGGGGAAGGTGCGCGCGGAGATCATACCGGGCGCTGCACGCGGACAACTTGCCGCATGCTGCGCCCCTCGAAGGGCCCGCCAGCGAGGTCGCCGTAGCGCGCGCTCACCGCGAGGCCCCGCGCCGCCAAGAGCGCATCGAGCTCCTCGGGCTCGTACATGCGCACGTCCTCGCGCCAACGGCGCACGGCGCCATCGGCGAGGGTCAGGTGGACCTCCTTCGTGACCCGCCGCCCGCCGTCGGCGAGCGCGCGCCGCGCGGCGAGCACGATCCCGTCGCGCTCCTCGCGCGACTCCGGGACGAGGCTCGCGCGCACGGCCGCCGGGTGCAGCGTGTCCAGCACGAACACCCCGCCCGGTGCGAGCACGCGCGCGACCTCGTCCAGGACCGCGCCGTCGCCGCCTTCGCCGAGGTAGCCGAACGAGGTGAAGAGGTTCACGACGGCGCCGAAGGACGCTGTGCGGTACGGCAAGCGGCGCATGTCTGCGCGCACGAGCCGCCCACCGAGCTGCGCGCGGCCCCCGGGCAGCTCCCCGGCGGCGCGGAGCAGGTCGAACGAGAGGTCCATCCCGAACACGCGCCGCCCGCGTTCGGCGAGGGCGAGGCTGTGCCGGCCGAAGCCACAGCAGAGGTCGAGCACCGCCCCCCGCGCGCCTGCGAGGGGACCGTCCAGCAACCAGGCCACCTCGCGCCGCGCGCTGTCCAGATCGCGGTGCCGGTAGACCGCGCGGTATTCGTCCTGAAAGGCGGTGACGTACCAGGGCTCACTGTGGTCCATGGGCGAGAACGTACCCGACCGGGGTCGCGCCCGGGCCCTACCATACGTGCCGACATGTCGACCGAACCCATCGCGCTCTTCGACCGCGCCGCGAAGGAGGCCCGCGAGGCCCGCGAGCTCGCGCCGTTTGCGATGGCGAGCGCGCGCTCGCGCGGCCGCCGCGTGCCCGAGGAGCCCGATCCCCACCGCACGTGTTTCGAGCGCGACCGCGACCGCGTCACCCACGCGACCGCGTTCCGGCGCTTGATGCACAAGACGCAGGTGACGAACTCGGCGGACGGCGACCACGCGCGAACGCGGCTGAGCCACTCGCTCGAAGTGTGCCAGGTCGCGCGCAGCGTCGGCGGCGCGCTGCGCCTCAACGAGCCGCTGTGCGAGGCCATCGCTCTGTCACACGACCTCGGCCACCCGCCCTTCGGACACCGCGGCGAGTGGGCGCTGAACGAGGTGATGCGCCCCTACGGCGGCTTCCGCCACAACGCGCAGGTGCTGCGGGTCGTGGACCTCCTGGAGCGGCGCAATCCCGACTACACGGGCCTCAACCTGACGCGCGAGCTGCGCGAGTCGCTGCTGAAGCACGAACCCGACGAAGACTGGCCCGCCGAGTTCGAGCCGCGTCCGCACCAGCCGCTGCTCGAGGCCCAGGTCGTCGATCTCGCGGACTCGACGGCCTACAACAAACACGACCTGGAGGACGGGTTACTGGGCGGCATGTTCCTGGAGGAGGACCTCGAAGCCGAGGTCGAGCTCTGGCGCCGCGCCCGTACCGTCGTGCGCGAGCGCCACCCGGGGTTCCTCGAAGCGAGCCGCGATACGAAGCTGCGCATCACGCGCCTCTGCAACGAGGTCATCGGGATCTGCATCTTCGACCAGGTGCACGAATCGCGCCGCCGCATCGCTGCCGCGGGCGTCGCGAGTCCGGAGGACGTGCGCGCGCACCCCGACATGCTGATCGCACACTCCGCGGAGCTGCGCCCGCAGGTCAAGGAGCTCCAGCGCTTCCTCTACGCGCGCTTCTACCGCCACCCGGAGCTGCAGGCCTTTCGCGCGTGGGCGAAGGAGGTCATCTTCAATCTGTTCGCCGCGTACAGCGCGCGCCCCGAAGAGCTCTCGCCGTGGTTCCGCCGCTGGGCGGACACGGTCGGCCGCGAGCGCGCGACCTGCGACTACCTGGCGGGCATGACGGACCGCTTCGCGATGCAGGAGCACGTGCGCCTCGTGGGACCGCTGCCGCCGCGCAGCGGTCGCGGTTGAGGCGAGCGGTTTTGTGTCGAATGGTACCAGGTACGACTTGGCGGCGAGGGCGCGCGCGAAGCGCGCGCGAGCGCGCGCTCCGCGCGCGCCCTCGCC
>CAYMSD010000145.1:0-3762 GCA_964393015.1 uncultured Klebsiella sp.
GCGCAGCGGCGACCACGACCAACCGAGGAGAGAGGAGACGCGGTGGATCGCGCGCGGCGGGCGAAGCGCCACGCCCGCGCGGAACCCGCGCCCCGCCGTGCTCGAGACACGTCATGGAACGCACAAGGCCGCGGGCGAAGCCGCGGCCTTGTGCGTTCAGTGACCCCAAGGGGATTCGAACCCCTGTTCTATCCGTGAGAGGGATATGTCCTGAACCAGGCTAGACGATGGGGCCAGACATCACGCGGCCTCGAACAAGCGCCGCGCGTCACGGGGAGGAGGAGTATAGCAGAGCGTCCCGCCTGTGGCTGCAAGGCGACGCGACGCGGATCAACCTCGCGCGAGCGCGACCGCGACGAACCACGCGGCGACGCCCGTGCGCGCCGCGCGTCGGTTCCGGCTTTGCGTCCCTGCGCCAGCAGCCTGCGGGCCGGTCCATCCCCTCTGGGAAGCGCGAGAGACGATTCGGCGCCGTAGGGCGTTCTCGGACGGCGTGCATTGCTCGGTGGCGCTTCATCCCGCGCAAGTTTCGGATTTCGCGCGATCTCGGAAGCACCCTTGCTGAAAGGGGTTAGGTTCACAGTTTGGCGTCGCGTCTCTCGATTCCCCGCGGCGCTGTCGCCCCCGTGTCGTCCGCGTGTCGTCCGCGTGTCGTCCCCGCCTCGCTTCCCGCCATGTACCTCCGCACCGCACTGATCACCGCCGCCGCGCTGCTGACAACGGTCGCGTCGATGCCGCGCGCCCACGCCCAGTGCGGCACGAACCCCGCCAGTTGCTGCATCGCCCATGCGAGCCCCGGCTGCTCCGACCAGGCGTGCTGCCAGGTCATCTGCGGCGCGGACCCCTTCTGCTGCTCGGTGCAATGGGACGCCGTCTGCGCGGCGCTCGCGCAGGCAAACTGCGGCGTGTGCGGCGTGGGATGCGGCGTTCCGTCGGCGGGCGGCTGCTGCGCGCCGAAGCTGACGCCCGCTTGCTCGAACGCGCCCTGCTGCACGCTCGTCTGCGCGTCCGACAGCTTCTGCTGCGATGTCGAGTGGGACCAGTTCTGCGCGCAGACCGCCGTTCAGTTCTGCGGCATCTGCTCCGTCCCGTGCGGCGGCGGCTCGAGCGAGGACTGCTGCGTCCCGCACGAGGGCCCAGGCTGCTCCAACGCCGACTGCTGCGAGGCGATCTGCGGCGTCGACCCCTTCTGCTGCGAGAACGAGTGGGACAATGTCTGCGCAGGGCAGGCGCAGCTTGCCTGCGGCGTCTGCGGCGTCGGCTGCGGCGACCCCGCTTCGGGCGACTGCTGCGAGGCGCAGGCCACGCCCGCGTGCAGCGACACCTTCTGCTGCACGCTCATCTGCGCGGCCGACAGCTTCTGCTGCGATGTCGAGTGGGACGAGAAGTGCGCCACCGCGGCGATCGAGTTCTGCGGCACCTGCGCGGACGAATGCGGCAGCCCCGCCGCGGGAGAGTGCTGCATCGCGCGCGCGGCGCCGTCCTGTTCCGACGCAACCTGCTGCGAGCGCGTCTGCGCCGCTGACCCCTTCTGCTGCACCGATGCGTGGGATGCGGTCTGCGCGAACGCGGCGCTCGAATCGTGCGGGATCTGCGGGATCGGCTGCGGCGCCCCCGACGCAGGCGACTGCTGCACGCCGCACGCCACGCCGAGCTGCTCGGACGGCCTCTGCTGCGAGGCGGTGTGCGCATTCGACGGACTCTGCTGCGAGGTCGCATGGGACGCGGCCTGCGCCGAGGCTGCGGCAATCCTCTGCGGCGACTGCGGCGGCGTGTGCGGCGTGTCGGGCGGCGCCAACTGCTGCCAGCCCTCGAACTCCCCAGGCTGCGCCGATGCGAACTGCTGCCTTGCGGTCTGCGTGCTCGACCCGTTCTGCTGCGTCGAGGCATGGGACGAGTTCTGCGCGAACATCGCGGCCGAAGGATGCACCGTCTGCACGACGGGCTGCGGCCAGCCCGATGCGGGCGACTGCTGCGAGGCACGCACCACGCCCGCATGCTCCGACAGCGAATGCTGCCTCGCGATCTGCTCGGCGGACCCCTTCTGCTGCGAGGGCGCGTGGGACCAGGTGTGCGCGGACGAGGCGATCCTCGTCTGCGGCGCGTGCTCGGAACTCTGCGGCAGCCCGCTCGCGGGCGACTGCTGCAGCAAGAACGGGACACCTTCCTGCTCCGATGCGGCGTGCTGCGGGGCCGTCTGCGCGGTCGACAGCTTCTGCTGCGACATCGAGTGGGACGACCTCTGCGCCGAGCGCGCCGCAGACCTCTGCGAGGCGTGCGGCACCTCGACGCCGGGCGACCTGAACGGCGACGGCGTCGTGAATGCCGCGGACCTCGCGCTCCTCCTGAGCGGGTGGGGCAGCGCCGCGACGGACCTCGACGGCGATGGCACCACGGGCGCGTCGGACCTCGGCATCCTGCTCAACAACTGGGCCAAATGACGAAGGGCGTCGATTCCGACGCCCTTCGCCCGATGGTCCGTTGGATGTGGTGGCTTCAGCCGGTCCGCGTCACTGTGCGGGAATCTCGAGCTCGATCTTCACGCCCGCGGCGTTGCGGAGCTCGACTTCCCACACGAGCCCGCCGTCCTCGAGCTCGAGCTCGACTTCCTTCACGGTGGTGCCGGGGTTCGCAGCCACGGCCGACAGCGCGGCTTGCTCGGCCGTCACGGTGACGGAGGGCAGCGCCGCGATGCGGGCCTGGTCCTCGGCATCGGCCGAACGGGTGATGTTCGAGAGGACCGCGAAGGTCGAGACATTGAGGCGAAGCACGCGCTCGGAAGTGGCGCCGTTCGGAAGGACGACCTCGAGGGTGCCGTCCTCGGCCTCGACCTCGAGGACCTCGGACCCGGGGTAGAGCGCCAGCGCGGCGTCGACCGCGCCGACGATCGCGCTCACAGGCACGCTCTCGGGGCCCGAGCCCTGGCCGCCGCTCTGGCCGTTGTCGCTGTCGTCCGAGTGGTTGTCGGAATCGCACCACTGCGAGTCGCTCGAGTCGTCGTGGAGGTCGCCGTAGAACTCGAAGTCGTCGAAGCTCGACTGGAACGCGAGGTTCTTCTTCGAGTAGCCGAAGAGCGACGCGTACATGCCCTGCGACTCGAGGCCCGCGAAGACCTGCTCGATGCCGGCGAGCTGGAGAAGCGGAGTCGACGGGTTCTCCGCGGTGAAGACGCGCAGCTTCACGGTCTTCGCCGTCGGGTGCGCGACCCACTCCACGCGGAACTCGTGCGCTCCGACAGGCAGCGCGACCTTGCTCGACCAGTTCTGAATCTGACCGTTGCGGCGCGCCACGATCTGCATGTGGCGGCCCGCCTTCGACTGGCGGATCTCGACCTGCACGCCCGTCTGGAGGCCGTTGGACACGTTGTACTGCGACAGCGTCTCGAAGCCGAAGCCGATGCCCGTGTAGGCGTACTTCACGGAGGAGGTCGTCGATGCGCCCTCGAACTCGTTCTCGAACTTCACGGTGAACCCGTCGGTCCAGTCGATCTTGTAGTTCGTGAGGTAGACGGCGCCCCCGCCCTTGCCAGCGGTCGCGTCGACGTTGATGCGGCCGCCCGCCTGCGAGATGCCGGCCTTGAGACGGCGCGCGTCGTCGTTCTTGTAGGTCTCGCGCTCCTTCCAGAGCGAGGAGTTGCGCGAGTCGCCGTCGGCGCGGTCGATCTTCTTGTCGGCGACGGCGGTGCCTGCGGAGAGGACGAGCGCCGCGACGGGAACGAGGGCGAGGACGGTGGGAAGGACGGCGGAGAGCGTTCGGCGCATG
>CAYMSD010000145.1:3862-4930 GCA_964393015.1 uncultured Klebsiella sp.
CAAGGGGATTCAGCACAACAGGAGAATCGGAATGACGAAGTTCACGCTCGGGACAGGAGTCGCCTCTCTTCTCGCAGGCTCGGTCGCGACCTGCCTTGCGTTCAGCGCGGTCAACGGCGCCACGGCACAGTCAGGGTACGCCCAGTCCTTCCCTGCACCGCGGTTCCCGACAGCCCCGGTCACCCCGCCCGTCCAGACGACGGAAGTGGTCGCGGTCGACGCGGTCGATGGCGACCCGGCTTCCGACCTCGTCGCATCGCTGGACGCCGAAGCAGCGCAGGCCAACGCCGAACTCTTCGGTATCGAGGACGATGCGACATCGGTCGCCATCTCGTTGGGTCAGGCGTTCCCGGGCGACGGTCTCTATGCGGGGCAGGCTCGCGCAGGCGATGTGGCGCTCGTCGAGATTGCGGTGGTCGAGGAAGTCGTGTTCGAGAACGGCGACCACGGCGTGCTCGTGGAGGCTCATGTCAAGACCAACCTCGCGGAGAGGACATTCGCGGGCTTCGTTGTTCCGATCGAGGCCACAGGCGAGTGGATGTTCATCGCCGGGCCCGACCTCCTGCTCGGGATGCTCTTCGCGGAACCAGAGCCCGTGGCGGCGGGTGATGATCGCGCGGACTGCATCCGCAAGGCCGAGCGTGACCAGAAGCGTTGCATCCGGAATGCGACCATCTACTTCGCCAGCGGCATCGCGCTCTGCACGGGTGCGCTCGCAGCCTGCGAAGCCGCCACAGGCGGCCTGGGAACACCCGGCTGCGTGCCAACTTGGTGGGTCTGCAAGGGAGCGGCCGCGGGGAACTACGCGCGCCAACTTGCCTTCTGCAAGCTCGAACACCGTGACGCACTCGAAGACTGCGCCGAGGACTATCCCGTACGGCCACAACCGCGCACGAAGGTCAGGTGAGGCGAGTCGCGCCGCGCGAGATGTCGAGCCGCGCCGCCGCCCCATGCGGGACACGGTCACTTGCAACGACAGCGCCCGCGGCCAAGCCGCGGGCGCTGTCGTTGCAAGTGACCCCAGAGGGATTCGAACTTTCTGCCGCTGCCATTGCAGCGGCAGAATGT
>CAYMSD010000146.1:0-4926 GCA_964393015.1 uncultured Klebsiella sp.
GCTCAAACCACGCGAGCGGCCGCAGCCGCGACCGCTCAAACATACGGCCTGAACTTCTCGAGCACCCCAAGCTCCTCGGAGTGCATCAGGCCGCGGTTGGTCCCGAGCCGGCTCGCGGCGGGCGAGTCGATGAGCGTGCTCGAGTCGGCCGGCGAGATCTGGAAGAGGACCTTCCAGTCGAACTCGCGCAGCGCGTTGCGGTCGAACGACCGCTGCAGCGAAGCGAGCGTGTCGCACATCACCACCACATGAACGCCCGACACCGGGCCTTCGCGCACGATGCCGCCGAGCAGCTTGTCGGGCGACGGCGGCGCATCGCTCGCCCCGAACGAGAAGTCGTCCTCGTTGCGGCGAAGCGCGCGATAGCGCTGCAGCTGGTGGATGACCACGAAGCGCCGCGGCGCGCCCGCGCGGTCCGCGCGATCCGTCACATCCTGCGCGATCTCCGCCAGCTTCGACTCGATCTCGCGGTACGGCACGAAGTTGGCACGGATGCCTTGCGCCGTCGCGAGCCGCTCGAGCGCACCGTGCTCGGGCGCGTCGGCCGGCGTGCCGTCGAACACATCGACCACCGCGTCGGGCGACTCCGCATGGATCGAGAGGAGGATCGCCGCCGTCGTCGACACGGCCTGGTCGTCGCGCGGCGAGATGCACGCGACATTCGCGCCCGCCGCACGCGCAAGCCGCGCGCAGGTCGGGTCCTTGATCGCGACCGCCTCGCCGAGCCAGAGCCGCACATTGCCGCGCGGGTCGGGCGCGAACCCACCGCGAACGGCGGGGTGCAGCTTCATCGGCGCGCGCGCGTCGCCCTCGAAGACGATCCGCGGAAGCGCGTCGTAGACGCCGCGCGCCCGCGACTCCGCCTCGCCGAGCCAGCGGTCGCGCTTCTCGTCGGGGAGGAACGCGACCTGGAAGGGCGAGTTCCCCTCGACGCGGCCGCCTGCGTCGTTGTAGATCGCCTCGCCCGGCCGCGACAGGAGCCGCGCCGCGAGGTTCTCGTCGGAGAGGATGAGCTGCGAGTCGGCCTCGTTGCACTGGAGCGCGATGCGCACGCCCATCTGGCCCATCGTGCTGCGCGCGAGCGAATAGGCGCCGCCGAGCGTCTGCGAGCCGAGCAGCGCATGCATGCCGAACGCACGGCCCTGGCGGACGAGCCGGTCGAGCAGCATCGACGCGCCCTGCGAGACGCGGTCGTCGTCGAGGAAGAACTCCTGGAACTCGTCGATCACGAGGAGGACGCGCGGCATGCGCGCATCGGGGCGCACCTTGCGGAAGCTCGCGATGTCCTGGACGCCCGCCTCGCGGAAGAGTTCGCCGCGCCGCGAGAGCTCCGCGTCGAGCCCCTCGAGGACGGAGAGGCCGAACTCGCGGTCCGACTCGATGGCGACCGCGCGCGCGTGCGGCAGCGCGTGCTCCGCGTAGGTCTTGAACTCGACGCCCTTCTTGAAGTCGACGAGCCAGAGCTCCACCTCGTTGGGCGAGTACCAGGTGGCGATGCCCGTGATGATCGCGTGGAGGAGCGTCGACTTGCCCGAGCCCGTCTTTCCCGCGATCAGCGCGTGCTGGCTCGTTCCTTCGCCGAGGAGGAAGTGCTGCAGGCGCGTGGCGCCCGCGCGGCCGACGGGAACGCGCAGGTTCCTCGCGCTCGAGAGCGACCAGAACGCGTCCGGCCCGGGCGCGATCGCGTCGAAGGGGACCTCGACGCGCGCCGCCGTGCGGGCTTCGCGCCCGATCCGTGCGAGAAGGGGGATCAGCGCGTCGTCCTCGAGCGGGGCGTCGAGCGAAAGCGGCAGGCCCGCGTAGGGGCCCTGCGCGAAGCGGAGGGACTTGCCCGAATCGTCCGCGCGCAGCACCTGGCAGCTCGACTCGATCTCCTCCGCGTCGATGCCGTCGGGAAGCGCGGCCTTGCGGTCGCGCAGCAGGATCACATGCACGCCGCAGCGCTGGCCCGCGCGCAGGATCGAGAGCATGCGCGCCGCGGCCTGCTCGCTGAAGTTCGCCGGGAAGTCGGCGCACACGAGGAAGCGGTAGGGCTCCGCGATCTCGCCCGCCGCGGCGTTGTAGGCGTCGATGTCCTCGAACTCGTTGCGCAGGTACTTCTGGATCACAGTCTCCATGTGCTCGGAGATGTCGACGAGACGCTGCTCGATCGCGCGCGGGTCCGTCCAGATCCGCTCGCCGACGAGCTGCTCGAACTCGTCGCCGAGGTGCATGAAGGCCGCGAAGCTCTCGCCGAGCGCGACGGGGTCGAGGAAGGTGAACCGCACCTTCGACGGCGGAATCGAGACGAGAAGCCGCGTGACGAGCGCCTGCACCGCGCGCAACGCGGCACCGCGGGACTCGGGCGTCGTCTCGACGACGAGGTTGCCCCTGCTTGGGAAGCCGAGCGCGGCAGGCAGCGTGAACCTGTCGGGCATGTCGACCACGAAGTCCGCCGCGGTCGGAAGGCCGCCGGGAAGGGCGCGCGGCTCGACCGACAGCGTTCCGAAGCGGAACCATGGCGCGCTTCGCTGGGCGAGCGGCGCATCGGGTGCGGCGAGCGTCGCAAGGGACGGGCTCGCGGTTCGATCGATCTCCCCGGCGGCGAGGAACGCATCGCGCGACTCCTGCGCCGTCCTGAGCCACTCGAGCCGTGCGTCGCGAAGCCGCGCCTCCTCCTCGTCGGCCAGCGCCGCGCGCTCGGCCTCCGCGCGCGCGCGCTCCGCACGGTCGCGTTCCGCGGCGTCCCCCTCGATCGCGGCGGTGCGCGCGTCGCGCTCCTCGGCCGCCATGCGGACTGCCTCGGCGCGTGCCGCCTCGAGCTCGGACAGCTCCTTCGCAGCAGCCTCCTCGACACGGCGGATGCGGCGCTCGAGCGCCCGCGGGACCTCGGCGATCGGGTCGTCGTAGGTTCGGTGCGCCGCGGCTTCCTCGGCGCGCTCGATGTCGCGGAGCCGGAAGAGCGTGGCCTCGCGCGCCGCGGCGTGCGCCCGTTCCGTGCGGGTCTTCGCGGCGCGGATCGCGGAGAGATCGGCCTGGAACGGCGCCCACACGCGGCGCATCGCGCGCATGGCGACGGTCCGCAGCACGAGCAGCGTCGCGACCGACAGCACGAACGCGCCGAGCATCGAGAACCCCGCGGTCGGAGCCCAGCGCTCGGGGTCGAACAGCGTGGCCGCGCCGCCGATCACGCCTGCGCCGATGATGAACGCGGGCGCGAGCACGAACGGCGCCACGCCCGAGATCAGGCGCGCCGCGCGCGTCGAGCGCATGTCCTCGAGGTGCTCGCGGCCCTTCACGAGGAGCGCCGCGATCTCCGCCTCGGCGCCCGCGGGGTCTGGGTCGCCTGCGCCGTCGCCCGCCGTCGGATCCTCGGTTGGCGCCGCAACCTCCGCATGGTGCGGAATCGGCAGCCTGCACGAGCGGATGTAGGCGGCGGCCTCGCGCTCGAGCTCCTCGGCCTCGGTCATCGCGCGCGCGAGCCTGTCCTGCAGCTCCCGCGCCTTGCGCCGCTCGGAGTCCTCGCCCGCCTCGCGCATGGCCTCGGCCATGAGGAGCGCCTCCTCGAGGCCGCGCGACAGCTTGGCGAGATCCTCGTCGTGCCGAAGCCGGAAGTCCGCGAGACGCCGCACGCGCACGCCCTCGGTCTCCTCGCGTCGCGAAAGGGCCTCGGCCTCCGCCGCGGCGATCGCGGAGTCCGCGGCCGCGCGCACGCGCTCGAGCTGGTCCGAGCGCTCCTGCCGGATCGTGGCGAGCGTTCGGTCGTGCGCGATGCGCGCCTGCTCGCGCCGCGTGGCGATCTCGCTGCGCACCGAGTCGAGGATCCTCTGCCGCGCCACCATGGCCGAGAAGAGCTGGCCCGCCCGTCGCTCGAGGCCGAGCACGGGGTCTCCGTCGCCCGACGCACGCAGTCCGTCGAGACCGCCCGGGTCGGCTGGCGGAACGATCGAGGGAACGCGCGCAGGGCTGCCGAGGGCGTCTGTCATGGGCATCTACGGTACCAATTCGCGCCGCGCACGGAACTCGTGCGGAGCCACGGGAGGTACGCAGACACGGCGCGCGGAGGTGCCGCGCGATCGCGAATTCGTCGACGCGCCTCGACGCGCCGCGACGCGCCGGGCCGAGCGCACCGAGCTATGCGCGCTTGCGCCTGAGGTCCGCGACGAAGGGCGCAGCGATGATCTCCGCGGCGCGATACGGCGCAAGCACGCCCGACTTCGGGTCGCTCGCCGCCGCGGCGGGCGCCGGTTGCCCCGCATCGGCATGAAGCGGAAGCGTGACGACGCTCTCGGGGAGGATCAGGTCCGCGACGGGCGTGCCCGCCTCGATCGAGGATCCGTCGCGGCGCTTGAGCTCCGCGGGTGCGTTCGACGACGCGTGCCTCTCGAGCGCGGCGAGCAGCTCCTTCTGCTTCGCCTCGTCGAGCTTCTTCCAGTCCGCGCGGCCGCGGCACTTGGGGAACGCGCTGCAGCCGAGCCACGGCCCGCGCTTTCCCGTGCGGAGATTGCACACCTTGCCGCACTTCTCGCAGACGACCGATGGATCCTGGTAGGGCGGCGCCGACGGAAGCACGATGCGGTCCTTCTTGTCGAGGCGCACGACATACTTGACCTCGGGGTAGTTCACGCTCGAGATGTACTTCCCGAACTTCCCGCTGCGAAGGACCATCGCGGAGCCGTCGACCGGGCAGACCATGTCGAGCGCCATGTCGCTGACGGGCTCTCCCTCGTCGTTGAGGCGCGACGCGAAGTCGCAGTCGGGGTATCCCGAGCAGGAGAGGAACCACCGCCCGCCGCCCACGCGCTCCTTGGTGCGCTTGCCGCACTTCGGGCAGGCGTACTTCGACCACTTCCACAGCGGCACCTCGCGCATCCGCGCGAACGACTCCTCGAGCGTCGCGCCCTCGAGCATGCCCTTGATCTCGCGGAGAATCGCGCGCCAGTCCTC
>CAYMSD010000147.1:0-4777 GCA_964393015.1 uncultured Klebsiella sp.
GCCCCGCCGAGCCCCGCCCCGCCGCGCCGCGCGGCCCCGCGCCCCGCGGCAGCCGCCCGCGACCTCCGGTCGCACTCAGCGGCACGACCCGGCTCCTGAAGGCGCTCGGGGACGAGACCCGGCTGCGCATCCTGCGCCTCCTCTCCCTCGGCGAGCTCGCCGTCGGCGAGCTGCAGGAGGTGCTGAACATGGGCCAGAGCCGCATCTCCACGCAGCTCACGCTGCTGAAGGACGCGGGCCTCGTGATCGACCGCCGCGCCGGGCGGCGCAGCTACCACTCCCTCGCCCCCGACGGCCCGGTCGAGCTCGTGCGGCAGGTCCTCGAAGACGCCGCTAGCGCGCCCGAGTTCGCCGCCGACAAAGCGGGCTACGAGGCCATCGTCGAGCGCCGGCGCAACGAAGCGCGGGCGTACTTCGACCGGGTGGCCGCCACGTTCGGCGAGGTCGGCCTGCCGGGGCGCACCTGGGAAGGCCTCGCGCGCGGCCTCTTGCAGCTCGCGCCGCGGACGCGTTACGTCGACCTCGGCATCGGTGATGGACTCTTGACGCTGATGCTCGCCGAGGTCGCGGAGCGGGTCACGGCCGTCGACCTCTCGTCGCAGATGCTCGAGCAGCTCGCTCTGCGCGCCCGGCGGCGCGGAATCACGAACATCGAGGGGGTCGAAGGCGACATCGAGGACCTGCCGCTCGAGTCCGGCACCTTCGACGTCGCGGTCCTGAGCCAGGCGCTGCACCACGCCAACGTGCCCGAGCGGGCGCTGCGCGAGGCGCGCCGCATCCTCGCACCCGGCGGGCGGGTGCTCGTGCTGGACCTCCTCGCCCACACGGAGGAATGGGTGCGCGAGCGACTGCAGCACGTGCACCTCGGCTTCACCGAACAGGACCTCGAGCGGCTGCTCGTCGCCGCAGGCTTCCGCGACATCCGGGTCGAGCGCGCCGCGCGCGATCCGGAGCCTCCCCACTTCATGACGCTATTGGCTGTCGCCACCGCGTGAGCGCTCTGCACATGACTCCCACCACCCTCTCGTCCGTGCGCAGCAGCGCCGAGACGCGTCAACTGCTCGAAGAGCTGCTGCGCCGCCGCATCCTCGTCCTCGACGGTGCGATGGGCACGATGCTGCAGCGTGCAAACCTCACCGAAGAGGACTTCCGCGGCGACGCATTCCAAGGCGCCGAGAAGCTGCTGAAGGGCAACTACGACCTGATCTCGGTCACGCGGCCTGCGCTGCTTCGCTCGGTGCACGACGCGTACCTCGCGGCTGGCGCCGACATCATCGAAACGAACACGTTCTCCGGGACGTCGGTCGCGCAGAGCGAGTACGGGCTCCAGCACGCCGTGCGCGACATCAACCTGTCGGCCGCTCGCGTCGCCCGCGAAGCCGCTGACGAGTGGTCCCAGCGCACACCGGATCGGCCCCGCTTCGTCGCAGGGGCGATCGGACCGACGGCCCGCACCCTGTCGCTGTCGCCGAAGGTCGAGAGCCCTTCGTTCCGAGCGATCACCTTCACCGAGCTCGAGGCGGCGTACATCGAGCAGGTCCTCGCGCTGCTCGAAGGTGGCGTGGACATCCTGCTCGTCGAGACGATCTTCGATACGCTCAACGCCAAAGCCGCGCTCTTCGCGATCGACAAAGCCTGCGCCGAATTCGGCCGCCGGCCCCCGGTAATGCTCTCGGTGGCGATCACCGATGCCAGCGGCCGGACTCTGTCGGGGCAGACCGTCGACGCCTTCTGGAACTCCGTCGCCCACGCGCGGCCGTTCTCGGTCGGGGTCAACTGCTCGCTAGGCGCGAAGGAGATGCGCCCCTACGTGGCCGAGCTCTCGAAGCTCGCACCGTGTTACGTGTCGAGCTACCCGAACGCAGGTCTGCCCAACGCCTTCGGTGAATACGACGAAGCGCCCGAAACGACGAGCGCGCTCCTCGGCGAGTTCGCGGACTCCCACATCGTCGACATCGTCGGCGGCTGCTGCGGCACGACCCCCGAGCACATCCGAGCGATCGCCGACCGCGTCCAGACCGGCACCCCGCGCGACCGCGAGACCCCCGCGGCCACGCGCAAAGGCAAAGCCTACTTCACGGGCCTCGAGACCCTCACCGTCGATGAGACGACGAACTTCGTCATCGTCGGCGAGCGCACCAACGTGTCCGGCTCGGCGCGCTTCAGGAAGCTGATCGAAGCAGGCGATTTCGAAGGGGCCGTCGAGGTCGCCGTCCAGCAAGTGCGCAGCGGCGCGAACGTCCTGGACGTGAACATGGACGCGGGCATGCTGGACTCCGAAGCCTGCATGCGTACGTTCCTGAACCAGATCGCGACCGAGCCGGAGGTCGCTCGGATCCCGGTCATGGTCGACAGCTCGAAGTGGACCGTCCTGCGCGCCGGATTGGAGTGCCTGCAGGGCAAGGGGATCGTGAACTCGATCTCGCTCAAAGAGGGCGAAGACGTCTTCCGCGATCAGGCCCGCGAGATCCAACGCTTCGGCGCGGGCGTCGTCGTCATGGCGTTCGACGAGCAGGGCCAAGCGACCGAGACCGCGCACAAGGTCGCGATCTGCCGACGCGCCTACAGGATCCTCGTCGACGACATCGGCTTCGACCCGAACGACGTCATCTTCGACCCGAACATCCTCGCCATCGGCACCGGCATCGAAGAGCACGCCGACTACGGCAAGAACTTCATCGACGCCACCCGCGAGATCCGCCGCACCTGCCCCGGAGCGCACGTCTCGGGCGGCGTCTCGAACCTGTCGTTCTCCTTCCGCGGCAACGACCAGGTCCGCGAAGCGATCCACTCTGCGTTCCTCTTCCACGCCATCCGCGCAGGGATGGACATGGGGATCGTCAACGCTGGCATGATCCAGGTGTACGAGGAGATCCCGAAGGAGCTCCTCGAGCGCGTCGAGGACCTGATCTTCAACCGCCGCGCGGACGCCACGGAGCGCTTGATGGAGCTGGCCGCGACGCTCTCCGCCGGCGGCAAGAAGCGCGAGGTCGACCTCTCGTGGCGCGCCGCTCCGGTCGCGAAGCGCCTGCAGCATGCGCTGATCCACGGCATCGTCGATTTCATCGAATCCGACACGGAAGAGGCCCGCCTGGCGCTCCCGCGCCCGCTCGACGTGATCGAAGGTCCGTTGATGGACGGTATGCGCGTGGTCGGCGACCTGTTCGGACAGGGCAAGATGTTCCTGCCCCAGGTCGTAAAGAGCGCCCGCGCGATGAAGAAGGCGGTCGGTTACTTGGAGCCGTTCATGGCGGCGGCCAAGGCCGATGGCGGCCACAAGAGCGCTGGCAAAGTGGTCATGGCGACGGTGAAGGGCGATGTCCACGACATCGGCAAGAACATCGTCGGCGTGGTGCTCGGCTGCAACGACTACGAGGTCATCGACCTCGGCGTGATGGTCCCCGCCGAGAAGATCCTCGAAGCAGCGCGCGTCCACGGCGCGGACATGATCGGGCTGTCGGGCCTCATCACCCCCTCGCTCGACGAGATGGTCTTCGTCGCCAAGGAGATGGAGCGCCAGGGCTTCCAGATCCCGCTCCTGATCGGCGGCGCCACGACGAGCGCGCAGCACACCGCCGTCAAGATCGCGCCCACGTACAAGCGCCCGGTCGTGCACGTGCACGACGCATCGCGCTCGGTCGGTGTGGTGAGCGACTTGCTCGACAGCGAGCGGAGCATCAAGCTCGACCACGACAACCGCGACAAGCAGGAGCGCATGCGGGAGGCCTGGCGTCAGCGCCAGGAGAAGCCGCTGCTCTCGCACGAGCGCGCGTTGATGAACCGCCACCGCATCGTATGGCGCGCCGAGGACGTGCCTCTGCCGCCGTTCATCGGCCGCCACATCGTCGACGATGTGACGATCGCGGAGCTCGTGCCGTTCATCGACTGGACGATGTTCTTCCTGGCGTGGGAGCTCAAGGGCAAGTTCCCGCGGATCCTGGACGACCCGGAGATCGGCGCGGCAGCGCGCGAGCTCTACGACAACGCGCGGCAGGTCCTCGCCGACGTGGTCGCCAAGGGCGAGCTGCACGCGCGCGGGGTCTACGGGTTCTGGCCGGCCCACGGCGAAGGTGAAGACGTCGTGCTCTACCACGACACGACGCGCCGCGACGAAGCCGCGCGGTTCCCGATGCTGCGCCAGCAGCAGGTGCACCCGGACGAGCGGCCGAACCGCTCGCTCGCCGACCTGGTCGCGCCGCGTGAGACGGGCCTCCCCGACCACGTCGGGCTGTTCGCGGTGTCGATCCACGGCGCCGACGAGCTCGCAGCACGCCTCGTCGCGGAGCGCAACGACTACGACGCGATCATCGTCAAGGCGCTCGCCGATCGCCTCGCCGAGGCGTTCGCCGAGGTCCTACACGCCCGCGCGCGCCGGGACTGGGGTTACGAGACCAAAGCCGAGTTCACTCCAGCCGAGCTGCTGGACGAAGCGTTCCGCGGCATCCGCCCGGCCTTCGGTTATCCGGCCTGCCCCGACCACAGCCAGCATCGACTGCACTTCGACCTGCTCGGCACATCGGAAATCGGAGCGGGTTTGACGGACCACATGGCGATGACGCCGGCGGCTTCGGTCAGCGGCTTCTACTTCGCGCACCCCGAAGCCAAGTACTTCGGCGTGGGCCGCATCGACCGCGACCAGGTCCACGACTACGCCCACCGCGCGGGCATGCCGCGCGCCGAAGCAGAGCGATGGCTCCGCCCGTGGCTCGCGTACGAACCGGAGTGAGCTGGAATCGAACGGTACCAGGTACGAGTTTGCGGCGCGGCGCGCGGCGGG
>CAYMSD010000148.1:0-4690 GCA_964393015.1 uncultured Klebsiella sp.
CCGCGCCGCGGATAGGCTGTGCCCGTGTCCCTCTTCGCCTCCGCAACCCCCGTGGAAGAGCTCCCGCTCGTCGTCGTCGCGGTGGAGCGGGCTGTCGATCGGTCGCCAGACGGGCTGACCTATGCGTTGCCGCGCGAACTCGCGCAGCTCGCGGACGGCGCGCGCGTCGAGGTTCCGCTCGGGCGCGGCGAGACGCCGACCGCGGGGTGGATCGTGCGGCGCATCGCGGCGGGCGAGGACACGGGGATTCCGCGCGAGAAGATCAAGCCGATCCTCGGCGTCGATCCTTCGGGCGTCGTGTTGCCCGGCGAGCTCATGCAGTTCGCGCGGTGGATCAGCGCGTACTACGCGTGTCCGATCGGGATGACGCTGGCGTCGATCCTGCCTGCGGCGGTGCGCAAGGCGATCGGGCGCGTCGAGCGCACGCTCGTCGATCTTGCGCCTGCGCCGACGGCGGGAGCCAAGACCGTGATCGTGAAGATCACGAAGCGCCAGCAGCAGGCGCTCGATGTGCTCGCGACCTTGCCGCGGCCGATCGAGATCGCCGACCTCGCGGAGGCCGCGGGCTACTCGTCTGTCGAGCCCTTGAAGCGGTTGATCGCGTCGGGTCATCTCGTCGCGACGAAGAAGACCTCGTTCGAGGCGGGCTTCATCGCGCGCGCAGGCAACATCGCGCCCGCGCCCGAGCCGACCGCCGAGCAGTCGGCCGCGATTGCCGCGATTTCCCGCGATTTTGGGCAGTTCGCCCAGCACCTCATCTTCGGCGTCACGGGCTCTGGCAAGACGGAGATCTACATCCGTCTGCTCGAGGAATGCGTGCGCCGCGGGAAGCGCGCGATCCTGCTCGTCCCCGAGATCTCGCTCACGCCGCAGACGGTCGGCCGCATCGCCGCGCGCCTCGCGCACGCGAAGGTCGCGGTGCTGCATTCGGGCCTCACCGATGCGCAGCGCAACCAGCAGTGGCAGCTGCTCGCGGAAGGCGGCGCCGATGTCGTCGTCGGCGCGCGCAGCGCGTTGTTTGCGCCGATTCCCGACGATTCGCTCGGCTTGATCGTGGTCGACGAAGAGCACGAGCCCGGCTACAAGCAGGACTCGGCGCCCCGCTACCACGGCCGCGACGCTGCGATCCGCCGTGCGCAGATCGCGAAGTGCCCCGTCGTCCTCGGGAGCGCGACGCCGAGCCTCGAGAGCTGGATGAACGCGGTCGAACGGAAGATCTCGACGCTCCACCGCCTCACGAAGCGCGCGCCCGGGCTCAATGTGCCGAAGGTGACGGTGGTCGATTTTGGCGCAGAACGCCGCGAAATCCGCGATCGGCGCGTGAACCTCGTCGGCCCGACGCTGCGCGAGTCGATGGAGAAGACGCTGCGCGAGGGCGGGCAGGTGCTTCTTCTTCTCAACCGCCGCGGCTATGCGAACTACATCGCCTGCAGCGACCCGCGCTGCGAGTGGATGCTCACCTGCACCGAGTGCGATGCAGGCATGGTGTGCCATGTCGACGCGGCGGGCAACGCGCGCAAGAGCTTCGTGCGCTGCCACCATTGCCTCGCCGAGCAACTGCTGCCGAAGACCTGCCCCGAGTGCGGCAAGCCCGTCACCGTGTTCGGCCTCGGCACGCAGCGCGTGGAGGAAGAGCTCACGCGCCTCTTCCCGAGCCTCGTCGAGGGCGAGACGATGCTGCGCGTCGACGGCGACACCATGCAGACCGCGAAGCACTTCCACGACGCGCTCGAGCGCTTCGGGAAGGGCGAGGTGAAGGTGCTGATGGGGACGCAGATGATCGCGAAGGGACTCGACTTCCCCAATGTGCGCCTCGTCGGCGTCATCAGCGCCGACACAGCCCTCGCGCTCCCCGACTTCCGCGCGGCCGAGCGGACCTTCCAGCTCGTCTCGCAGGTCTCGGGCCGCGCCGGCCGCGGGGCGAACCCGGGGCGGGCGGTCATCCAGAGCTTCGAGCCCGAGACCCCCGCCATTCGCCTGGCCGCCAGCCACGACTTCGAGCGCTTCGCGGCGCAGGAACTCGCCGACCGCAAGGAGTTCGGCCTTCCCCCCTACCGGCGGCTTGCCCGCCTGATCCTCCGCCACCCCGGCGAGACGGAGTGCGCCGAGCGCGCGGTGGCGCTCACCCACGCGATCCGCTCGTTCGCCGGGTCGGTCGAGGTGCGCGGCCCCTCCGTCTGCCCGATCGCCCGCATCGCGGGCAAGTACCGACGGCAGATCGAGCTCCTGTCGGAGAGCGCCGCCGAGATCTCGCGGGTGCTGGCGGAGGCCCGGTCGCGCGGGCTTCTGAAGCTGGGCGAGGAACTGGCGGTCGATGTCGACGCGCTGAGCGTGGTCTAGCACTTCCGTCGCGCGCGTTTCCGCGGAGAAAACCGCCACATTTTCCCCTATAATCGCGCCGCTTTGCCTCGCGCGCCGTCCGCGCGCGCTGTCGCATCGCCTGGAGCGCACGAGATGGCCCACGAAAAGGCGAGTATGGGTGCCAACAAGGACGGTTCTCACCCCCACGCCCCCCAGTCTGTGAACAGCTGGCAGCCCGACTATGTCGAGGGCCTGTTCCAGCAGTTCAAGGCGGACCCCGATTCCGTCGGACCCGAGTGGAGGAACTTCTTCCTCGGGTTCGAGCTCGGGTTGAAGCTGGAGGGGGCGGAAGGCGCGGAAGCGCCGGGCGCGCCGCGTACGACTCCCGGGGTTGGAGCGGCCGGGGTTGGAGCGGTCGGGGTTGGAGCGGTCGGGGTTGGAGCGGTCGCGCCTGCGGGCGCTCCCTTTGGTGCTGGTGGCGCTGGTGGTGCTGCTGGCGCTGCTGGTTTTCTTGCGCAGCGGAAGGTCGACGATCTGATCCACCGCTACCGCACCTACGGCCACCTCGCGTCGCAGCTCGATCCGCTCGGCACAACGCGCCCGTTCCCCGAGGACCTCACCCTCGAGGCGGTCGGCCTCGACGACGAGGCCCTCGGCCAGTCGTTCGATCCCGGCACGCTGCCGCTCGACAACCCCTCGCCGCTCTCCGACATCATCGCGTGCCTCGAGGAGACCTACTGCGGCACGATGGGCGTCGAGTACATGCACATCCAGTCGGCCGAGCGCCGCGCGTGGCTCGCGAAGCGCATCGAGGGGACGCGCAACCGCCCGCAGTTCGGCGCCGACACCAAGAAGCGCATCCTGTCGAAGCTCCTCGAGGCGGACAGCTTCGAGAACTTCCTCGCGAACCGCTATGTCGGCAAGAAGCGCTTCGGCCTCGAGGGCGGCGAGTCGCTCATTCCGCTCCTCGACAGCGTGCTCGAGTCGGGCCCCGCGCTCGGCGTCCGTGAGTTCACGCTCGGCATGGCGCACCGCGGGCGCCTCAATGTGCTCGCGAACATCGTCGGCAAGAACCTGCAGCAGATCTTCACCGAGTTCGACGAGGCGTGGACGGCCGCGTTCGCGTCGGGCGGCGGCGATGTGAAGTACCACATGGGCTACTCGAACGAGCACACGACCTCGACGGGGCAGCCGCTCCGCGTGGTGCTCGCGGCGAACCCGTCGCACCTCGAGTTCGTGAACGGCGTCGTGATGGGCCGCTGCCGCGGCAAGCAGCGGCTGATGGGCGACACCGAGCGCAAGATGGTCGCGCCGATCCTCATCCACGGCGACGCCGCGTTCCCGGGCCAGGGCATCGTGGCCGAGTGCTTCAACATGATGCACCTCGACGGCTACACCGTCGGCGGCACGATCCATGTGGTCGTCAACAACCAGGTCGGCTTCACCACCAATCCGCGCGACACCTTCTGCGGCAACTACTGCACCGACAGCGCGAAGGGCTTCGACTGTCCGGTCATCCATGTCAACGGCGACGACGCCGAGGCGTGCGCGTGGGCCGCGAAGCTTGCGATCGACTGGCGCCAGGCGTTCGGCCACGACATCGTGGTCGAGATGTGGTGCTACCGGAAGAACGGCCACAACGAGACCGACGAGCCGATGTTCACGCAGCCGCTTCTCTACGGCCGCGTGAAGAAGGCGCGCACCGCGTTCAAGACCTACCGCGGGAAGCTCGTCGCCGAGGGCACGGTGACCGAAGCCGAGGTCGACGCGATGCTCGCCGCGCGCAACGGCGTGCTCGACGAGGCACAGACCGCGGCGAAGGCGCAGCCGATCGATCCCGTGATCGATCCGTTCAAGAGCGCGTGGTCGGGCCTCACGGGCCAGTACTCGCACGAGCCGGTCGAGACGGGCGTGCCGCAGGAGACGCTCGAGAAGCTCGCGAAGAAGCTTGGATCCGCCCCCGACCATGCGACGCTCCACAAGACGGTCGCGCGCCTTCTCGAGCAGCGCGCGGGCGCGGTCGGGGCAGGCCAGATCGACTGGGCGCTCGCCGAGATGCTCGCGTACGCCACGCTTCTCACGGAAGGCCATCCCGTGCGCCTCTCGGGCCAGGATGTCGAGCGCGGCACCTTCAGCCACCGCCACTGCGTGGTGAACTGCCAGAACACGGGCGAGGGCTTCTGCTCGCTCAACACGCTCGACGCAAACCAAGCCCGCTTCTGCGTGCACAACTCGCCGCTCACGGAGAACGCCGTGCTCGGCTACGAGTACGGCTACTCGCTCGGCGACCCGCGCATGCTCGTGATCTGGGAAGCGCAGTTCGGCGACTTCGCGAACGGCGCGCAGGTCATCATCGACCAGTTCCTCGCCTCGGGCGAGGCGAAGTGGA
>CAYMSD010000149.1:0-4646 GCA_964393015.1 uncultured Klebsiella sp.
GAACGCCTGTCACGATCAAGCCGCTCCTCAACGACGCGTTCGTCAACTGCTCGACCGTGTCGCTGCAGTCGTTCACGCCGTCCTCCACCGCGGGCGGCACCGTGTCGCTCGTCGCGGGAACAACGGCTGGTCTCCGCTACACCCCGCCCGCGGGATTCACGGGCACCGACACATTCACCTACACGATCAAGGACGACACCGCGGCGCTCTCGAGCGCGACGGTGCATGTCGAGGTGCGCCCGATCCTCCAGCGGGTCTTCGTCGACGGCGCCTCCGCGGGGACGCGTGCGTCGTGGTACGCGCTCGCGGGCGACACGCCCATGCTCCCCGACTTCAGCGCGATGACGCCGTACGGCAGCGCCGTGCTCGCGTCGATCAACATCCCCTCGACGGGGGGCAACTTCTCCACGAGCGGCCGTGCGGACAGCGTCGCCGCCGTGTTCGAGGGATACCTGCTGGTTCCGACAGCGGGCGTCTGGACGCTGTCGACCGAGTCCGACGACGGCTCGCGGCTCCTGATCGGGAACCAGGAGGTCGTCCTCAACGACGGCCTGCATGGGATGGTGGAGCGCTTCGGCGAGGTCGCGCTCGAGGCTGGGCTTCATCCGTTCCGGGTCGAGTTCTTCGAGAACTTCGGCGGCGCAGGGCTCGTCGTTCGCTGGGAAGGCCCCGGAACCGCCCGCGCGATCATCCCTCCGTCCGCCTACTCGAACGGCGGCACGCTGATGGCGATCGACCTCGACGGCGACGGCACGGTCGGCGCCGCCGACCTCGCGATGCTTCTCTCGGCCTGGGGCCCCGCCTCCGCAGGAACCCCCGCGGACTTCAACCGCGACGGCTCCGTCGACGCGGCGGATCTCTCGCGTCTGCTGGCCAACTGGGGGCTATAACCCGCGTCGCCCGAGCGCGGGCCAGCCGCCGATCCACGCACCCCGCTGCAGCCGTCCAGAAGGGCGCTTGCAGCGGGGTGCGGCTTTCGATACGATCTTCGGCTCGACATTTCAAACCGTTCGAACTACCGAACCTCTGCGGCGCGCCAACTCGCCGCAGGGTCCGCAGGAGCAGAGGCCGCGTGCGCCCGACCTCCTGAGTTCGGTGGGAGGTCACCGGAACCATGGCTGCAAAGAAAGTCACCAAGCAGTTCAAGATCATGGCGCCGGGTGGCAAGGCCACCCCCGCCCCGCCAATCGGCCCCGTGCTCGGCGCCAACGGCGTCAACCCCGGACAATTCATCACGAAGTTCAACGACGCGACGCGTGCCCTCAACGGCCGCGTGGTCGGCTGCGTGATCACCGTCTACAGCGACCGTACCTTCGACTTCGAGATCAAGAGCTCGCCCACCTCGGTCCTCATCGCCGCGGCGTGCAAGGTCGAGAAGGGTTCGGGCCGCCCGAACACCGAGAAGATCGGCAAGCTCACCCAGGCGCAGGTCAAGGCCATCGCCGAGGAGAAGCTCAAGGACCTCAACACCACCAACATCGAAGCCGCGATGCGCGTCGTCGCGGGTACTGCACGCTCGATGGGCGTGACGGTGGAGGGCTAACACATGCCAGTGCTTTCCAAGCGCCGCAAGGCGAACATCGCCGCAACCCCGAAGAACCCGATGAGCGCCGCAGAGGCGATCGCGCTCCTCCGCACCTTCAAGGGCCCCAAGTTCGACCAGACGGTCAATGTCGTCATGCACCTCGGTATCGATCCGAAGCAGGCCGACCAGATCATCCGCGGCTCGATCTCCCTTCCGCATGGCGTCGGCAAGTCGGCGCGCGTGGTGTGCTTCTGCCAGTCCGACAAGGCGGCCGCCGCGCGTGAAGCGGGCGCGGTCGACGCGGGCGCCGAGGATCTCGTCGCCAAGATCGAGGGCGGCTGGATGGACTTCGATGTCGCGGTCGCGAGCCCCGACATGATGCGCGTGGTCTCGAAGCTCGGCAAGGTGCTTGGCCCGAAGGGCCTCATGCCCTCGCCGAAGGCGGGCACCGTTGCGCCCGATGTGATCGGCGCGGTCCGCGAGTACGCGGCGGGCAAGCAGGAGTACCGCAACGACAACGGCGGCAATGTCCACGGCGTCGTCGGCAAGCTCAGCTTCCCCGACCAGAAGCTCGTCGAGAACCTCGAGGCGTTCATCGCCAACATCCAGAAGATCAAGCCCGCCGCCGCGAAGGGCACCTACGTGAAGAAGTGCGTCGTCGCCGCGTGCATGGGCCCGGGCGTCGAGATCGCCCTCTGACGAACTCCGAAAGGACACATCATGAGCAAGCCAGTCAAGGACATGATTGCATCGGAGTATGGCCGTCGATTCGAGGGCGTCACCGGTGCCGTGGTCGTCGAGATCCGTGGTCTCGACGGACAGGCCACGA
This sequence comes from uncultured Klebsiella sp., assembly GCA_964393015.1. Lineage (GTDB taxonomy): Bacteria > Planctomycetota > Phycisphaerae > Phycisphaerales > SM1A02 > QWPT01. Next base: position 2,355 of record CAYMSD010000149.1, read on the forward strand.
CCAGCATGCGCGGAAAGCTCCGTGAGAAGGGCATCCGCGTCACGATCGTGAAGAACGCGCTCGCGCGCCGCAGCTTCCGCGGCGGCCCGCTCGGGTCGCTCGAGAAGGCGCTGAAGGGCCCGTCGGCGCTGCTGACGGGCATGGAGAGCGCGGTCCTCGTCGCCCGCGAGATCGTCAAGGTCGCGGAGGCCGAGAAGAAGGTCGTCCTCAAGGGCGCCCTCTTCGACGGCGAGTACTACGACGGCGAAGACGGCGTGAAGAAGCTCGGCAGCTTCCCGACGCGGGAAGAGGCCCAGGCCAAGGTCGTCACGCTCGTCCTCTCCCCTGCGCGCAACATCATGGGCGTCGTCAAGACGATCCAGGAGAAGCTCGAGAAGGGCGAGGAGATCGCCAAGCTCGCGTAAGCGAGCCCCGCGATGCGTGGTTGGCAGGCGGAGATCTGCTGCGGCGGATTTCCGGCCGCGGGAACGATGCGGGTCGACCCCAAAGGGGCGGCTTGCGGAACCAGCGGTCAGCAACACAGTTCACTTTTCCCGAGTCCAGTCCGCCACCGACTGGTCCCGCTTGAGACGCAGGTCTCAGGGATGAAAATCTCAGGGATGAAATGCCGCGCGTTGCGGCACCTCTCGGTGGCACGACCGTGGCGAGCGCCACAAGGAACGCAAGCATGTCCGACACCAAGACCTTTGACGCGACGATCAGCACCCTCGGCGACTCGATCGCCAGCCTCACCATCAAGGAGGCCGTCGAGCTCACCGACTACATGAAGGTGACCTACGGCATCGAGCCGGCCGCCGGCGCGGTCGTCGTCGCCGCCGATGGCGGCGGTGGCGCTGCCAAGCCCGCCGAGAAGACGGAGTTCAACGTCGTCCTCAAGGCCGCCGGCGCCAGCAAGATCAATGTCATCAAGGCTGTGCGCGAGGCCACCGGCCTCGGCCTCGCCGAGGCGAAGGCGCTCGTCGACGGTGCTCCCAAGACCGTCAAGGAGAACCTCAGCAAGGAAGACGCGACCAAGCTCGTCGACGCCCTCAAGGCCGCGGGCGCGGAAGCGGTCGCCGAGTAACCCGATTCGAACGGCCTGCAGGCGTCCGCCGCCTCCCTTTCCGCCCAAGGCGGAGTCGGAGCGGCGGGCGCCCGCGGCCTGTCTCGCCCACCGGCCCCCGGTGGGCCCCTGCGCCTTCTGGCGCGGGCTGGCGGAGACACAAGTTGGCGGATGACGGGAACTTGCCCCCCTTGCCGCCAGCGTCTACACTCGTCCCTCCCCGTGGTCTTCAGTCGGAACGCGGCGCTCGCTTGCTGAACCATTCGCTGATCACACTCTGACCATTCTGCACCAGGCCGGACTGTCCCGGTCGGGTGTCATTCCTTTGTAGGGGTTTCTCAGATGTCGTCCAAGACGATTCGGGATTTCTCGAAGCGCGGCGATGCGCTCCCAGTGCCGGTCCTGACCCGCGTGCAGGCCGATGCCTATCGACGCTTCCTCCAGCTCGACAAGGCGCATGACGAGCGGAACTCGATGCTCGGCCTCGAGGCCTTGATGCGGGAAGTGTTCCCCATCGAGAGCTACGACGGCTCGATGAAGCTCGAGTACCTCTACTACAAGCTCGACGAGCCGCGCTACACGGCCGACGAGTGCCGCGAGCTGCGCCTCACCTACGGCCGGCCCTTCCGGGTCGGCGTGCGCCTCGTTCGCGAAGGCACGAGCGAGATCGCCGAGGAGGAGATCTACCTCGGCGAGATCCCGATCATGATGGGCGGCGGCGAGTTCATCGTGAACGGCGCCGAGCGCTGCATCGTGAGCCAGCTGCACCGCTCGCCCGGCGTCGACTTCTCGATCGTCAGCTCCTTCGGCGACCGTCCGCTCCACCAGGCGCGCATCATCCCCGAGCGCGGCTCGTGGATCGAGCTCGAGGTCACCAAGAAGGACGTGCTGGCGATGCGAATCGACCAGTCCACCAAGCTCGCGGCGACGACCTTCCTGCGCGCGCTCGACGAGCAGTATTCGTCGACCGACCGCCTGCTCGAGCTCTTCTACGAGGTCGAGGAGATCAAGGTCGCGAAGCTCAAGCCCGAGCACTACGCGGCGGAACTCGTCATCGACTCCGACACGGGCGAGGAGCTCTGCCGCGTCGGCAGCCAGATCGGCGACATGTGCGCCACGATCCAGGCGTCGAACCTCGGCACGATCCGCGTCATCACGGACGCGAGCGATCCCCTGATCCTGAACACGCTCGCCGAGGAGAAGCTCGACTTCCTCGCGGGCGTCACCGAGCACGAGGCGGCGCTCCTCAA
>CAYMSD010000150.1:0-4637 GCA_964393015.1 uncultured Klebsiella sp.
CAATCCGCCTTCCGCATCAGGATCTCGATCACCTGCGGCTTCGGCTCCGCGTCCGGGTCCTTCGGGTCCTTCACGGGGCGCGACTCGATGCGCAGCGTGAGCGTCGGAGTGCCGTCGTCCGCGACGGCGCGCAGGTAGGACACGCTGGCGAGATCGCCCGCATGCGCGGAGGTGCCCTCGCCGAACTCGCCGTCCGCGATGGGCACGAATGTCGCGGAGTCGCCCTCTGCCTTCCCGAGCTTGAGGAACATCGGCTCCTTGCGCCGCGCGTCGGTCTCGAAGCGGGAGTGCACATGCACCTGTCGCAGCACGATGCCCTGCGCGGTCGACACGATCTGCGTGAACTCGAAGAACGCGGGGTTTCCGTCCGTGCGCGTCTGGCGGAAGCTCCCGAGCATCGACTTGCCGCGCGCGGGAAGCCACGATTCCTCGCTCACCATCCCGTTCGGCAGCACGGTGACCCAGTGCCCCTCGAGGAAGCCGAGCGACGCGAGCGCGGGGTCGGTGGGGGCGGGCTGGCGACCCGCGGCGGGGGCCAGCGCGGCTGCAGAGGGCTCGGTCTTCGCGGGCGCCGTGGCGCAGCCGGAGGCGATCGAGAGTGCGAGTGCCGTCGTCAGCAGGGCGGCGCGGGAGGAAGCGGGGAGCAGGGAGCGCATTTTCGCACGGTAGCACGGTTCGTGCGGGAAAGTTGCGAAAGAGAGGCGCGGGAATTGGGAACACCGCGCCGCTCCAGCGCGTCCAAGCAAGATGCTCCGCTCGAAGTCCATCCTCGTCGCCGTGCTCGCGCTGCCCACGCTCGCCATGGGCGCGTACAGCCTCGGCGGCCTGGTCTCCGTGCGCGGGGACGCCGAGCCCCCGACGCGCGAGATCGTGCGGCCCTGGTCGCTCGGCGGGGAGGCGAATCTCGCGCTTCCACTCGACGCGCGCGGTCGCTCGTCGCTTGCGTGGAGCGCGGAGCGCCCGTTCGGCCTCGAGGCGCGACATGAACTCGGCGATGGAGTCTCGCTTCACATCGGCGCCGAGGCGCTTGCGGGCGCGGGCCCGCTCGACCCGCGCGCAGGCGAGCCCGCGTGGCAGACGGGAGCTGCGATCCGCGCGCGCCTCGACGACGCCTGGACGGCCGATCTCGGCGTCGGTTGGCGAAACGCGTCCGTCACGACGACAGGCTTCGACGCGGCGCTGGGCGATCGCGCGCAGCGGACGATGGGGGCCAACTGGGGCGATGGGCGCGAGGAAGGCGTCGTGTGGCTGCGGCTGAGCGCTTCGTTCTGAGCGTGCACCCGCCCGGGTGGCGCGGGTAGACTCGCCCGATGCTTGCTGCAATCGCCTGCGCGATGCTGATCGCACTCGGACCCGCCGCGCCGCCCGCGTCTTCCGCGCGGGCACCTGATGAAGTCACGGTCGGCACCTTCAACATCCGCTACGCGAACGATGGCGACGGCGCGAACGCGTGGCGACATCGTCGCGCGATGGTCGCAGGCATCCTCCGCGAGGGCGACTTCTGGGGGCTGCAGGAGGTGCTTCCGCCGCAGCTCGAGGAAGTCCTGGCATCGACTCCGCGGTTCTCCGCGATCTCGCGCACGCGCGAGGTCGACCCCGCGAAGGGCGAGGCGTGCCCCATTCTCTACGACGCCGCGCAGTGGGAGATCGATGCGACGGAGCAGGGCACCTTCTGGCTTTCGACGACGCCCGAGGTTGCGGGGTCGAAGTCGTGGGACTCGTCGATCCCGAGGATCGCGACCTTCGCGCGCTTCATCGAGCGCGCGCCCGCAGCGGGCGCCGCGCCGCGCGCCCTCTACATCTTCAATGTCCATCTCGACCACCGCGGCGCCGCGTCGCGCCTCGAGGCCGCGCGCCTGGTCGCCGCGCGGATCGCCGCCCGCGCGCACGAGGACCCGGTGATCCTCGTCGGCGACTTCAACTGTGGCCCGGAGAGCGAGCCGATCAAGGCGGTCCTCGCGCACGAGGGCGCCGCGTTGCGCGACGCGTGGCGCGCCGCGAACCCCGACGCGCCCGAGCAGGGCACATTCAACGGCTGGAACGAACGCTTCGGCGACACACGCATCGACTTCGTCTTCGCGAGCCGCGCGCTCGCCGTGCGCGCGGCCACGATCGACCTGCGCAAGCCCGACGGGCGCTGGCCGAGCGACCATGCGCCTGTGCTGGCGCGCATCGCGTGGGAGACAGGGCCTAGATCGACTCGCCGAAGCGACCGAGAAGGATCGTCAGGTCCTGTGCGCTGACCGAGCCGTCTCGGTCGAGATCGCCGAGGAGCGGGCCTCGGTCGCCCCAGTTCGAGAGAAGGATCGCGAGGTCCTGCGCCGTGACCGCCCCATCGAGATCGAGGTCGCCGAACCGGAAGGAGAGGCAGTCGGCGATGCCGTCCTCGTTGAGGTCCGCCTGGATCGGTCCACACGCGCAGTCCGCGGGCGCGCGCGGCACTCCGTCGCATGGCTCCTCGAAGGCCACCGCGGACCAGATGCCTGATTCGATGCGCGTCGAGATGCCGACGAGCACGGTGGCGGAGACCTGGCCGAAGACATCGTCGCCCCAGGCGCGCACCATGCCGAGGTCGTCGAGCAGGATGGTGTGTCCGTAGCCCGCCGCGACGGCGACCGCGCGGCGGATCCCCCTCGGGATGTCGCACTGGCCGAGGTCGTTCGATCCCCAGCAGACCACGCTTCCATCGGGTCGGATCGCGGCGCTGTGGAAGTTGCCCGCCGCGATCTCGGTCGCCTCGAGTGCGCCCGCAGGCGGCGTCGACTGACCTTGCTCGTCGCTGCCCCAGCAGACGACGCGGAGCGACGCATCGAGCGCGATCGAGTGTCGCTCGCCCGCAGAGACCCGCACCGTCGCGCCGAGCCGCCTCGGGACATCGCACTGTCCGAAGCCGTTCCATCCCCATGCTGTCACGAGGCCGTCCTTGCCGCGCGCGAGCGTGTGGAACGCACCGCAGTCGATCTCGACGATGTCCGCGAGGCCCGTGGGCAGGTTGAGCTGGCCGACAGAGTTGTCGCCCCAGCACACGACGCTCGAGTCGGGCGCGATGGCAGCCGAGTGGACCGCGCCGGCGCCGACCGCGGAGGGGTGCGAGAGCCAGAAGGGAGGCGTCGACTGCCCGAACTGGTTGGCGCCGATGCAGCGAACCTTCCCCTCGATGTCGACGAGCACATGGTGCGCGCTTCCGATCGCGGCCTGCGCGGGCGCCGCCATGTCCTCGCTGGTGGTGCACTGGCCGAGGTCGTTGCGGCCGAAGGCGACGAACGATCCGTCCTCGAGCACGGCCACGGAGTGCTGCAGGCCGGCGTGCACGGTCGCGGCCGCGATCGGCAGGAAGGGCGGGTTCGATTGGCCGACGCCGTTGTCGCCGAAGCAGGCCACCGAGCCATCGAGCTTGCGCACGACCGTGTGCAGTCCGCCGGCGGCGATGTCCGCGATGCCTGCGAGGCCAAGCGGCGGCGAGGACTGGCCCCAATCGTCGTCGCCCCAGCAGACGATGCGGTTCGTCGAGTCGAGCGCGACGGAGTGGTTGAGGCCGGCCGCGATGTCGACGACGCCCGCAAGGTTCGCGGGCGGTGACGACTGTCCATCGGAGTCGGCTCCCCAGCAGACGACGGTGCCGTCCGCGCGGCGCGCGATCGAGTGGTAGCCGCCCGCCGCGACCTGCACGACGCCTGCGAGCCCTGCGGGCGGCAAGGCCTGCCCGTTGCTGCTCCAGCCCCAGCAGACGACGGAGCCGTTGGTGCGCGCGACGATGTTGTGGCGAAGTCCCGCGGCAAGGTCGGCGACCGCCCCGACCGAAGTCGGAATGTTCAACTGCCCGTAGGTTGCCTCGCCCCATGCCCTGAGCGCGCCATCGGCGCGGAGCGCGAGCGTGTGCCGCCCGCCTGCCGCAACGCGCGTACAGGGGCCGAGGCCGAACGGCACGAGGCACTGGCCGTAGGAGTTGTCGCCCCAGCAGGCGACCGTGCCGTCGGGGAGGATCGCCGCGAGGTGGTCGTGGCCCGAGGAGAGCTGCGACACGGTGCCGAGACGCTCGGCGTTCGAGTACGCGACGAGGCCCCAGCTCTTCAGCGCGCCGAGATCGCGCGGTGCGCCTTCTCCGCCGCCATCGCCGTGTGCGGCAGCGGCCGCAGTCGTGAGCGTGGCAGCCGCGAGACGGGCGAGCATGAGCGGTCGCGGCATCGCACCATGGTGCGGAAACGGCGATTCGGAGTCAATGGTCCGCACGCTGGCCACTTGCCGCGAACCCCGATTGCTCGAGCCGGGCTTCACCCGCCGCGAAAAAGCACAACCGGAAGGCGCTGGGCCTTCCGGTTGGTCTTCGAAGCGGGTGAAGGGGATCGAACCCTCGACATTTACCTTGGCAAGGTAACGCTCTACCGCTGAGCTACACCCGCAGAGCTGTTCCCGTGGCGGGCGGAGGCCCGTCGCGGGTCGAGAAGAATAGCAGAAGTTTGGGAAGGGGCAAGGGCTGTGGGAGGCGCCGCTTTGGGCCGAGGTTCGGCTCGGATGGGAGAGGCTCTCTGCGCAGGCGGCAATATCTGCCTCTCGGACTTTACTGGGCCCGGGGACTGGTCCGTCACGCCTTCCCGCCGCCGCGTGCGGCGCGGGCGTAGAGGGCGCTCGTGGCGACG
>CAYMSD010000151.1:0-1988 GCA_964393015.1 uncultured Klebsiella sp.
GGGGGCGCCTCAGATCGGCCGCACGCCCCACACCGGCTCGATGTCGGCGCCGCCCGGCCACGCAAGGCGCTTGCGCTCGCGCTCCATCGCGGCCTCGATGAACGCGTCGTCGACGAGCGCCGCGGGCGCGGGCATGCGCCGTGGGTCTGGGCGGAAGCCGACGCGCGAGAGGTCGAGGCGGTCGGCGACGAAGCACGCGGCGACCGTCGGGTCGTCGTGATGCGGCGTGCCCGTGTGGAGGTCGCAGGCCGTGCAGAGCGAGCTGAACTCGGCGTCAGGCAGCGCGCGTAGCGTGGCGAGCGTGGTCGCGCACGCGCAGTCGGCGCGGCCGTCGCGCGCGTCTCGGAGCCACGCCGCCGCACGCGGCCCGTGCTGGCGATCGGCGCCGTCGTTGTTGCGATGCGAGTCGTGGAAGATCGCGAAGAGCGTCACCACGCGCCGGCTCGCGCCCATCGATCCCGCGACGAGGAGCCCGTTGTGCCGCACTCGCCACCAGTGCTCGAGCCCGTGCATGCCCCACGGACTCATGCGCCGCGCACGCACATGCGCGACGGCGACGGCGATGAGCTCACGCTCGGGGAGGTCGGGGGAGGCGGGGGACGGTGGGTGCAAGCGGCGCAGACTGTAGCCGCCCTTACACCAAATCCCCCCGATGCACCGCCGCGATCATGTCGGCCTGCCGCTCGGCCACGCCTGCGGCTGCCGCGAACTCCCGCCAGCGCGTGACGGCGCTTGTGACTTCGCGTGCGATCGCTTCCGCGCGGCCGCGCTTCATCGATGCGGTCGCTGCGACCGCCTTGAGGTCGTCGAGCGTGAAGCCGTCGCGCTTGCCGGCGAGGCTCATCTGGTGGTGCGCGGTCCATGCGCCCGACGGGTTGTAGGCGTACATCACATCGAACGCGGGCGCGAGCGACCACTGGCCGCGTCTGTCCATGAGGAATGCGATGTTCTTGACATGATCGTCCTGGTTGCGGGCGATGACGTTGAACACCATCCGTCGGAACTGCTCCTCGACCGCGTCCATCGAGAGCCCGAGCCTGCGGATGACGGCGAGCGCCTGTTCGTACGAATGTGCGGCGGCGTCGTTGAAGTCGAGGTGCGCGAGCGCGGCGAGCGACTGCATGTGCAGCTTGTCGCCATTCTCGAGTCGATCGAAGCGCTTCGTCATGAAGTGTCGTCGCCCGCCTTCCTCGAAGAGCCTGCATTCGGACATCTCGATGCCCGCCGCCTTGGCCATGAGCGAGTAGGCGTATTCGATCGCGCCGAAGCCGTTCGGGTCGGCGAGGTCGCGGTCGGTGTTGTTCGAGACGCCGTCGAACTTCATCAGCCAGTACTCGAACCCGCTCGGCGCCTTGACCTGGCCCGAGCGGACTTCATTGGTCGTCGGATTCCACGCGATGACGGCCTTGGCGCGCGCTCCACCGGCGGATGCGCCGACGCGCAGAATCTCGCGCAACGCGTGTTCGCGCTGCGGGTCTGCGAACGACGCGCGCAGGCCCAAGCGGCTCGCGAGCACCTCGGAGGCGAGCGCGACCAGCGAATCGACCTTGACGGGCGTCGACACGCGCGCCTGCGGCCCCTTCGTTGGCTTGAACTCCAGTGCGCCGATTCCGCGCGAGCCCGTGTAGCACAGGCGCTCGACGGCGTCGATCTCCTGCGGGAGCCTGCCTTGCGAGGCGAGCCATGCATCGATCACGGCGTTGCCGAACTTGTCGGGCAATGCATCGGCGAGCATGCCAGGCAGACCGTGAAACGATTCCCGTGCGAGCTGCGGGAACGAGTAGACCTGCGCGGCAAGCGGCATCATGAGCGGCGCGACTTCGATGCCGCTTTGCCTGAATGCAGCGGTGTACTCGAAGGCCGCGACGCCGCCGGGGCCGTCGACCGACACTGCGCCGATCGTGCTTCCCCAGAGGAGCACCTCTGCGACGGTGCTCATGCTTCACCTCGGGCGTTCCCTCGGGGGTTCACTCGGGGGTTCACTCGGG
>CAYMSD010000151.1:2088-4616 GCA_964393015.1 uncultured Klebsiella sp.
GCTCATGCTTCACCTCGGGCGTTCCCTCGGGGGTTCACTCGGGGGTTCACTCGGGTTTCACCCCGCGACTTCGTCGACTCATCGCCCCATGTCCACTCGGCGGTTGCTGGCTTGCCCGACGGGCTGCGCTTCTTCGCGCCACCTGACGCGCGCCGACGCTCTTTCGCGCGCATGCGCAGTTGTGCCAGCGGGCTCGGGAGCGGCGGGGGGACGAACGCATCGAGGTTGCCGAGGAGCCCGAGCGCGCGGACCACGCGGATGAGGTTGGTGAGTTGAGTCGACTCGCCGCTCTCGAGGCGGATGACGGTTCGCTTCGAGACGCCGGCCTCGTGGGCGAGCTCTTCCTGCGTGAGGTTCCGCTGCAGGCGGAGGTGGGCGAGGCGGGCGCCGAGGTCCGTGAGGACTGCCGCGTCGGGGGTGTTTCGGTGCGTCGACATAAGTGCCTGTATTGGCAACTATATCGTTACATCACCACTAAGACGACAATTTTGGCACTTACAAAGTATGTTTCCGACCCAAAATCTCGCATCGCTTAGGCGGGCGTAGGGGTCTGAACCCCGCTCACGCCTTCCCAGCCGCAAACGCCTCCGCCGCGTCCAGCGCCTCGCGGGTCTTCGACGGGTCCTTGCCGCCTGCCTGCGCTGTGTCGGGGCGGCCGCCGCCGGCGCCGCCGCAGGCTTGGGCTGCGGCCTTCACCCAGTCGCCGGCCTTGAGGCCCTTGTCGATCGACTTCTTCGGGCTTGTCGCTGCGATCGCGACTTTGCCTGCGTCGAAGTCGGGCGAGAGGAAGAGGATCGGCGTGTCGCCGAGCTTCGCGCGGGCGCAGTCGATCGCGGCGAGGAGCGCGAGCGCATCGGCGCCGTTGATCATCGCGACGAGCGGCTTCGCGGCGTCCTTCTTCGCGTGCGCATCGGCGATCTCGCGCGCCTGTGCGACGGCCGCATCTCGCGCGGCACCTTCGGCCTGCTTGCGCGCGGCCTTCGCGCGCTCGCGGAGCGGTTCCATCGCGTGGTCGAGCTCGACCTTCGCGACGGCGCCGATCTCGAGCGACTCCATCATCTTGCCGATCTCGACGATCTCCTTGGCGAGCGCCTCGCCGTCGAGCTTCGCCGCGTTCTTGATCTGCTCGGCGAGCCCGTCGGCCGCCATCTGCGCGGCCATCGCGCGCGGACCCGTCAGCGCAAACACGCGGCGCACGCCTGCGGCGAGGCCGCCTTCGCTCACGAGGACGAACTGCTTCGCCTCGCCCATCGAGCCGAGGTGCGTGCCGCCGCAGAACTCGATCGAGAGCTCGCGCCACTTCGGGTTGTCGGGCTTCGCGACGAGCTCGGCGACCGGCACGCCGATCGACACCACGCGCACGGGGTCGGGGTAGCGCTCGCCGAACACGGCGCGCACGCCGCTGATCGTGCGGGCCTTCTCGAGCGGGACTTCCCTTGCGTCGATCGCGAGGTTCGCGCGGATCGTGTCGTTCACGCGGCGCTCAACCTCCTTGATCTGCTCGATCGTGAGCGCGCCCTTCGCGGCGTAGTCGAAGCGCAGCTTCTCGTCGTCGACGAGCGAGCCCTTCTGCTCGACCTCCTCGCCGGCGACCGCGCGCAGCGCGAGGTTGAGCGCGTGCGTTGCGCTGTGGTTCGCGCGGATCGACTCGCGCCGGTCGCGCTCGAGCATGAGCTGGCCCGACTCGCCGCACGACATGCGGCCCTGCTTCACGCGGCCGATGTGGAGCACATACTGGCCCGCGCGCTGGACATTCTCGACGACGAACACGCTGTTGCCGCCCGACGAGCGCTCGAGGTCGCTGCCGTGGCTGCGCGCGCGGTCGACGCGGAAGGTGCCGTGGTCGGCGACCTGTCCGCCCATCTCGGCGTACATCGGCGTCTTGTCGAACACGAACGCGAGGAGCCCCGTCGAGTCCGCCTCGGCGTGCTCGTCGAAGTCGTGGCCGTTCCAGATCGCCATGAGCATCGCGTTCGTGGGCTTGCCCGCGAACTTGCCGTGGTCGTCGGTCGGCTTGATGTTGAGTTCCTCGAGCTTCGCGATCGCGTCGGGCGGGAAGTGCATGCCCGTCTCGGCGCCGCCGGCCGAGCGGCTCTTCTCGCGTGCGGCTTCCATGAGCGTCTCGTAGCCGGCGACATCGACCGCGAGGCCCGCTTCCTCGGCCATCACCTGCGTGAGGTCGATGGGGAAGCCCCAGGTGTCGTGCAGGCGGAAGGCGTCGTCGGCGGAGATGGTCTTGCCACCCGCCTTCTTCACGCGCGCCGCCGCGTCGGCGAAGAGCGCGAGGCCGCGCTCGAGGGTCTTGCCGAACTGGATCTCCTCTTCCTCGATCAGCTGCGCGACGCGCTTGGCGGCGGGGGCGAGTTCGGGGAACGCGCCGCCGAGGCTCGCGACGACCGCGGGGACGAGGTCCTTGAGGAAGGGGCCCCGCACGCCGAGGGTCTGGTGCCCGTGGCGCACGGCGCGGCGCAGGATGCGGCGCAGCACATAGCCGCGGCCTTCGTTCGAGGGCGTGGCGCCATCGGTGA
>CAYMSD010000152.1:0-2580 GCA_964393015.1 uncultured Klebsiella sp.
TCGACGCGGGGTCGCCGCCGTGCTCGCCGCAGACGCCGAGCTTGAAGGGCTTCTTGGTGGCCTTGGCGACCGCCCTGCCCTTCTCGCAGGCCATCTTGACGAGGCCGCCGACGCCGACGGTGTCGATCGACTGGAACGGGTCCTTCTCGAGCATGCCCGTCTCGAGGTACGCGGGCAGGAAGCTGCCGATGTCGTCGCGGCTGAAGCCGAAGGTCATCTGCGTGAGGTCGTTCGTGCCGTAGCTGAAGAAGTCGGCGACTTCCGCAATCTGGTCGGCATCGACGGCCGCGCGCGGGATCTCGATCATGGTGCCGATCGGGATCTCGAGGCCATTCTTGCCGCCGATCTTGACGCCCTTCTCCTTCGCGACCTGCTCGATCGTCTCCTCGGTCCACTTCCTGAGCTGCTCGAGCTCCTTCTTGGTGCCGACGAGCGGGTGCATGATCTCGGGGCGCGCATCGATCTTCTTCGCCTTGCACTCGATCGCCGCCTCGACGATCGCGCGCACCTGCATCTTGAGGATCTCGGGGTAGGTGATCGCCAGACGGCAACCGCGGTGGCCGAGCATCGGGTTCGCCTCGTGCAGCTGCTTCACGCGGCGCTGGACCTGCTCGAGGCTGAGGCCCATCTCCTTCGCGAGCTCGAGCTGCTGCTTCTCGTCATGCGGCACGAACTCGTGGAGCGGCGGGTCGAGGAGGCGCACCGTGACGGGCAGCCCGTCCATCGCCGTGAAGATGCCCACGAAGTCCTCGCGCTGGAACGGCAGCAGCTTCGCGAGCGCCTTCTCGCGGCGCTCGGTCGACTCGCTGAGGATCATCTCGCGGATCGCCGCGATGCGCTCGCCGCCGAAGAACATGTGCTCGGTGCGGCAGAGGCCGATGCCGACAGCGCCGAAGTCGCGCGCGCGGCGCGCGTCCGACGGGCTGTCTGCGTTCGTGCGCACCTTCATCTCGGCGTACTTCTTCGACCAGTCCATCACCTTCGCGAACTCGCCCGACGGCTTCTCGGGCACCGTCGGACGCACGACGCCGACCATCACCTCGCCGGTCGAGCCGTCGATCGAGAGCACATCGTCGCGGCCGAAGGTGCGGCCCTTCACATGGAGCTTGCCGGCCTTCTCGTCGATCGAGAGCTCGCCCGCGCCGACGACGCAGCACTTGCCCCAACCCACCGCGACGACGGCCGCGTGGCTCGTCTTGCCGCCCGTGGAAGTCAGGATGCCGACGGCGCTGTGCATGCCCGCGACATCCTCGGGGCTCGTCTCCTTGCGGACGAGAAGGACCTTCTCGCCCTTCTGCGCGCGCTCGACGGCCTCGGCCGCCGTGAACGCGAGCTTGCCCGTGGCGGCGCCCGGCGACGCGCCGATCCCCTTCGTCACGACCTCGGCCGCCTTCTTGTCGGCGGGCGCGAAGTAGGGAAGCAGGAGCTGCGTGAGGTCGCCCGCGGGGATGCGCTTGATCGCGGTCTTCTCGTCGATCAGCTTCTCCTTCACCATCTCGACCGCGATGCGCACGGCGGCCTGCGCGGTGCGCTTGCCCGTGCGGGTCTGCAGCATGAAGAGCTTGCCGTTCTCGACGGTGAACTCGATGTCCTGCATGTCCTTGTAGTGCTTCTCGAGCTTCGCGCGCACCTTCATGAGATGCGCGTACGCCTTCGGGAAGCGCTTCTCCATCATGGCGATCGGCTCGGGCGTGCGGATGCCCGCGACGACATCCTCGCCCTGCGCGTTCACGAGGAACTCGCCGTAGAAGACATTCTCGCCGGTCGTGTTGTCGCGCGTGAACGCGACGCCCGTTCCCGAGGTGTCGCCCATGTTGCCGTAGGCCATCGCCTGGACATTCACGGCGGTGCCGTTCAGGCCGCGGATCTCCTGGATGCGGCGGTACTCGATCGCGCGCGCGCCGTTCCACGAGCTGAACACGGCCTTGATCGAGAGCTCGAGCTGGCGCAGCGGATCCTGCGGGAACTCCTCGCCGACCTGCGCCGCGTAGATCTTCTTGTACTCGGCGACGAGCTCCTTGAGGCCCTCGGTCGAGAGATCGGTGTCTTCCTTCACGCCGTGGCGCGTCTTGATCGCGCTGAACGCGTGCTCGAAGCGGTGGTGGTCGACGCCCATCACGACATCGCCGAACATGTTGATGAGGCGGCGGTATGCGTCGTAGGCGAAGCGCGGGTTGTTCGTGCCCTTCGCGAGGCCCTCGACCGCCTTGTCGGTGAGGCCGAGGTTGAGGACGGTGTCCATCATGCCGGGCATCGAGACGGCGGCGCCCGAGCGCACGCTGACGAGGAGCGGGTTCGTGTCGGAACCGAACTTCTTGCCGAGCTCCTTCTCGAGCATCTTGATGTTGGCGCGGACATCGTCCATCAGGCCCTTCGGGAGCTTCTCGCCCGAGAGGTAGTAGGCCGCGCAGGTGTCGGTGGTGATCGTGAAGCCGGGCGGAACCGGCAGGCCGATCGAGACCATGTCGGCGAGGTTCGCGCCCTTGCCGCCGAGGAGCATCTTCTGGTCGGCGCGGCCTTCGCACTTCGTCTCGCCGAAGTAGTAGACCATCTTGCCGACCTTGACCTTGCCGACCTTGA
>CAYMSD010000152.1:2680-4537 GCA_964393015.1 uncultured Klebsiella sp.
CTTGCCGACCTTGACCTTGCCGACCTTGATCTTGCCCGGCTTGATCTTGCCCGGCTTCTTGCCCGACTTGCCCTTGATCGACTTGGACTTGCCCGACTTCGGTGCAGCCTTCGACGCAGGCTTCGACTTGGACTTGCTCGCGTTCTTCTTCTTGCTCGCCATGGGAGAGAGGCTCTTTCGGAATGTGTGCGTGCGCGGCGTCTTCCCGCCGCGGTGAATCGAGGAGTGTACAAGCGCGGCGGAAGCGCGAAACTGCCGCGATTTCGCGTTTGCGCGCGCCCCACCGCCGCTTCCCGCGCGCCTCCCCGCTCCCCTACCATCCCCGCCCATGCCCGACGCCCGCGAGACCGTCCGACCAGAGCGCCTCGGCGAGGCAGCGGACCTCCTGCTGCGCTGGCCCGCGAACGAGCCGCTGGCGGCGCTCGTCTCTGGCGGCGGCGAGGCCGCGCACAACGCGTGGACGATCCTCGCGCGGCCGAGCGAGGCGGTGATCATCCCGAGCCACATCGAGCCCGCCCGTGCCGTCGCGGCATTGCGCGAACTGCTCGATGGCCCCGATTCGCCCACGGCGCGGGGAACAGGCACGGCGCTCTTCGAGCGCGAACCTGCGGCGGGTGATGCGCGCGCGGAAGCCGGCCACGGCACGCCGCCCTTCACGGGCGGCTGGATCGTGGCGCTCGGCTACGGGCTCGGGGCATCGTTCGAACCGCGCGGGCACACCCGGCCGCACCGCGCCCACGCGGGCGATTTCCCGCAGGCCGTGCTCTTCCGCGCGGACGACGCATGGTGCCTCGAGCACGCCACGGGGCTTCTCCACCGCGTGGGCAACCCGCCCGCGCTTTCGGGCGACACGCCCGCGCGCGGCTGGCACCTCGGAAGGCTCTCGGAGGACGAGCCCGACTCGCACTACGCGGCGCAGGTCGCCCGCACGGTCGAGTACATCCGCGCGGGCGACGCGTTCCAGGCGAACCTCGCGCGGCGATACCGCTCGACGCTCGCGGGCTGCGCGCGCGGCTTCGCGCGCGACGCGATCGCGCGCAACGGGGCATGGTTCGGCGCGTCGATCGACCTTCCCGACGGCGGCGTGCTCGTCTCGATGAGCCCCGAGCTCTTCCTGCGCGTGAAGCCCGACGGGAGCGTGACGACGCGGCCGATCAAGGGAACGCGCCCCGCGTCGACGCCCGCGGAGGAACTTGACGAAAGCGAGAAGGACGCGGCGGAACTCGCGATGATCGTCGATTTGATGCGCAACGACCTCGGCCGCGTGGCGGAGTATGGCTCGGTCGAGGTGAAGACGGGGCGCATGCTCGAGACGCACACGACCGTCCACCATGGCGTCGCGGAGGTGCGCGCGCGGCTGTCGCCGGGCACGACCTGGACGGATCTTCTTGCGGCGACATTCCCGCCTGGCTCGGTGACGGGCGCGCCGAAGGTGCGTGCCATGCAGATCATCGACGAGCTCGAGCTCGAGCCGCGCGGCTTCTACTGCGGCGCGCTCGGCTTCGTGTCGCGCTCGGGCCACGCGGGGCTGAGCGTGGCGATCCGCACCGCGCAGGTCACTGCGCCCGCGGAGGACGGCGTGCGCGGCGTGCTCTACCACGCAGGCTGCGGAATCGTGGCCGACAGCGAGCCGTTCGCGGAGGTCGCGGAGACGCACGCGAAGGCCCGCGCACTGGCGCAGCTTGCGGAGGGATGAGCCGTGGTTGCGCGGGTGGAGGGCTCGAGCGACGGCGGACTTCTGCGAGCGTTGCCCAGACGCAGTCTGCGGAACGGGTGATGTGGGAGTCGACTCCAACGGTTGGCGTTCCGCAGGTTGAAACCTGCGGGCACCCCTGATGTTCGACTCCGACGATCCGA
>CAYMSD010000153.1:0-4303 GCA_964393015.1 uncultured Klebsiella sp.
GAACATGAAGCCCATGAAGAACATGAAGCCCATGAAGAACATGAAGCCCATGAAGAGCGTGACTGAACTGCTCGGAGTTTCCTGCTGTGCCCTCGCGCTCGCCGTGTTCGCAGGCTGTGACAAGAAGCCCGCGCCCGCTGCGAGCGCCGGCGACCATTCGCATGACGGCGACCATTCGCATGACGGCGACCATGGGCACGACGGCGATCACGACCACGCCGACGGCGGCGAGATGGACAAGGGCCACAGCCACGGCGAAACCACCGAGATGGGCGAGCAACAGGCCGGGCCCTACACCGTGAGGGTGTCGCGCGACGGCGACATCAAGCCGGGCGGCGATGTTCCCGTCGACATCTGGGTCGACGGCGGCGCGAAGGGCAAGGCCGTGCGCTTCTGGTTCGGAACCGAGGACGGCAAGGGCTCGATCAAGGCGAAGTGCGAGGTCGAGGGCGACCAGTGGCACACGCACGGCGAAGTCCCCGACCCGATGCCCGAGGGCTCGAAGCTCTGGATCGAGATCGAAGGCGAGGACGGCACGAAGACCGTCGTCGGGTTTGCGATCTGAGCGACGCCAGCGGCGACACGCGCCTCCCAGGCCGCCGCGATTCACTCGCGGCGAGCCTGGCCAGAGCGAGCAAGTTGCGAAGCAGGTTGCGAGCGCTCAAATCAGAAGCTCGCCGTCTTCGGCGCGCGCGGGAACGGGATCACATCGCGGATGTTCGCCATGCCCGTCGCGTAGATGATCGCGCGCTCGAAGCCGAGGCCGAATCCCGCGTGCGGCACCGTGCCGTAGCGGCGCAGGTCGCGGTACCACCAGTAGTCGGCCTTGTGGAGGCCCATCTCGTCCATGCGCGCGTCGAGCCTCTCGAGCCGCTCCTCGCGCTGCGAGCCGCCGACGATCTCGCCGATCCCGGGCGCGAGGATGTCCATCGCGGCGACCGTCTTCCCGTCGTCGTTCTGGCGCATGTAGAACGCCTTGATGTCCTTCGGGTAGTTCATCACGGCGACGGGCCGCCCGATGTAGGTCTCGGTCAGCCAGCGCTCGTGCTCGCTCTGCATGTCGATGCCCCACTTGACGGGGTACTCGAACTTCACGCCCTTCCTGACGGCGTCCTCGAGCGCGGCAATCGCATCGGTGTAGTCGAGCTTCGCGAAGTCCGCGCCCACGAACTTCTCGAGCCGCTCGATGCAGCCCTTGTCGATGCGCTCGGCGAAGAACTTCATGTCGTCCATGCGCTCGGCGAGCAGCGCCTTGAACATGTACTTGAGGAGATCCTCCGCAAGCTTCGCGTCGGTGAGAAGATCCGCGAACGCGATCTCCGGCTCGATCATCCAGAACTCGGCGAGGTGCCGCGAGGTGTTCGAGTTCTCCGCGCGGAAGGTCGGCCCGAAGGTGTAGACCTTCGAGAGCGCCATGCACCAGGTCTCGACATTCAGCTGGCCCGACACCGTGAGGTGCGTCTCGCGGCCGAAGAAGTCCTGCGAGAAGTCGATCTTGCCTTCAGGCGTCTTCGGCATGTTCATGAAGTCGAGCGTCGACACGCGGAACATCTGCCCCGCGCCCTCGCAGTCGCTGCCCGTGATGATCGGCGTGTGGACCCACAGGAAGCCCTGCTCGTGGAAGAAGCGGTGGACCGCCATCGCGAGGCAATGCCGCACGCGCGCGACCGCGCCGAAGGTGTTCGTGCGCGCCCTGAGGTGCGCCACCTCGCGCAGGTACTCGAACGAGTGCTGCTTCGGCGAGATCGGATAGGTGTCGGGGTCGTCGACGAGGCCGTGGACCTTGCACTCCGTCGCCTGCAGCTCGACCGACTGGCCCTTGCCCTGGCTCGCGACCACGGTGCCCGTGATCTCGACCGAGCAGCCCGCGGTGAGCTTGAGCACCTCGGACTCGTAGTTCGCGAGCGTGTTCGGCACGACCGCCTGCACGGTGTCGAAGCAGGAGCCGTCGCTGATCGCGACGAACGAGATGCCCGCCTTCGAGTCGCGGCGGGTGCGGACCCAGCCTTGGACGGTGACCGTCGAACCGAGGTGCGAGGCGTGGTTGGCGAAGAGGTCGGCGATGCGAACAGCCATGGGAAGGGGAAGATAGGGCGGAACGGGGCGTGAAGCGGCAAGTGCCAAGTTGGCAGACGGGGTCGCTCCGAGACCGCGGTTGGCGCAGGGTGACGGGGGTCGCGCGGCGTGCATCCTCCGCCACGAATCGCCATAAATGCATGTCTAACAGAGTGTTACAGCATTCCGTCCGAGCGTCGTCCCCCTGGGTCCGCCCGCATCGCAGCGATCTCCCTTGGCACACCCGTTGCATCGTCGCCCGCTCCCCATGCGACTGCGGCTGCACAGCTTCGACCCCGACTCCGGCACGGGCTCCGCCCACGACGGTGGCGGCGTGCCCGCAGGGGACGGGGCCGGGTCGCCGCGGCGGCTCAATCTGCTCCTGACCTACGGCGGCTGGCGCGAGCACGCCTTCGCCGACCAGCTTCCCGTCCTCCTCGACCGCTTCGGCATCCAGTGCCTGCGCGCGAAGACGGGCGACGAGGTGTCGGATGTCGTGCGCCGCGCGGCCGTGCACATCGCCGTCATCGACCTGTCGATCCCGATGCACGAGCGCCGCGGCATGGAGGCCGCGCCGCGCACGGTGCAGGCGGGGCCCCGCGTCCTCCAGCTCCTGAGGCGCCTCGATTGCCCGCCTCCGACGATCATCGTCCGCCCGCGGCAGGTCGACCCCGCGGAGAGCAACAGAATCCTCGCCGAGGCCCTGCGCGATGGCGCGTTCACGGTCCTCGACGATCCAGTCCCAGTCGAAACCATGCTGCAGGTCCTCGAGCGGTGCGTTCGCCGCTACTACCGAGACCATTGGCCTGCGGCATGAGCCGTCCCCACGGACGGATGCCGTCGGAGGCCTCCGTCCTTTGCAAGTGTCAGCACATGAGAACAGCGAAGGAGACCACCATGAAGTTCCGTCCACTCGGCGACAAGATCCTCGTGAAGCGTGATGAGGCCGCCACCAAGACCGACAGCGGCATCTTCCTCCCCGAGTCGAGCAAGGAGAAGCCGAAGCAGGGCAAGATCATCGCCCTCGGCGACGGCCACCGCAGCAAGGACAACGGCAAGATCACGCCGTTCACCGTCAAGAAGGGCGACAGCGTGATCTTCTCGAGCTACGCGGGCACCGAGATCAAGATCGACGGCGAGACGATGCTCATCATGACCGAGGAGGACATCCTCGGCGTCGTCGAGTGACCGCGCAGGAGCGCCACCGATGCCGATGAATCCCGAGATCCTCCGACTCGCGCTCGGCGAGCTGAACGCGCAGCGCGACCTGCGGATCGAGTTCGATCACGCGGCGAGCTGCATCGTGAAGCGCGCCATGCTGATCCCCACCGAGGCCGACGGCCTCGTGAAGGTCACGGACGGCTCGCATGTCTACATCGTGGACTCGGAGCGGGTGGCGTGGATCGAGATCGGCTGATTTCAAGCACTCACAAGAATCTTCAAACGCGCAACAGCGCAACTAAGAAAGAAGCACACACATGGCAGCCAAGCAGATTGCATACGACACCGACGCGCGCGAGCGGATCCTCCGCGGCGTGCAGAAGCTCGCCAAGGCCGTCAAGGTCACGCTCGGCCCCTCGGGCCGCGTCGTCGTCCTCGAGAAGTCCTTCGGCGCTCCCACGGTCACCAAGGACGGCGTCACCGTCGCCAAGGAGATCGAGCTCGAGGATCCCTACGAGAACATGGGCGCGCAGATGGTGAAGGAAGTCGCGTCGAAGGCGTCGAAGGACGCCGGCGACGGCACCACCACCGCGACCGTCTACGCAGAGGCGATCTTCCAGGAAGGCCTCCGCAACATCACCGCCGGCGCCAACGCCAACTCGGTGAAGCGCGGCATCGACAAGGCCGTCGTCGCGATCGTCGAGGAGCTCCGCCGCATGTCGAAGAAGGTCTCGGGCTCGAAGGAGATCGCGCAGGTCGGCGCGTGCTCCGCGAACCAGGACACCGCCATCGGCAACATCATCGCCGAGGCGATGGACAAGGTCGGCAAGGACGGCGTCATCACCGTCGAGGAAGGCAAGTCGCTCGAGACCCATGTCGAGCTCCTCGAGGGCATGCAGTTCGACAAGGGCTACCTCAGCCCGCACTTCGTCACCAACCAGGCGACCATGGAGTGCGTGCTCGAGGACTGCTTCGTCCTCATCCATGAGAAGAAGATCTCGAGCGCGAAGGAGTTCCTCCCGATCCTCGGCAAGATCGCCGAGAGCGGCAAGGCCATCCTCATCGTCGCAGAGGACATCGAGGGCGA
>CAYMSD010000154.1:0-4255 GCA_964393015.1 uncultured Klebsiella sp.
AGCGGCGCCACGGCATCGGCGCGCGGTTGACCTTCATCGTCGCGGGTGTGGTCCTTGCTGCGATGGTCCTGGCCTTCAACGTCGAGGGCTGGGTCGCCCGCGCATTGACCCTCGACTTTGCATTCGTCGACGCCCAAGAGCTCGCAGCGCTGCGCGAGGAGCGGCCAGGGGAGCGCCTCGTCGACGAGCGCGGCCGGCCGCTGATGTCGTACGAGGAGTACCAGGTGCTCGCCCGCCAGCGCAGCATCTACGTGCACCTCGGGCTCGGCATCGTCGGTGTATCGCTGGCGCTCGGCGTCGGTTTCGTCGTCTCGCGGCGTGTGACACGGCGCGTGCGCGCGCTCGCCGTGGCGGTCTCGCAGCCGGTGCAGAGCGGTCAGGACCTACCGGGACCCTTCCCCCTCGGCCGCCCGGATGAGATCGGCGTGCTGGCCGGTGCGTTGAACGACATGCGCGATCGGATCCAGGGCCTCGTCAAAGAGCTCGAACGCCAGGACCGTGACCGTCGCGACTGGATCGCGATGGTCTCGCACGACCTGCGCAATCCGCTGCAAGCGCTGACCGCGTGCATCGACCGTGCGAGCGAAGAAGGCGGCAAGATCCGCGATGACGTGCGGCGCGAGACGATGCAGAGGCTGCTCAGCACGGCGCGCCTCGACGTCGACCGCTTCCGCGCTCTGACGCTCGACTTGCTCGACATCGCGCGCCTCGATGTGCCGGATGCACTGACCCTCGAGCCGGTGCCGCCGGGTGAGGTCGCGCGCACCATCGTCCAAGCTCTGCGCGTGCTCGCCGAGCAGCAAGGGCGCACCCTCGAAGCGAACGTCGCGCCGCGCTGCCCCGAGCTGCTCGCCGATGGTCGGCGGCTTCTTCGCGCGCTCGAGAACCTCCTGCGCAACGCGATCCAGCACGCGGAGTCGAGCGTCGTGCTGCAAGTCGCCCCGACCGAAGCGCCGTCGGGGCCGGCCCTGCGCTTCTCGGTCGAGGACGATGGCCCAGGCCTCCCCCTCGAAGGTGACGCCCCGGTCGCGATCGGGCGGCTCGGTCAGTACAAGAGCCGCGACGACTCCGCAGGCCTCGGGCTCGTCGTGGTGCGGAAGGTGGCCGAGGCCCACGGCGGCCGCGTCGGCGGCTTCAACCGCCCGCTCGCCGCGCCGCAGGGTGGCCGAAGGTTTGCAGGCGCCACGGTGTGGTTCGAGATCCCGCTGCCTCAGCCGGGTGAGCTCGCCGAAGAGCTGGCGGGCGGGCTCGACGACGACGACGACCTCGAAGACTGAGGACCCGGAGCCGCGCCGCTGAGAACGACCGAGGCGCGCCTCGCATCGCTGCGGGGCGCGCCTCGTCGTTGAACGTGGAGCGGCTGAACGGATTTGAACCGTCGACATCAACCTTGGCAAGGTTGCGCTCTACCACTGAGCTACAGCCGCGTTGGGGACGGAGATCATACCGAAGCCCGCCCCGGGCGCAAGCCCCTGGCAAAGAAAATTCCTCGCTTTGGGCAGGGCACCCATCACCCCCCCCGGATGCGGCGGGCGACGAACTCCCCCGCGTCCCGGACGGCGTCCCCGAGCGGGACGCGCCGGCCGAGGCCACAGGCCAGCGCAGTCGCAAAGCGGCAGCCCGAGCCGCGGATCCCCGCGCCAGGCACCCGCGGACGCGTGATCCAGATGGGCTCCTCGCGAACTGCGACCGCGAGGTCGACGAGCGGGTCTTCGAGCCCGTGCCCCCCGGTGACGACCACCGCCCGCGCACCGAGGCGCAGCAGCTCGCGCGCGGCTTCGACCCGCTCGGCGGGATCGCGCGCGAGGCGCTCGGGATCCGCATCGGCGAGCTCGGCGAGCTCGGGCAGGTTCGGGGTCAGGATCGGCCCCGCGCGCAGGACGACCCGGCGGAACGCCGCGACCTCGCGCGCGCCCCAGAAGCGGGTCCCACTGGAGGCTGCGATCACGGTGTCGACCACCGCGGGCATCTCGGCGCCCGCGCTGTGGGCGTGCCCGACGAGCTGCGCGGCGCCGTGGATGGCCTCGACGTCCGGTAGGAGGCCGATCTTGAGCGCGTCGATGCCGTCTTCGACCGCGTAGCCTGCGTCGTACCACCAGAACGGCGTCGGCGCGATCGCTTGCACTCCGGCGTCGTCTTGCACGGTCTCAGCGCTGATGTACGCCTCGACATCAGCGGCGAAGTGCGCCGCCGCATCGCGGTCAGCGTCGAGGCCGGCGCGGCGCGAGGAATCGACGCCGCCGACGAGCACGAGGCGCAGGGGGCGGATCACCGGTCGAGCCGCCGTCCTTCGGGCGCGACGGAGTCGTCCCCGTCGCTGGTCGCGATGACCGCCAAGGCGTGTTTGCGGATACGGCGCTCGATCGCGCGCACCGCGCTGTCCGTGTCCGACTCGAGCTTGATGCGCCCGCCCGCGATGTGGCCGTGGCCACCGAACGCGCCGCCTTCACCGATGACGCGCTCCATCAGGGGGTACGCCTTGCCGAAGTTGTAGTCGGTGCGCAGCGAGAGCACGTATTCCCCCTCGAACGCGCCGCCAGCGACGACCCACGAGCAGCCCTTCATGCGCAGGAAGAAGTCCGCCATCTCGGCGACACTCTCTGGGTTCTCGACACGGCCGAGCAGAGCGAGCACGAGCGGGCCGTGTTGGCGCGCGCGATCGAGCGCGCGGCTCACGTGCCGGTAGTAGCTGCGCGGTAGCGGCGGTTTGTCGATGGCCGCGACCTGCTTGCGGTCGGCGCTCTTGAAGCAGGCGACGTACGCCTCTTCGTCCAGCGGGTGTGCGTTGCGCGAGAGGTCCGCGGTGTCGTAGCGAATGCCGCAGAAGAGCGCCGACGCGGTGCGCGCATCGAGCGGTACCTCCATATCCCGCAGGTACTCGTAGAGGATCGAGCTCGTTGCGCCAAGCTCGATGCGCACGTCGAGGTGCGGGATCGCGGCGGCCGCGTCGCACTGCGGCGACTTGTGGTGGTCGAAGACCGCGACGACCGGCAAACCCTCGGGCAACACCGTGTGCCGGAACGCGGGCTGCGTGTCGACGAGCAAAACCCCGCAGAACTGGCTCGGGTCGATGTCCTCGTACTCCTCGAGGTCGAACTCGAGCGTGCGCAGCAGCGCCAAGTTTTCCGCTCGGTGGACGCGCCCGTGGGTGGCGACGACACAGCGGAAGGCAAACCCCTTCTCGATGAGCCGACGCAGACCTTCGCAGGCGCCGAGCGCGTCGGGGTCAGGCCCCCGGTGGGTCAGGACGAGGAACTGCGCGGCCGCGCGGTCCGGCGCCCGCTCGACGGCGGCCCGGAGGACCCGCCCGAGGTGCTCGACCGGCGGCAGCCCCTGGAACGGACGCTGGGGCTCGGTGTCGAGGGGCTCGGTCGCGGGCTCGGCCATGGGTGGGCGGGCCGGCGGGCGCCGGCGCAGCGCGCAGTATCGTCCCGAAGGGGCGGCTCGCTCCAGCCCCCGCTTGGGTGAAGATGGCCTAACCCCGCCTGCGGCCGGGGGTTACGTCAGAAACCCACACCCAGCAAGAAGCTGACGGCGGCCAGGACTTCGGCTCGGCCGTGGTGCGGGTGCACGTCGACCACACGCAGGGTGCTGGCGGCGCAGTACTCCGCCGCAAGCTTGAAGTCGACGGCGCCGAGGCCCGGCGGTAGGCCGCCCTCCTCGTCCGTCGCGTCGCAGAGGTGCACGCCGAACATGCGCGCGGCATAGGCGTCCAGCCACTGGCCCTGGCCGATGAGGCCGCGGGACTCACGGGCGAAGATCCGGGCCGTGCTGTGCCAGTAGCCGATCTTGGGGTCGGCGAGGTCCTCGAGAACCCACCCGATCGCGGTGAACCCGAGCAGGTCGTCCAGCTTGTCGCCGGGCTCGAGCGCGATGCGCGTCTCGGGGAACTCCTTGCGCAGGGTGTGTAGGGCGCGACAGAGGTGCTCGATCTGCTTCTGCCCGCGAAGCTGCAGCTTCTCGACGAACTTCCGCAGCTCTTCGCTGTAGTCCTCGCGGCCATCGGCGGTGACGTTGAGGCCGCGCTCCAGAAGGTCGGCGGCCTTTGTGCGAAGGCGGCCGTCTTCGACAGCGCTCGCGCGGACGATGACGGTGTTCGAGCCGAGCTGGTGTGCGGCGCGGATGTGGCGCCGCACGCTGTTGAGCGCCATCTCACGTTTGTCGGGGTCCGCGCTGCCGAGCTTCGTCCCCGACATGTCAGGGGTCAGCGGCTTCAGCGCGCCGACGACGACGGCATCGATCGTGATGCCCGTTT
>CAYMSD010000155.1:0-4251 GCA_964393015.1 uncultured Klebsiella sp.
AAACGGGCATCACGATCGATGCCGTCGTCGTCGGCGCGCTGAAGCCGCTGACCCCCGACATGTCAGGGACGAAGCTCGGCAGCGCGGACCCCGACAAACGCGAGATGGCGCTCAACAGCGTGCGGCGCCACATCCGCGCTGCGCACCAACTCGGCTCGAACACCGTGATCGTCCGCGCGAGCGCCGTCGAAGATGGCCGCCTCCGCACCAAAGCCGCCGACCTCTTGGAGCGCGGACTCAGCGTCACCGCCGACGGCCGCGAGGACTACAGCGAGGAGCTGCGCAAGTTCGTCGAGAAGCTGCAGCTCCGCGGGCAGAAGCAGATCGAGCACCTCTGCCGCGCGCTGCACACCCTGCGCAAGGAGTTCCCCGAGACGCGCATCGCGCTGGAGCCCGGCGACAAGCTGGACGACCTGCTCGGGTTCACCGCGATCGGGTGGGTCCTCGAGGACCTCGCCGACCCCAAGGTCGGTTATTGGCACAGCACGGCCCGGATCTTCGCCCGCGAATCCCGCGGCCTCATCGGCCAGGGCCAATGGCTCGACGCCTACGCCGCGCGCATGTTCGGCGTGCACCTCTGCGACGCGACGGAGGAGGAGGGCGGCCTGCCGCCTGGCCTCGGCGCCGTCGACTTCAAGCTCGCGGCGGAGTACTGCGCCGCCAGCACCCTGCGTGTGGTCGACGTGCACCCGCACCACGGCCGAGCCGAGGTCCTGGCCTCCGTCAGCTTCTTGCTGGGTGTGGGTTTCTGACGTAACCCCCCGCCCCAGGCTAGGTTAGGCCCCCTTCACCCAAGCGGGGGCTGGAGCGAGCCGCCCCTTCGGGACGATACTGCTCGCTGCGCCGGCTCCCGCCGGCCCGCCCACCCATGGCCGAGCCCGCGACCGAGTCCCTCGACACCGAGCCCCCGCGTCCGTTCCAGGGGCTCCCGCCGGTCGAGCACCTCGGGCGGGTCCTCCGCGCTGCCGTCGAGCGGGCGCCGGACCGCGCGGCCGCCCAGTTCCTCGTCCTGACCCACCGGGGGCCCGACCCCGATGCGCTCGGCGCATGCGAGGGCCTACGCCGGCTCATCGAGAAGGGGTTTGCGTTCCGCTGCGTCGTCGCGACCCACGGGCGTGTCCACCGCGCCGAGAACCTGGCGCTCTTGCGCACGCTCGAGTTCGATCTCGAGGAGTACGAGGACATCGACCCGAGCCAGTTCTGCGGAGTGCTGCTCGTCGACACGCAGCCCGCGTTCCGGCACACGGTGTTGCCCGAGGGTTTGCCGGTCGTCGCGGTCTTCGACCACCACAAGTCACCGCAGTGCGATGCGGCGGCCGCGATCCCGCACCTCGACGTGCGCATCGAGCTCGGCGCGACGAGCTCGATCCTCTACGAGTACCTGCGCGACATGGAGGTCCCGCTCGACGCACGCACCGCATCGGCGCTCTTCTGCGGCATTCGCTACGACACGGCGGACCTCTCGCGCAACGCACATCCGCTCGACGAAGAGGCGTACGTCGCCTGCTTCAAGAGCGCCGACCGCAAACAGGTCGCGGCCATCGACAAACCGCCGCTGCCGCGCAGCTACTACCGGCACGTCAGCCGCGCGCTCGACCGCGCGCGCCAACACGGTCCGCTGGTGCTCGCGTTGCTCGGTCGTGTCGAGAACCCCGAGAGCGTGGCGGAGATGGCCGACTTCTTCCTGCGCATGAAGGGCTGCTCGTGGGTCGTCGCCGGCGGCGCGTTCGAAGGTGAATATGTGCTCTCGCTGCGCACGGACTACAACTTCGGCAAGGCGTATCCGCTCATGGAGCGCGTGATCGGCGAGGGCGGCGCGTTCGGTGGCCACGGTCACATCGCGGGCGGGCGCATCAAGCTCGAGTCGGATACGGACAGCGCGGTGCGCGCGATCGAGCGGCGCATCCGCAAACACGCATTGGCGGTCATCGCGACCAGCGACGGGGACGACTCCGTCGCGCCCGAAGGACGGCGGCTCGACCGGTGATCCGCCCCCTGCGCCTCGTGCTCGTCGGCGGCGTCGACTCTTCGCGTCGCGCTGGCCTCGACGCTGACCGCGATGCGGCGGCGCACTTCGCTGCCGATGTCGAGGCGTACATCAGCGCCGAGACCGTGCAGGACGATGCCGGGGTGCAAGCGATCGCGCCGACGCCGTTCTGGTGGTACGACGCGGGTTACGCGGTCGAAGACGGCATCGACGCGCTCAAGATCGGCCTCCTGCCGGACGTCGAGGCCATCCACGGCGCCGCACAGCTCGTCGGACACGCCCACAGCGCGGGCGCCGAGCTGCCCGCGGTCGTCGACACCGTGATCGCGGCTTCCAGCGGCACACGCTTCTGGGGCGCGCGCGAGGTCGCGGCGTTCCGCCGGGTCGTCCTGCGCGCAGGGCCGATCCTGACCCCGAACCTGCCCGAGCTCGCCGAGCTCGCCGATGCGGATCCCGAGCGCCTCGCGCGCGATCCGGAGGAGCGGGTCGAAGCCGCGCGCGAGCTGCTGCGCCTCGGCGCGCGGGCTGTCGTCGTCACCGGGGGGCACGGGCTCGAAGACCCGCTCGTCGACCTCGCGGTCGCGGTCCGCGAGGAGCCCATCTGGATCACGCGCCCGCGGGTGCCCGGTGCGGGGATCCGCGGCTCGGGCTGCCGCTTTGCGACCGCGCTCGCCTGCGGCCTCGGCCGGCGCGTCCCGCTCGGGGACGCGGTCCGGGACGCGGGGGAGTTCGTCGCCCGCAGGATCCGCGGGGGCTGACGGGTGCCTCGCACAAAGCGCGGAATTTTCTGGGTCAGGGGCTTGCGCCCCGCGCGGGCTTCGGTATGATCTCCGTCCCGAACGCGGCTGTAGCTCAGTGGTAGAGCGCAACCTTGCCAAGGTTGATGTCGACGGTTCAAATCCGTTCAGCCGCTCCACGTTCAATGACGAGGCGCGCCCCGCAGTGATGCGAGGCGCGCCTCGGTCTTTACTGGTGACGTCGCTCCGGGCCTCAGTCGTCGAGGTCGTCGTCGTCGAGCCCGCTCGAGAGCTCTTCCGCGAGCTCACCCGGCCGAGGAAGCGGGATCTCGAACCACACCGTGGCGCCCGCGAACCTCCGGCCGCCCTGCGGGGCGGCGAGGGGGCGGTTGAAGCCGCCGACGCGGCCGCCGTGGGCCTCGGCGACCTTGCGCACGACCACGAGCCCGAGGCCCGCGGAATCGTCGCGGCTCTTGTGCTGACCGAGCCGACCGATCGCGACCGGGGCGTCACCTTCGAGGGGGAGGCCTGGGCCGTCGTCCTCGACGGAGAAGCGGAGCGCTGGCCCCGACGGCGCCTCGGTCGGCGCGACGTGCAGCACGACGCTCGACTCCGCGTGCTGGATCGCGTTACGCAGGAGGTTCTCCAGCGCGCGCAGCAGCCGCCGACCATCGGCGAGCAGCTCGGGGCAGCGCGGCGCGACGTTCGCTTCGAGGGTGCGCCCTTGCTGCTCGGCGAGCACGCGCAGAGCTTGGACGATGGTGCGCGCGACCTCACCCGGCGGCACCGGCTCGAGGGTCAGTGCATCCGGCACATCGAGGCGCGCGATGTCGAGCAAGTCGAGCGTCAGAGCGCGGAAGCGGTCGACGTCGAGGCGCGCCGTGCTGAGCAGCCTCTGCATCGTCTCGCGCCGCACGTCATCGCGGATCTTGCCGCCCTCCTCGCTCGCGCGGTCGATGCACGCGGTCAGCGCTTGCAGCGGATTGCGCAGGTCGTGGGAGACCATCGCGATCCAGTCGCGGCGGTCGCGGTCCTGGCGCTCGAGCTCCTTGACCAAGCCCTGGATTCGATCGCGCATGTCGTTCAGCGCACCGGCCAGCACGCCGATCTCGTCCGGGCGCCCGAGGGGAAAGGGCCCCGGTAGGTCCTGGCCGCTCTGCACCGGCTGCGAGACCGCGACGGCGAGCGCGCGCACCCGCCGTGTCACGCGCCGCGAGACGACGAAGCCGACACCGAGCGCGAACGACACGCCGACGAGGGCGAGCCCGAGGTGCACGTAGACGCTGCGCCTGCGGGCGAGCGCCTGGTACTCCTCGTACGACATCAGCGGGCGGCCGCGCTCGTCGACGAGGCGCTCTCCGGGGCGCTCCTGGCGCAGTGCCGCGAGCTCTTGGGCGTCGACGAATGCGAAGTCGAGCGTCAGCGCACGAGCGACCCAGCCCTCGACGTTGAACGCCAGGACCATCGAGGCCAGGACCACACCCGCGACGATGAAGGTCAACCGCGCGCCGATGCCGTGGCGCCGCT
>CAYMSD010000156.1:0-4241 GCA_964393015.1 uncultured Klebsiella sp.
GCGGTCAGTCCGCGTCGCCGACCAGCGTCATCGACTCGGGCCAGGTCGTGCGGGTCTTCCAGCGGATGAGCGTGGGCGTCGCCTCGGCGCCGTCCTTGCGCGCGGGCAGCGAGACCACCCACTTGAGGAGGCCCTGCGCCTTGGCGTTCTCGACGAAGCGCGCATCGGTCGCGAGCGCAGGGGCGAGGTCGCGCAGCTCGATCTTGACCTGCTCGTTGCGCGTGACGGGGACGCGGTCCCACACCTCGATGTCGACCGCGCGCGACAGCGTGTTCACGAGCGAGATGCGGAACTCGCGGTCGAGGCCCTTCGACTTCGAGAACACGCCCGACTCGGAGGCCTTCTTCGACACGAGCTCGCGCTTCGCCGTGACGCGCGGCTCCTTGCCGAACCAGAGGTCGAGCTCGCCGCCCGTGGGGATCTCGCCGATCGACGCGGCACCGATCGAGTCGGAGCCGAGGTACATGCGCGCCCGCCCTGCGAGCAGGATGTACGGGCTCTCGTTCACGAACCGTGCGCGCAGGTAGACATCGCCGTCGACGAGCGGCTGCGCGACGAGGGTGAAGTTCGGCTTGGCGTCGATCGTGGCGACGCGCGTGCGGCGCTCCGCCGACGCATCGCTTGCGGCCGTGATGGTGCGCGGAATGCGGTACTCGACCGCGGCGCCACCGCCGCCGACGGACGCGTCGGCCGACAGGTTCTCGAGCGCCTTGGCCCGTGCATCGAAGTCGACCGCATCCGCCATCGGCGCGCCCGGCGCAGCGGCCATCTCCGCGACGCCACCTGAGCCGCCGCCCCGCATACGCGCGGACGGTGGCGGCAGGCTCGGCTTGTTCGGGTCGAACAGGTCGAGATAGGCGGGCGACACCATGCGCGGATTCGCGGCGCGCGTCGGCTGCGCGGTCGAGAGGATGACCGCCGCATCCGTCCAGTCCTCGCCCGTCGCCTGCCTGATCATGGCGTCGAACTCGATCGAGAGGCTGCCCGCCTCGAGGTCGCCGCGCACCGTGTAGGCGGGCTCCCAGGTCGCGTTGGCGACGAGGTAGGTGACGGACACGGGCACGTCGCCGCCCTCGGGCGCCGCGACGGTGACCACCGCGAACCGCTCGATCGGCGGCGCGCCGCCCGCGTCCGCCAGCGCGCGCTCGCGCGCCTGGAGCTCGCCGACGGCCTTGATGCGCAGCGCGGTCAGTTCCGCGGCGCCCTTCGTGAGGCGATCGCGCTCGCTCTCGATGAAGGCGATCTGTGCGCGCAGCTTCTCTGGGTCGAGCGCGCCGCCCACGGCCTGCGAGGCGTCCGACGCGGCCTTCGCCGCGATCGAGTCGACGAGCTTGGTCGACGCGGCGTTGTTCGTCAGGCGTCGGTCGACCTCCGCGAGCGCGAGCCGCGCCTCTTCGACCGCCTCGAGCGCGGCGCGCACACGCGGGTTGTCGCTCGTCGGCGCGGGCCGCGCGACGGTCTCCGTCTTCACATCGAGGAGCCGCGCGCCCGTTCCGACGCGGGCCTGCACGCTGTCGAGGTCCGCGTACTCGGGCAGCGGACCGACGCGCAGTTCATGGAGCCCCTGCGTGAGCGCTGTGGTCCCCGAGCGCGTCACGGCCGCGCGGCCTCGATAGAGCGTGACGGAGGAGATCGAGAGTTCGGCCCGCGACGGGACGGGCGCAATCGTGTCGTCGCGCAGCGCGGTCGCATGCGGCGCGGCAGGCGCCGGACCGAGGCCGGAGGCGAGGCTCGTTGCGCAGGCTGCGCCCGCTGCGAGGACGGCGGTGGCGAGAAGCGATTGCCTGAGCGGCGTCGTGATCTTCGGCATGGGGGCAGCGTATGCCAACCCTCCGCGCACCGTCTCGGGTTTCGATGCGCGCGCCCCGGTCACGGGCGTCGGGGCCCGCCGATCGAGAGCACCGCCCAGACGGCCGCCATCAGCACGAATGTCGCGAGCGCAAGCCTCATGGCGATGCGTCGCTGCCTGCGCTTGGCCAGATCGCGCACGACCCAGACGCAGCCGTCCTTCTCGCGAACGACGACGCCTGAACGGATCAGCGGCTCGAGCACCACCTCTCGGATCCCAAGGCTTCCCGCACGGCGGGCATTCGCGGGGCGGTCCGCCCCGGCCTTCAGCAGCGTGCGCACGGGGCCGGGCTGCGAGAACGCAAGCGCCAGCATCATGGCTGGCCCGACGACCGCGCCGAGCATGGCGAAGCCGCCTGCGGATGGAGGAAACGAAGCGGGCATTCCCTGAGGATAGCCTCGAAGGACACAGCCGCCCGCGCGGGGCGGGCGGCTGCGGATGTCGCGCCGTGCAGGCCCGGATCAGCCCTCGTCGCCGAGGACATCACGGCCTTCGATGCCGTCGGTCGTGAGGATGTGGAAGCTCGTGCGGACGAGGAAGTCGTAGGACTGCGCGCCGTAGTAGCCGTTCGCGCCGAACGGCGTGTTGCGCGACCAGACCGAGCCGTTCGTCGGAGCGACGCGGTTGTCGGCCTGCATGGACTTCTGGCAGCTCACGAGCTCGACATGGCCGTCGAAGAACATGCATGCGGGCGCGGAGTTGTAGCCATGGTTGAAGAACCACGGCGTCCTGCCGCCCGCGAAGTTCGTGTTGATGAACGAGTCGGGCGTGTTCTGCAGCCAGTTGTGCTCGATCATGCGGGTCTTGAGGTCGGGATAGCGGCAGCGCGACACGGGCGGGCTGCGGTAGCCGGCCTTCATGGTGTTCGGGTTGGTGAAGCCCTGGCCGTTGAGCGCATCGCCGTTGCGGCGGAACACAGCCGTGTCGAACATCGCGGCGGGCGAGAAGCAGTACGAGCTGTCCTCGTAGTTGGTGCCGTCGTAGGTGAACTCGGCCGCGCTCGTGAAGTACTTCGAGATCGTGGAGAGCGTGACGATGTCCTTGGGCGCGTAGAAGGTCGGGTCGTAGAAGCGGCGCCCCACATAGTCGTGGAAGCTCTTGACGCCTGGCATGCGGAAGCTGCCGAAGGCGTTGCCGCCGCCCGGATTCGGCCCCGTCGTGAAGGTCAGCGGGATGTAGACGATCCAGTTGTAGCAGGCCTCGGGCCAGCCATACTGCGCGCACTTCCCCGAGGCGCCGAGGAAGTAGCCCCACATCGCGCCGTTGACATCCCATCCGAGGAACTGCTGAGGAGGGCAGGCGATCTGCGCCTTGTACTGGTCGCAGTTTCCGCTGACGATGCCTGCGTCGTCGGGGCACGCCGTCCACTGCCTGTCGCCCCAGTCGCCGCCGTAGATCTCGTTCGCGGCGGCGAGGTTCTTGAGGTTCGCGACCGACTGCGAGATCAGCGCCTTGTCGCGGCCGCGCTGCACCGCCGGGAGAAGCAGCGCGATGAGCAGCGCGATGATCGACACGACGACGAGGAGCTCGACGATCGTGAAGCCGCCACGCGATGCTCCGGGGCGCGGGCAGTCATATGGGCGCGACGAAGCGCGCGAGAGCGGATGACCAGGCTGCATGGCGTGGCGACTCCTGTTCGGGTGCTGCGATGGCCATGCCATCGCGCAGATTCCTCGACCTGCCCGCGCGCGCCGCGGACGGTCGCGGCGCACTGCGTCGGGCTTGCATCATGCGGGCCAGGGTCGAATCAGGAGAACGCCTGCGTCCGCCGTGGACATCATGCCACGGAGATGGCGCCGGGCGAGGCGCTCGCGCAGGCACCGTGCGCATTTCGTCAAAAACACAGCCGCCCGCGCGAGGCGGGCGGCTGCGGATGTTGCGCTGTATCGGCCTGAATCAGCCTTCGTCGCCGAGGACGTCGCGGCCCTCGATGCCGTCGGTGGTCAGGATGTGGAAGCTCGTGCGCACGAGGAAGTCGTACGACTGGGCTCCGAAGTAGCCGTTCGCGCCGAACGGCGTGTTGCGCGACCAGACCGAGCCGTTGCTCGGCGCGACGCGGTTGTCGGCCTGCATGGACTTCTGGCAGCTGACGAGCTCGATGTGGCCGTCGAAGAAGAGGCACGCGGGGGCCGAGTTGTAGCCGTGGTTGAACTGCCACGGGGTCGCGCCGCCGGCGAAGCCGGTGTTGATGAGCGAGTCAGGCGTGTTCTGCAGCCAGTTGTGCTCGATCATGCGGGTCTTGAGGTCGGGGAAGCGGCAGCGCGAGACCGGCGGGCTGCGGAAGCCTGCCTTCAGCGTGCCCGGGTCGGTGTAGCCCTGGCCGTTGAGGTTCGTGCTGTTGCGCTTGAAGACCTGCGCGTCGTACATGGCGGCCGGCGAGAAGCAGTACGAG
>CAYMSD010000157.1:0-4156 GCA_964393015.1 uncultured Klebsiella sp.
AGCAGGGCCGCTTCCGCGAGAACCTGCTCGGCAAGCGCGTCGACTACTCGGCGCGTTCGGTCATCGTCGTCGGCCCCGAGCTCAAGCTCTGGCAGTGCGGCCTTCCGAAGAAGATCGCCCTCGAGCTCTACCAGCCGTTCATCATCCGCAAGCTCAAGGAGCACGGCCTCGCCGACACGATCAAGAGCGCCAAGCGCATGCTCGAGCGCCGCGATCCCGAGGTGTGGGACATCCTCGAGCAGGTGATCCAGAACCACCCGGTCATGCTGAACCGGGCGCCGACCCTGCACCGCATGGGCATCCAGGCGTTCGAGCCGGTGCTCGTCGAGGGCAACGCGATCAAGATCCACCCGCTCGTCTGCACGGGCTACAACGCCGACTTCGACGGCGACCAGATGGCCGTCCACCTGCCCCTGTCGGTCGAGGCGCAGACCGAGACCCATGTGCTGATGATGTCGACGCACAACATCTTCAGCCCTGCGAACGGCAACCCGATCGTCAGCCCGTCGCAGGACATCGTCATGGGCGTCTACTTCCTCACGACGAGCCACGGCGACGCCACCACCGCCGTGCGGCGCTTCAAGGACATGGAGGAGGCGCTCCTGTGCTTCCAGCTCCCCCACGGCGACCCGCGCAAGATCTCCTTCCATGACCCGATCGAGGTCCGCCTCGCCCGGTTCAGCGAGGTCGTGAACGACCAGAAGAAGGCCACCGAGCCGATGCCGGCGAATCGCCGCATCGTCACCACGCTCGGCCGCATCATCTTCAGCGAGATCCTTCCCGACGGGATGCCGTTCTACAACTGCGCCCTCGGCAAGAAGGGCGCGGCGCGCGTGATCGACGACACCTTCGCCCGCAAGGGCAAGGCCGCCACGATCGACCTCCTCGACGCGATGAAGCAGACGGGCTTCCGCTACTCGACGGTGTCGGGCCTCTCGTTCGCCATCACCGACCTGCGCATCCCCGCCGAGAAGAAGGCCCTTCTCGACGCCACGCAGAAGAAGGTCGACCGCATCGAGAAGTCCTACCAGGGCGGCGCCATCACCGAGCGCGAGCGCCACAACCAGCTCCTCGACCTCTGGCAGCAGTGCCGTGGCGAGGTCACCGCGAAGCTCGTCGACGCCCTGAAGAAGGACCGCCGCGACGAGAACGGCGCGGAGGTCTCGATCGAGGAGGGCAAGGGCTCGAAGTACCTCAACCCCGTGTACCTCTTCTCCGACTCGGGCGCGCGTGGCAACGTCAGCCAGATGCAGCAGCTCGCGGGCATGCGCGGCCTCATGGCCAAGCCGAGCGGCGAGATCATCGAGACGCCGATCCGCGCGAACTTCCGCGAGGGTCTGTCGATGCTCGAGTACTTCAGCTCGACCCACGGCGCCCGCAAGGGCCTCGCGGACACCGCGCTCAAGACCGCCGACTCCGGCTACCTCACGCGCAAGCTGTGCGACGTGGCGCAGTCGGTCGTCGTCCTCGAGGACGACTGCGGCGTGCCCTCGGGCGTGCCGAAGAAGGCGATCTACAAGGGCGAGGAGGTCGATGTCCCGCTCCGCGACATCATCCGCGGCCGCACGAGCGTCGAGACGATCATCAACCCGATCACCGACGAGGTGATCGTGCGCCGCAACGAGGTCATCACCGACCCCGTGGCGCGCAAGATCGAGGAACTCGGGCTCACGAGCGTGTATGTCCGCTCGCCGCTCACCTGCCAGACCGCCCGCGGCGTCTGCGCCAGGTGCTACGGCCAGGACATGTCGACGGGCCAGCCCGTCGAGATCGGCATGGCGGTCGGCATCATCGCCGCGCAGTCGATCGGCGAGCCTGGAACCCAGCTCACGATGCGCACCTTCCACACGGGCGGCATCGCGGCGCGCGGCATCCTCGAGAACCAGCACAAGAGCGCCTTCGGCGGCAGCGTCCAGCTGCGCGACTGCATGGAGGTCGAGGTCTCGCACGAGGACGGCACCAGGACGATGGTCGCCCTCAAGCGCAACGGCGAGATCGCGATCGTCGACGGCCACGGCCGCGAGCTCGAGAAGTTCAAGGTCCCCTACGGCGCGCAGCTCTTCGTCCGCACGGGCGAGACCGTGAAGAAGGGCGCCGTGCTCTGCGAGTGGCAGCCGCACGCGACCCCGATCCTCGCCGAGAAGTCGGGAACCGTCCGCTTCAAGGACCTCATCGAGGACGTCACCTTCCGCATCGACACCAAGAAGGGTGCGGGCGAAGGCGCCGAGATGATCGTCATCGAGCACACCGGCGAGAAGCACCCGCAGATCACGGTCGAGGACGAGAACGGCAACATCCTCGACTTCCACCACCTGCCCGCCAAGGCGCGCATCGAGGTCAAGGACGGCCAGCGCATCGCGCAGGGCCAGATGCTGGCACGCCAGCCGAAGGAAGCGGCTCGCTCCGCCGACATCGTCGGTGGTCTCCCCCGCGTCACCGAGATCTTCGAGGCGCGCATCCCCAAGGATCCCGCCGTCATGGCCGAGATCTCGGGCCGCGTCGAGCTGCACTCCGACAAGCGCAAGGGCAAGATGACGATCCGCGTCGTCAGCGACGCGGGCCTCGAGCACGACCACCATGTGCCGCAGGGCAAGGCGCTGCTCGTCCACACGGGCGACCGCGTCGAGGCGGGCGATCCGCTCACCGAAGGCCCGATGATTCCCGCGGACATCCTGCGCATCAAGGGCGAGGACGCGCTCTACGTCTACATGCTCGACGAGGTGCAGAACGTGTACCGCGCCCAGGGCGTGCCCATCTCCGACAAGCACATCGAGGTCATCCTCCGGCAGATGCTGTCGAAGGTGCGCATCTCGAACCAGGGCGACACGGAGCTTCTGCCGAACGATGTCGTCGACAAGTTCGTCTTCCGCGATGTCAACGACGCGCTCGCCCGCAAGATGCGCATCGAGGACGCGGGCGACACGGGGCTCCCCGTCGGCTCGCTCGTCGACAAGGACGAGATCCGCGAGGCGAACTCGCTCGCGGAGGCCGAAGGCAAGTCCGTCTGCAAGACCAAGAAGCCGCGTCCCGCGACCGCGAAGACCCTGCTCCTCGGCATCACCAAGGCGTCGCTCCAGGCCGAGAGCTTCCTCTCGGGCGCAAGCTTCCAGGAGACCACCAAGGTGCTCACCGAGGCCGCCCTCGGCGGCAAGTCGGACGAGCTCCTCGGCCTCAAGGAGAACGTGCTCCTCGGCCACCTCATCCCCGCGGGCACGGGCTTCGAGGCCTACTCGAAGGCCAAGGTCCGCAGGCTCGTCGAGGAGACGGGCTACGACGACGAGGCCGCTGCCGCCATGCTGCAGGAGGCCGCGGAGGAGGCGGAGGCGCTCGGCGCGGAGCGTCGCGGAAGCACCGCGACGACGACCGTCCGCGACCGCCTGCAGAGCGCGCTCGCCGCGGGCCAGGAGGGCGGCGTGACGATCGCCGAGCCCGGCGTCGACGAGCCGATCGGCTGACCATCTGCGAAGTCCGGCCAGAGCCGAGCCCGCACATCAGGATTCCACCGCGGCCCCGAGCAATCGGGGCCGCTTTCCTTCTTCGCCGCGCCGAGGTGCGCGGGGTACACTTGCGGTCCGCGCCGCCGCGCGACCACCACGGGAACGACACCCATGCCCTACTACACCAAGCTCGGAAAGCTGCCCTCCAAGCGCCACATCCAGTTCCGCCGCCCCGACGGCGGTCTCTACGCAGAGGAGGTGTTCGGCACGGAGGGCTTCGTCGGCCCGACCTCGACCCTCTACCACATCAATCCGCCCACGCAGGTGATCGGCTGGAAGCCGCTCTACTCGACCAAGGTCGAGTATGTCGAGCGCGACACCATGCGCATGCGCCATGTGAAGAGCATGCCCATGAAGGCGAAGGGCGACCCCGTCACGGGGCGCACCGTCCTCTTCGGCAACAACGACGTCGAGATCGGCGTGTGCGTCCCGAAGGAGCCGATGAAGTACCACTTCAAGAACGCCTCGGCCGACGAGTGCTTCTTCATCCACTTCGGCTCGGGCACCGTCTACACGATGTTCGGCGCGCTGAAGTTCGGCCCGAAGGACTACATCGTGATCCCGAAGGGCACGATCTACCGCATGGTGTTCGACAAGCCGGCCGCAGGCGAGCCGGAGCCGCGGTTCCTGCTGATGGAGAGCGTGAACGGCTCGCACAT
>CAYMSD010000158.1:0-4099 GCA_964393015.1 uncultured Klebsiella sp.
CTCACCTGACGAACCCACCGCGGATCTCCCGCGCGGCACGCCTGCGGGCGGCCCGCCGCCGGGCGGCGACTACAGCGGCGTGATCGGCGGCGCAGATGCCGACGCCGAGGCCGACGCGCTGCGAGCCATGGCTGGCGCGTTCGGGCGCCGCGCAGGCCAGCGCATCGCGGGCTTCGAGCTCGTCGACCGGATCGACAAGGACGCGAACAACGCCTTCGGCGAGGTGTGGCTCGCGCGGCGCGTCGAGCCGTTCCAGCGCGTCGCGATCAAGTTCCTGCGCCGCGACCGCGTGAACGACGAGCTCGTGCGGCGCTTCTCCCGCGCCGAGTCGAAGGCGCTCGCGCGCTTCAACCATCCCTACATCGCGCGCTTCTACGAGCTCGGCTTCGACGGCGACACGCCGTACCTGGTGATGCAGTATGTGCCGGGCGACCGGATCACCGCCTATTGCGACAAGCACGGCCTCTCCATGCGCGAGCGTCTCGAGCTGATGGCGAAGGTCTGCGACGCGGTGCAGCATGTGCACCTCCAGGGCGTCGTCCACCGCGACCTGAAGCCCGCGAACATCCTCGTGAGCGAGGCGCGGCCCGAGGCGGAGGATGCGCGCGACGCGAAGGAAGCGCCCGGCGCGGGCGACGGCGTCGCCGCGGGCAAGGCGCCGATCCCGGTGCTCATCGACTTCGGCCTCGCGAAGTCGGTGAACCCCGACGCGCCGCTCGCGTCGCAGGTGGTGTCGGGCATCGGGAGCTTCGCGGGCACCTACGCCTACGCGGCGCCCGAGCAGATCAAGCAGAGGCGCGACGAGGACACGGGGCGCCAGGCCGACATCTACGCGCTGGGTGCGGTGCTCTTCGAGCTGATCGTCGGCGCGTCGCCGATGGAGCATGTGCTGAGCGACGCGACGCTGAGCGACCCCGAGCGGAACCTGCGCCTCGCGAACGATGAGCGCCCGAGCATGGCGGCCGCGTACGCGCGGCTCGCGCCCGAGCGCCAGCGCGAGGTCGCGGCGCAGCGGGGGACGACGGTCGAGGCGATGAAGCGGCTGCTGAGGTCGCGCCTGGCGCACCTCGCGGACCGCGCGCTCCGCGCGAAGCCTGCGGCGAGGTTCACCGACGCGCGCGCGTTCGCGCTCGACATCGCGAACTACCTCGCCGACCGCGACTTCGTGGAGGCGGCCGCCGAGCCGCGGCTCGAGAAGTGGCGGCGGGCGGTGCGGCGCAACCGGGTGGCGTTTGCGGGCGTCGCCGGTGTGATCGTGGCGCTGACAGTTGGGGTGGTGTCGACGAGCATCGCGCTGATCCTTGCATCCGATGCGAAGCGCGCAGCGGAGCTGGCCCAGCATCAGGAGCAGGATCGTTCTGAACAACTGAAGGCGAGCGTGATTCTGGCGCGGGCCCTCGAGCGTTCGTACGTGGACCCGGGTCTCGCCATCATGCTTGTCGATGAGGCGCATCGGCGAGGAGATTCCGAAGCAGCTGCCGCGGCGCGGACCGTGCTTTCGAGACTCCACGAGCGGGTGCGCGTCAACTTGCCCGCGGAGCTCGTGCTCGACGTCGCTGCCTCGGTGCAGGATGGAGTCCGTGTCATCCTTGCGGACGGCCGTGTGGTCGGACGCGAACTCCAGGGATCCGTCATGAGGACGCTGCTCGATATCCCGCGCGCCGAGCGGGGTGAGTTCTCTCCCGATGGCGAACTGTTCCTCCTTGGCATCGGATCGGAGTGCCGCGTGTTCGATGCGCGGACCGGGGTCGAGCGATGGCGTGCGAATGGGCTTTCAGCCTCGGCGCGATTCTCCCGCGATGGAAAGTGGATTTTGACGCATGTCGACTCCCCGCCAGGACCAGAGGCGGTCGTGCCACGGCTTTGGGATGCGAAGAGTGGCGCAGAGATCCGACTGCCGCTCGAGGGTCCGACGGATGCATTCACTGTGGGTGGTGATATTTGCATGACTCGCGATTCCCGTGGCGTGCTGCTCCATCGGATCTCGGACGGATTGATTCGAGAGTCGTTTCAGCCGAAGATTGGACGAGAGGAATCCGAGCTGCTGAATTCGTGCGAGATCGAACTGTCGCCGGATGGACGCCGGTTGTGCGTCGCGTGCGATTGGAGGATGTGGGTCGTTGATACTGGTTCTGGGTCGCAGAGCGAAGTGCGCATCTATCGACACCCGGGGCTCCCTCGGTTTTTGGACGACGAGCACTGTGTCGTGCCATCGTTTGCCACCGGCACGAGCTACTTCATGCCGACCCAGCAGGTCGTTCGAATCGATAAAGGAGACGACGGTAGAGACGAGCCGGCCGAACCCATGCTCAATCTGCGGGAATCGGTCCCGGACGAGGGAAGTCCGCTCCTCGTCACCAATGCTTATGAGTTCCTCACCGCATCCGGCAACCAGTTGCAGCTCCTTGGTTCGCAGGGAGAGCCGATCGATCGCCTGCTGGGACACGAGGCGGACGTGATCGATGCAGGTCGAGTGAGTGGAACGGGATTGTTTTGGACCCGGGACTCCGCTGGACAACTCATCGTGTGGTCCGCATCGGCACTGGGCGCGTACGAGTTCGGCGGAGCCTTAGAGGGCGCGTTTACATGTTGCGAGGCGAGTCCGACCGGGCGGTACCTCGCCTTCGCGAGGATCGACTGGACTCGTTCGGTCGTGTCTGTCGCAGACACGGCTTTCGACATCGTCTACTCGCATGCTGCGAACGACGAGGACGGGCAGCAATGCGAACTCGGGGAGATCACGGGGATTCGGTGGACGAACGACTCGGAGTTTGTCACGGAATCATCGCCTCCCTGCACGCGAAGTTTCTCACTCGGCGTCAACGGCATCGTGGCGCACCGCGGACCGGTCGGAGGCCGGCCACCGGCTGTGTGGCGTTGCGAGGACCGGAGCGGCGGGCTGCAGGTGTTTGAGGTGGAGCAGGGGCTCCGTCTCGTGCGTCGAGCCGATGGCGAGATTCAGGGGACCATCCGTGCGGTACCTCCGGGGCGGCTTGAGCTCTCGGAGGGTGTTCCGCACCTCATATCGGTGGATGGAAGGTCTCTCACGGCTTGGAGTTTCGCGAGTGGCGAACAGATCGGAGATCCTGTGGTGCTGGATGAGCGAGACGAGTACCTCGGCGCGTGGGGTGCGGATTTCATCGTGTGGCGGCCGGTCCGGGATTTCTTGGCAGAATCGGAGATCTTCCGCCTGCGAGGTAAAACGCGGGAGCGCGTGTTGCTCGGCCGGTGGCTGTTGAGCGACGCGCAGAGCGAGGTCTGCGGAGACATCCTCATCGCGGCGTGCGCCCAGAACGTGGTTGCATACGACCTCGGAACGGATTCGGTCATTGGAAGATGGACCGCGCATGCGGCACGCGGTGCGTCGGCTGACGACAAGTTCGATTGGGCTTGGAGCCCGAGCGTGAGTGGACGGGCGGGTATTGTCGCCGTTTCCACAGACAGCCTCGTGCAGGCCTGGCCGATCGACCCTCTCGGTGCGGCGAAGAGGTCGCTCCATCGCGACTTCACCTTGGATGAACTCGAACGATTTTCCCTCGAGGACGTCTCTGCCCTCGCCCGCGCGCGTTCGCTTCTCGCTTCGGGGAGGGACGGAGACGAGGCATGCCGCGAGTTGCAGGCCGAAGGCGCGAGTGCGCGGCTGATTCGAGCCTTCCGAGAGCGATTGTTCTGGGAAGGGCGTGCTTCGGAGGTTCCCGAGTCTCCTCTCGCAGCTTCCGATCGATGAAACGTTTCTTGAGAGTGCGGGATGGGCTTTGGCCGATTCGCAGGTGCGTTGGCTGCCGGAAAGGTGTTCTGTATCGGATTGGAGGCAGGTGACGCGAACGTAGCGTTACAGAGCGAACGGTTCTGGGCGCGATCTTGCCTCGGTCTCGGCCGCCCGCCACAATACCCAGATGTCGACCGTCCCCGACTCACCTGACGACCCCACCGCACCGCTGGAAGGCGGGCGTGGCGGCGCCTCCCGCGGCGACCCGGATGCGCCCAGCGCGTTTAGCACCCTCGAGTCCGCAAGCACCGCGCGCGCCGGCGACACGGTCGGTGCGTACAAGCTGGTCGCGAAGATCGGCGAGGGCGGCTTCGGCGAGGTGTGGACCGC
>CAYMSD010000159.1:0-4049 GCA_964393015.1 uncultured Klebsiella sp.
GGCCCTGCTTGCCCTTGAGCATGTCCGAGAGAGACTTCAGCGGACGCTTGTTGGGGCCGGTGATGACCTTGCCGCGGCGGCCGTTGTCGAAGAGGGCGTCGACCGCCTCTTGCAGCATCCGCTTCTCGTTGCGCACGATGATCTCGGGCGCGTGGAGCTCGAGCAGGCGCTTGAGGCGGTTGTTGCGGTTGATGACGCGACGGTAGAGGTCGTTCAGGTCCGAGGTCGCGAAGCGGCCGCCGTCGAGCGGAACGAGCGGACGCAGGTCCGGCGGCAGCACCGGCACGGTCGTCAGCACGAGGTGCTGCGGCTTGTTGCCAGAGTGACGCAGGTCCTCGACGATCTTCAGGCGCTTGCTGATCTTCTTGATCTTGGCCTGACCGGTCGGCTTCAGGACGCCGTCCGACTTCTCCTCCCAGAGGTGGATCTCGGTGCGCAGACGCTTGGCCAGATCGTCGAGGGTCTCGACGTCGTCGCCGTCGCCGGGCCAACGCGGCTTCTCCGGCGGCAAGCGGGTCGGGTCCATGTAGGCGAGCAGCTCGAGGATCGCCTCACCGCCCATCTCGAGCTTCAGGAAGTCGGTCGCCGGACGGGTCTCGACGGCCATGTCACCGAACTGATCGCAGATCAGCTCGTGATCCTCGGTGCTGAGGATGCGGCCGGGGACCAGCGGGCCAACCTCGGCCACCCACTGGGTCGCCAGGTCGGGATCGACGCGCGTGATGACGGCGCCGTGCTGCACGTCGTAGTAGTCCTCCTCGTTGACGAGGGTGCCACGATCGACGCTGCGGGCGTGCCGCTTGAGCAGCTTGTTGATCTCCAGGCCCTCGGCGAGCAGCTCGAACTCGCCGAAGAGGTCGGCGCGCTTCTCGCGGGGGATGTAGAACGGGAAGATGCCGGCCTTGCCACGCTCGACCTGGACCTTGGTCGCGCCGAGGCAGACGTACTTGGCGCAGTACAGGACGTACTCGAGGTCCTTGAGCGTCATGTTCATCAAGTGGCCGATGCGGGACGGCAGGCTCTTGAGGAACCAGATGTGCGCGACCGGGGTCGCCAGGTTGATGTGGCCCATGCGCTCGCGGCGAACCTTGGACTGGATCACCTCGACGCCGCACTTCTCGCAGACCACGCCACGATGCTTCATGCGCTTGTACTTGCCGCAGATGCACTCGTAGTCCTTGACCGGCCCGAAGATACGGCCACAGAACAGGCCGTCACGCTCCGGCTTGAACGTGCGGTAGTTGATGGTCTCCGGCTTCTTCACCTCGCCGAAGGTCCACTCCTGGGAGATCTTGCGGGGCGAAGCGACCGCGATACGCACCGCGTCGATGTGCAGAGGGTTCTTGGGCTTCTCGAAGAAGTGAAGCATCTCGCGCATGTCGGGTTCTCCGTTCTAAGAGGGCGGACCAGGCCAGCCCTCGGATGGGGTCAGGGACGGGGTCGGCGTTCGCCTAGCCCATCACCTGCCCCTCGCGATCCAGCAGCTCGACGTCGAGGGCCAGAGCCTTGAGCTCCTTGAGGAGCACGTTGAACGACTCGGGCAGGCCGGGCTCGAGCAGGCCCTCACCGCGCACGATGGACTCGTACATGCGGGTACGGCCCACCACGTCGTCCGACTTGACGGTCAAGAACTCCTGCAGGGTGTAGGCCGCGCCGTACGCTTCCATCGCCCACACTTCCATCTCACCGAGACGCTGACCGCCGAACTGCGCCTTGCCGCCCAGCGGCTGCTGGGTGACGAGGCTGTACGGACCGATCGAACGCGCGTGGATCTTGTCGTCGACCAGGTGGTGCAGCTTCAAGATGTACATCACGCCGACGGTGACGGGCTGATCGAAGCCCTCGCCGCTGCGACCGTCGTGCAGTCGGGTCTGACCGCGGACAGCCAGGCCGGCGCGCTCGAGCATCGTGCGGATGTCGGTCTCGCGGGCGCCGTCGAAGACCGGCGTCGCCAGGCGCACGCCGTTGGCGTTGTCGTCGATGAAGCGGTCGAGCTCCTCGTCATCGAGCGAGCGGACGAAGGCGCTGATCTCCGAGTCGCCGAAGACCTGGTCCACACGGGCCCGCAGATCTGCGTTGACGCCGACCTTCTCGCGCAGTTCGCCGAGCTGACGGCCGAGGTTGTGCGCGGCCCAGCCCAGGTGCGTCTCGAGGATCTGGCCCACGTTCATACGGCTGGGAACGCCGAGCGGGTTCAGCACGAGGTCGACCGGACGGCCGTCGGGCAGGTAGGGCATGTCCTCTTCGGGCAGGATGC
Organism: uncultured Klebsiella sp.; assembly: GCA_964393015.1. GTDB lineage: Bacteria > Planctomycetota > Phycisphaerae > Phycisphaerales > SM1A02 > QWPT01. Next base: position 2,258 of record CAYMSD010000159.1, read on the forward strand.
GCGAGACGACGCCCTTGTTGCCGTGACGACCGGCCATCTTGTCGCCGACCTGCAGCTTGCGCTTGATGGCGACGTAGACCTTGACCATCTTGATGACGCCGGGCGGCAGTTCGTCGCCCTTGACCATCCGCTTGATCTTCTCTTCGAAGTAGTAGCGGATCTCGTTGGCGTGGTCCTCGAGGTGGTCGAGCAGCGCCGTCAGCGAGGCCTGGATGTCCTTGTCGCCGACGCGCAGGTCACGCCAGGCGGCCGGCACGCGGTAGCGCTCGCCGTCCTCGTAGACGCGATCCGGCAGCGTGCCCAGCTCCTCGGCCGTCAGGTCGGTGCCCTTGGCGAAGACGAGCGCGCCTTGGTCGTCCACCACCTTGCCGGCGGTCTTCTGACCGAGCAGCTGGCGGCGCGCCTTCTCGTAGGTCGAGCTGGCGAGGATCTGGACCTCGTCGCCCATGTCCTTGAGCAGCTTGCTCTTCTCGTCCTCTTCGATCTCCTTGGTGCGCTCGTCCTTGGTCTCGCTCTTGCGGGTGAAGACCTTGGCCGAGATCACCGTGCCGACGACGCCCGGCGGGACGCGCAGCGAGGTGTCGCGCACGTCGCCGGCCTTCTCGCCGAAGATGGCGCGGAGCAGCTTCTCTTCCGGCGAGAGCTGCGTCTCGCCCTTCGGCGTGATCTTGCCGACGAGCACGTCGCCGGTCTTGACCTCGGCGCCGATGCGGATGATGCCCGAGACGTCGATGTCCTTGAGCGCCTCTTCCGAGACGTTCGGGATGTCGCGGGTGATCTCTTCCTTGCCGAGCTTGGTGTCGCGCGCGACGCACTCGAACTCCTCGATGTGGATCGAGGTGAAGAGGTCTTCCTTGATGACGCGCTCGGACACGAGGATCGAGTCCTCGTAGTTGTAGCCGCCCCAGGGCATGAACGCGACCACGACGTTGCGGCCGAGCGCGAGCTCACCACGGTCGGTCGACGGGCCGTCGGCGATGACGTCGCCGGCGCGGACATGGTCACCCATGCGCACGATCGGGCGCTGGTTGACGCAGGTCGACTGGTTGCTGCGCTGGTACTTCACCATCTTGTAGATGTCGGTCGACGCGGACGGATCGTCCGGCTCGACATCGCGCTTGATGACGATGCGCTCGCTGTCCAGGTTGACGACCGTGCCGTTGTGGCGGGCCACGACGGTCACGCCCGAGTCGCCGGCGACGGTCGGCTCGAGGTTGGTGCCGACGAACGGCGCCGTCGTCTTGAGCAACGGCACGGCCTGGCGCTGCATGTTGCTGCCCATGAGCGCGCGGTTCGCGTCGTCGTTCTCGAGGAACGGGATCAGCGACGCGGCGACCGAGACGAGCTGGTTCGGACTGACGTCCATCAGCTCGATCTGCTCGGGCTCGACCTGGCGGTACTCGCCGCTGATGCGGACGTCGACCAGCGGGCCCTGCAGCTTGCCGTCCTCGAGGATGACCGCGTTCGCCTGGGCGATGGTCTGCTCCTCTTCCTCGTGCGCCGAGAGGTACTCGTACGCCTCGGTCGGGCGGCCGTCGATCACGGTGCGGTACGGCGTCTCGATGAAGCCGTACTCGTTGACGCGGGCGTAGGTCGCGAGGCTGGCGATCAGACCGATGTTCGGGCCTTCCGGCGTCTCGATCGGGCAGATGCGACCATAGTGCGTGGTGTGCACGTCGCGGACTTCGAAACCGGCGCGGTCACGCGTCAGACCACCCGGGCCGAGGGCCGAGAGGCGACGCTTGTGGGTGACTTCGGACAGCGGGTTGGTCTGGTCCATGAACTGCGACAG
>CAYMSD010000160.1:0-4037 GCA_964393015.1 uncultured Klebsiella sp.
GCCTATCTCGCCGAGCACGGCGTCGAGACGAAGACGCTGCACAAGCTCAGCGAAGGCGCGCGGCCCACGGTGCTCGATGTGATCGCCAACGGCGAGATCAGCCTCATCATCAACACGCCCACCAAGAAGGGCGCGAAGACCGACGAGGGCAGGATCCGCGCGAACGCGGTGCGCACGGGGATCCCGATGATCACCACGGTGTCGGCGGCGCGCGCCACGGTCGACGCGATCGCGGCGCTGCGCGCGGGCGCGTGGACGGTGACCGCGATCCAGGACTACTTCCCGCACCTCGCGCGCCCGAAGGCCACGCCGAAGCGCGCGCTTGCGGGCGCGGGGGCCTGACGCGCGGGGCGGGCCGCCGCCTCGCAGGGTCAGGTCACTGGGCTGTCTTCGCGCGCATGGACTTCCCCACGCCCGCACGGCTCTTGAGGTGGTCGATCACGTTCATGAAGTTGATGTACGCGTCGTACGGCGAGTCGTACGGCGAGAAGTACTTGTGGACATCGCCGTCCGACCAGTACTTCGTGCACATGTAGTAGAGGTGGTCGCTCGTCGTGAGCTTGCGCCAGTCCTCGAGGATGTAGGGGTCGCCCGCCTGGTGGCGCTCCTTCACGGGCGCCTCGAGGTCGTAGAGCTCCTTCGCGGCGCCGTCCTGGATCGGGTTGCCGAGCCACGCGGAGAGGTCGCGCTCGCTGTCGGCCCACGAGATCCAGTGCGGAACATCGTATTCGCCGACGGGCTCGTAGCAGTCGAGCAGCTGCGACGGCGTGAGGAAGTCGTTGTGCCCGTGGTTCGTGTCGTAGATCGCGCCGGGCAGCGCGTCGAGGAACTCGAAGATCCCCGTGTCGGCCCACTGGTGCTCGCCGAAGGTCTCGTAGTCCATGAACAGGTTGCAGCAGAAGCCGTCGCCGTTGATCTGGTTGACCCAGCCCGCGAACTTCTCCGCGGAGAGCGGCCATTCCTTCCAGCCGCGGTTCGAGAAGCGGAAGGCGATGTCGTCGCTCAGGCGGTAGTTCTTGAGGAGCAGCTTGATCGGGCGGTCTGCGAGGTCGCCTTCGCCCGGCGGCGCGTAGATGTAGTTCGGCGAGCGGAAGCCGAGCAGGCGGTCGACGCCCTCGCAGATGATGGCGCGGTGCTGGCCGCGCTTCGCCATGTGCGCGGCGAGCTCGTTCGAGTAGATGAGCTCTGTGTTTCGGAAGATCCTCGGCGTCACGCCGAAGACCTCCTGCATGCGCTGCTGGTGGAGGTCGACCTGCGCGTCGAACTCCGCGCGCGAGAAGAGGAACGAGAGCGAGTGGTGGCTCGTCTCGCCGACGAGCTCGCACGCACCCGTGTCGACGAGGCGCTTGAGCGTGTCGACCACATCGGGCGCCCATTGCTCGAGCTGCGAGAGCGCCGTGCCCGTGATCGAGTACGAGCAGCGGAAGCGCTTGTCATGCCGCTTCACGAGGTCGAGCATCATCGCCGTCGCGGGGCGATAGCACTTGTCCGCGACCTTGCGCATGATCCTCTCGTTCGCCTCGTTGTCGAAGTAGAACGGGTCGGTCGAGAAGACCGAGTAGCGCCGGAGCCTGTAGGGCTGGTGGAACTCGAAGTAGAAGCAGACGCTGGCCATGCGGGCAGCGTAGCCGACAAACGCGGGAGACGAACCTAGACGCCGTATTGCCTAGACGCCGTAGTACCCGCGGTACCACTCGACGAATCGCGCCACGCCCGTCTCGACGGGCGTCGAGGGCCTGTAGCCCGTGTCGCGCTCGAGCGCCTCGACATCGGCCATGGTGTCGGGCACATCCCCTGGCTGCAACGGCTTGAGAATCATCTCCGCGCGGCGGCCTGTCGCCCGCTCGATCGCGCCGATGTAGTCGAGGAGCTCGACGGGGCGGGAATTGCCGATGTTGTAGACGCGCCACGGCGCGCCCGAGGTGCCTGGGTCTGGACGCATCGCGTCGAACGCGGCGTTCGGCGCCGCGGGGCGGTCGAGGGTGCGGATGACTCCCTCGACGATGTCGTCGATGTAGGTGAAGTCGCGGCGGTGGCGGCCGTGGTTGAAGACCTCGATCGGCCTCCCCTCGAGGATGTTCCTCGTGAAGAGGAAGAGCGCCATGTCGGGCCGCCCCCATGGCCCGTAGACCGTGAAGAAGCGCAGGCCCGTCGTCGGCACGCCGAAGAGATGCGAGTAGGTGTGCGCAAACAGCTCGTTTGCCTTCTTGCTCGCGGCGTAGAGCGAGAGCGGGTGGTCGACCGAGTCGTTCACCGAGAAGGGAAGCTTCGCGTTGCCGCCGTAGACCGAGCTCGAGCTTGCGTAGACGAGGTGCCTGCAGCCGCCGTGCTTCTCCTGCACGGTGCGGCAGCCCTCGAGGATGTTCTGGAAGCCGACGATGTTCGCGTGGACATAGGCGTGCGGGTTCGCGATCGAGTAGCGCACGCCCGCCTGCGCGGCGAGGTGCACGACGCGGTCGAACCTGTGCTGCGCGAAGAGCGACTCCATGCCCGCGCGGTCGGCGACATCCATCTTGACAAATGAGAAGCCGCGCTTCGGCGTGAGCCGCGCAAGCCGCGCCTCCTTCAGCGTCGGGTCGTAGTAGTCGTTGAGATCGTCAAGACCCACGACCTCTTCGCCGCGGTCGAGAAGGACATGCGAGACATGCGAGCCGATGAAGCCCGCGGCGCCGGTGACAAGAACCGCCATGGGCGGAGTTTACACGGTGCGCGCGGCCGAGGCGTTCGCGGCGGGCGTGTTCGGCTGCGCACGCGAGAGTTCGCGCTCGCAGGCCTCGATCACGCGCGCGACATCCGCGTCGCTCATCGACGAGCCCGACGGCAGGCACAGCCCGTCGCGGAAGAGCCGCTCGCACACGGGCGCGCGGCTCTCGTCGTGCGCGAACATGCGGCAGCCCGAGAACAGCGGCTGCTGGTGCATGGGCTTCCAGGTCGGGCGCGCCTCGATCCTCTGCGCGGCGAGCGTCGCGAGCAGCGCGTCGCGGCTCGTGCCCGCGCGGGCCGGATCGATGGTGAGCGCGGTGAGCCAGTGCGTCGAGCGGCTCCACGCGGGTTCGGGCATGAACTCGACGCCGTCGAAGCCGCCGAGCGCGCGCTGGTACTGCGCGAAGATCTCGCGGCGGCGCGCGACGCGTTCGTCGAGCACGAGCAGCTGCCCGCGGCCGACGCCTGCGCAGATGTTCGACATGCGGTAGTTGAAGCCCGCGACCGAGTGCTCGTAGTGCGGCGCGGGGTCGCGCGCCTGCGTGGCGAGGAACCGCGCGCGCTCGGCGACGCGCGCGTCGCCCGCGGCCAGCATGCCGCCGCCCGAGGTCGTGATGATCTTGTTGCCGTTGTAGCTGAACGCGGCGACCGCGCCGAAGGTGCCGCACGGGCGGCCGTGCACGGTTGCGCCGAGCGCCTCGGCCGCGTCCTCGAGGATGGGCACGCCCCATTCCTCGCAGATCGGCGTGATCGCGCCGTAGTCGCAGCCTTGGCCGTAGAGGTCGACGGTCACGACGGCGCGCGGGCGCTTGCCTTCGGCGGCGAGCGCGTGCAGCGCGCGGCGCAGCGCGGCGGGCGACATGTTCCAGCTTGCGTCGTCGCTGTCGATGAAGACGGGCTCGGCACCGAGCTGGCGGATCGGGTTCGCCGTCGCGACGAAGGTGAAGCTCGAGCAGAGGACGAGGTCGCCCGGCTGCACGCCGAGGGCGATGAGCCCGAGATGGATCGCGGCCGTGCCCGACGAGGTCGCGCAGCAGTGCATCTCCGCGCCGTCCGAGGAGAGGCGCGCGGCCATCTCGCGCTCGAACGCGTCGACATTCGGCCCAAGCGGCGCGATCCAGTTGGTGCGGAACGCCTCCTCGACGAAGTGCCGCTCCGCGCCCGACAGGTGCGGCGGCGAGAGGAGGATCTGCTTCGGTTCGTCGGTCGGCATGGCGTCGGGTGAGGGAGTCACGGAGTGGCTATCGGCGGTTCGCGGCGGTCGGGCGATGCCCACCTCGGAGAAGCCTCGGCGTCGGCAGGTCTATCGGCAATTCTCGCGCGATTTCAGGAGG
>CAYMSD010000161.1:0-4025 GCA_964393015.1 uncultured Klebsiella sp.
GGTCGTGCGCTCGACCACTTGCGGCGCGAGACGCTTGATCTCTCCGACCTCAAGATCGTGGCGCTCGACGAAGCGGACGAGATGCTCGACATGGGCTTCGCGGAAGACCTCGAGCTGATCCTCGAGACCGCTCCCGAGACGCGGCAGACGGCGCTCTTCTCCGCCACGCTTCCGCCGCGCATTGCCGCAATCGCAGAGCGCCACCTGCGCACGCCAGAGCGCATCCTCATCGCGCGCGACTCCGCGACGCGCGGGTCCGTCCCGAAGGTGAAGCAGGTCGCCTACATCGTGCCGCGCGCACACAAGGTGACGGCGCTCGGCCGCGTGCTCGACCTCGAGTCGCCGACGCTCGCCCTCGTCTTCTGCGGCACGCGCCTCGATGTCGATGAACTCGCCGATCGCCTCACCGGCCGTGGATACCGCGTGGCGTCGCTCCACGGCGGCATGTCGCAGGCAGAGCGCGACCGCGTGATGGGCCGCGCCCGCGCTGGCACCGTCGACCTTCTCGTCGCGACAGATGTCGCCGCGCGCGGCATCGACATCGAACACCTCACGCATGTCGTCAACTTCGATGTGCCGACCTCGCCCGAGTCGTATGTCCACCGCATCGGCCGCACGGGCCGCGCCGGCCGCGAGGGCATGGCGATCACGCTCGTCGACCCGCGCGCGCATCGCCTGCTTCGCAACATCGAGCAGGCGACGCGCCAAAGAATCGCGATCTGCACCGTGCCGACGCCGCGCGATGTGAAGGCTCGGCGCATGGACATCACGAAGGGCTCTGTGCGCGACGCGATCACCGCGGGCGACCTTGACGCGTACCGCGCGGTCGCGGAGTCGCTCGCCTCGGAGTTCGACCCGATGGATGTCGCCGCCGCCGCGATTCGCCTCGCCCACGAGGCGACCGAGGGCGAAGGCGCGACCGAGGACGATGTGCACATCCCCGCGTTCGAGAGCTTTGCCCGCCCCGAGCGCGCGCCCGGCCGCGCCGAGCAGCACGACATGGTGCGCATCTACATCTCGGGCGGCACGCGCATGGGCCTGCGCCCGGCCGACATCGTGGGCGCGATCGCCAACGAAGCGCGCGTGAACCCGCGCGGCATCGGCGGCATCGAGATCGCAGAGATGCACTCGATCGTCGAACTCCCCGCGCGCGATGTCGAGCGCGTGGTCTACGCCCTGCGCGGCGCGACGCTGCGCGGCCGCAAGCTGAAGGTGAACATCGACCGCGGCGCGCGGCCTGGTGGTGGCGGCGGCTACGGCCCCGGATCTGGCCATGGCCCCGGCCCCGGCCCCGGCGGCGGGTTCCGTGGCGGACCTCAGGGTGGACCTCGGGGCGGCAGCTATGACGGCGGAGGCGCACCTCGCGGCCCGAAGCGCCCGCGTTAGTCGCGGCAGCGCTGCGGCGCCGTCATCTCACTTCGCCTTCTGTTCCGACATCGCGGCCGCAGCTCTTCGGCGCTTCCAGTCGCGACGCCCGATGTGCACCAGCCCCGCGCACAGCGCGCATGCGAGCACGGTGAGCGCCGTCGACTCGGGGCTCTGGAACGGCACCGCGTACCACGCTCGGTCGGGAAGGCTCGGCATCGGCGGTTCGTCGCTCCACCCCGCCCAGAAGGCGTCGCCGTGCGTGTCGGGGTGGATGCCCTGCGCGAAGCGGGCCAGCATGAACCGCTCGCGCGCGCAGGTCCACGCCTTCGCGGATTCGCGTGCGGCCACGAAGAACGACTCGACTTCGCGTTCCTCGTCCTCCTCGAGGCCGCCGCCGAAGAAGTCTGGACCGACCGCAACGCTCTCTCGAGGTTGCTCGTACGACGGATGGAACGAGGTGCGCCCCGCGTCCTCGAGCTCGATGCGGCGAAGCCGTGCGAGAAGCGCCATCGACGCGTCTCGACGCCTCGCCAACGCCTGCTCGAGCGCGAAGTGCACATCGACGCTCTGCCACGCGTCGCCGAGCACGATGAGCCCGGACAGCCCCTTCACCGCGGCATCCGACGAGTCGCCGAAGCGCTCCTCGTCGAACCGCAGGCTGTCAGGGTGCTGGATGATCGATCGAAACGGAGCCGATGGATCCGTGCGTATCTCGATCAGCCACTCGATCGCGGCGAGCTGGTAGACCTCGCGCCCGAAGTGCGCGTCCGGGTTGATCGCAATCGCCGCAGCGATCTTGTCGCGCGCGCGCATGAGGTCCTCCGCTGTCCGCTCGCCGTCGGGCGATCGGATCGACCGATGCGCGTAGAAGGTGCCGATGTTGGCGTGGTAGCGGTAGCGGTGCTCCTTCACCTTGGCGAGCGCGGCTGCGTCGCCTGCGGCGCGTTCCTCAGCGACCTTGAGGATCTCGGCCTTCCTCTCCATCCACTCGATCGCCTCGTCGCTTCGCCCGAGGCGGTCGCAGGCGACGGCGAGGTCGTCGAAGTGCTCGAGGACCTCGGGCTCTGTCGCCAGAAGCCCGAGCACGCGCTCGATCCGCATCTCGTAGTAGCGCGGCGGCTCACGCTCGATGCGACCCGTGAGAATCTCCGCGAGCCCGGGGAACGCACGCGCCTCCATGCGGAGGGTGTCGGAGTCCCACAGGCACGCCGACGCGGGCTGCGCGGGCGTGGCCGCGAGCAGCAGGGCGGTGAGCGCGAGCCGCGCGATTTGGCGCATGCGAGCCGGAGGTCCGCGGTGATCTCGGTCGATTCGCATGGTCAGCTCCGGGTGTGAACGAGCGCACCCGTCCACCCTTCGCCCCGCATCGCGCGGCGGATCCCGTCTGTCGCGCGGTTACTTACCGCTCGTCTTCGTCTCCGACTTCCAGATCAGCTGGAACTCGAGCTCCTGATCCTTCCCGCTGCGCTCGTGCTCGATGTTGAAGGTGGCGTTCGCCGGGATGTGCAGCCGCTCGCCGCCGACCTGGATCGTGAACGCCTCCTTCGACTCGATCGAGTCGGCGAGCCGACGGAGCTTGGCGACGAACTGGGCGCGGGTGTAGGTCTTGGTGAGATCGCGGTTGGGCATGGGTGGTGGACCGTTGTATTCGATCGTGGATCTGCGAGTTCGATTGACATTCGAACGAGCGCGCGAAGGGTAGGGGGGCGGCGATGCGCGTTGCGGAAATTCTTCGTGCAAGCCCGTTGACGCGGCGTGTGGCTCTCGGTATGATCGGAGTTCCGGCCGAAGTTCTGGCTGGAAGCACACACATGAAACTGGTGGAAAGACGAGCCCGAGAGGCTGTTTGCCGTGCGATGTTCCGCGGCGGCCAGAATCTGGGTGGACGGGCGCGCGCCGACAGGTCGGACGCGCCCAAGATATTGGGGAGGCACTCGGTTTCCGAGCGGCCTCTTCGACAACAGGTTGGTTTGGGTCATTGAAGCGCACGAAACTCTCGAAGAGAGGGCGTGGCGCGAGGATGTTCCTCGCGCCTCTCGCGGCAAAACCCTGTGAAAAGCGGCCTTTCGGGGCCGGGCGCTGTCTGCACGCCCATGGTTGGGCGTGACCCCCGCGGCATCGGTGGGGGGTGGCAGGGTCGCGCGGCTTTGGAGGCTAGACAGGCTCGACAGGCTCGGCGCTCGGCAGCTTGGCGAAGTCGACAGCGGACGCAGGACGGTGTCGGAGGAGCGCTCGGCTGCGCAGGCAGAGAAGCACGCGAGCAGACCGGCAGACCGGCAGATCGGCAGGTAGGCAGACGGCGCGTCGCCCAGACAGCCAGACAGTCAGTTCATTCATCGTGACGGATCGACCGCACATCTCGTCACGCACACGCGACGACGGACCAGAAAGCACCACACGCATCCAATTCACTTCGCTCGACTTCACTCCACGCACATCGCCGGAGGACACCATGACCAGCAACTTCTTCAACTTCAACCGCAAGCGTTGGCGCCCCGGCCCGAACAGCCAGGCACGCGCCGCGAACCGCGCGTGGCATGCCCCGCGTCCCCGCGCGTGGGCGGTGGTTGTCGAGTCGGCGCTGGCGGATGCGTCCACCGAAACGGCACAAGACCTCCAGCGGGTGGCGGGTGCATGGGTCGCTCCATGCCTCTGGG
>CAYMSD010000162.1:0-4006 GCA_964393015.1 uncultured Klebsiella sp.
TCGTCGTCTGTGTCGTCGTCTGTGTCGTCGTCTGTGTCGTCGTCTGTGTCGTCGTTCAGTTCCTCGCCGAGTTCATCGGCGGCCGCGGCTGCGCGCTGCCCTTGCGCGCAAGCCGCTCGTCGCGCAGCGACTCGAGCCGCGCGGCCAGCGCGTCGTTGCCCGCCTCGCGGACCAGCCTCGCGGCCTCCTCGAGTGCATACGCATCGACAAGTCCCGTCCTGTCGAGGCCCGACGCGGGAACCGCGAGAAGCTCGATCGCGGCGGACTCGAGCGCAGCGAGGCGCGCGGCGGGGTCTGCCACGGCGCGCGCGTCGCGCGCGGCCCCTGCTCCGATCGCCGCGAGCCGCCACGACGCGAGGAAAGGCGGCGGCTCCGCGAACGCGCGGTCGAACGCGGCAATCGCAGCCGCGCGCGCACGCGCGTCGGCGGCGACCACGATCGACTCGATGAGGGCGAGCGCCTGCTCTGCGGGCGCGGTTGCGCCCTGTTGTGCCGCGGCGCCGGTGGCTCCCACGCCTGCAGCAAGCCGCATCACCCGCGCAAGGCGCGCGCCGACGCGCGCTGCGAGATCGACCGAACCAGAGCGCGACGCAGCGGCGTTCTCCCCGACCGCGACGCCAGCGCCGCGCTCGCAGAGCTGCGCCAGCGGCTCGCGGCCGTCTTCGGGGATGAACGGCGGCAACGAGGGAAGCAGGCCCGTCGTGTCGTCGAGCAAGGGTCCGAGCCCTGCGAAGCGCGAGGCCTCGCCGTCGGAACCAAGGCGCAGGCACTCGAGCCAGGGGATGACCGACTCGCGCGGATCGCCGGCCTCGACCGCCGCGCGGAGCAGGCCTTCCCACACGAGCTGCGCGGTGGGGCCGTCAAGCCCGAGGAAGCGCGCACGATGGCGCTCGAGAAGCGGAAGCGCGAGCTCGGTGTCGCCGCGCTCGATCCGCACCCGCGCCCGCCAGAGGTCGACCGCCATCGGCATCATCTCGCTGCCGGGCGCGCGCACCGACGCGTCGGCAGCCGCGATCCCGCGCACGAGGTCCCACGCGACCAGCTCGCGCCGCTCGCCCGCGCGCGCATCGGAGTTGCGCACCTCGAGCCCCTGCGGCAGCGCCGTCACGCCCGCGGCGGCAAGGTCGGGCTCGCCGCCCCGCAGCAGCACCGTGTACTGGCCCAGCGCGAGCGGCGACGCCGACACGGCGAGCACGCAGGCCATGGCGCGCGCGGCGCGCTTCGCGACGGCCGCGTTCATGGCCTGCCTCCTCGCGCCTGCGACGGCACGAAGCGGAACACGCCGCGGTTCGCGCGGGCGATGTCGGAGAGCACGGTGCGCCCCGCGTCGCTCGAGAAGCCGATCGTGTTGACGATGATCTCGCGGCCGCGCTTCGCGACATACTCCTCGATGTGCTGCGGCGTCTCGGGCGGGATCTCGCCGTCGGTGAGGAAGAAGATCACATCGGGCGGCTGCGGAAGCTTGAAGATGATGTCGATCGCCTCGAGCGGGTAGGTCCCGCCGCGCGGTTGCTGCGTGTCGAGCCACTGGCGCGTGCGCGCGATGTTGGTGCGCGTCGCGCGCAGCCAGCCGTTGTCGCGCTGGAAGTCGGCGATGATCGCGCCGTTCGAATAGAGCGCCACATAGAACTCCGCATAGTCGGGCAGCGCGCCGATCGACCGCTTCAGCTCCGCGATGGCCGTGTAGATCCTGTTCTCCTGCTCCATCGAGCCCGACACATCGACGATGTAGGCGAAGCGCGTGCCGCGCCCGCCGACCCCGAAGAAGCTCGTGCCGCCGCCGCCTCTGCCGCTGCCGATCCCGATGCCCGAGCCGCTTCCGCCCGCGCCGACGATCGACCCGATTCCAGGCGCCTCGATCGCACCGAAGGTCTCCACCGCGGGGTTGTCCGAGGCCAGTTCGCTCGAGAGGTTGGGAACGGGGTCCGTCTCGGTGGTGACGGGGCCGACCACCTGAGGCGACGGGTCGGGGAGCTCGATGTCCTCGGAGACGATCTCGACCGCGGGCGGAAGCTCCTGCAGGCTCAGTTCGACGGCGGGCGGGCCGTCGACGACGCGGCCCGGCACCTCGCTCGCCCAGAGCCGCAGCATCACGATCACATGCGCCACGACCGACAGCGCGAACCCGAGGAGCAGAAGGTGCATCCAACGCTCGCGCACCATGCGGCGGCGCTCCTCGCGGATGAGGCCGTCGGGAGAGAGCCCCTCCGGCGCCGCTGCGCCCGCACGCGGGCGTCGCTCGAGTTCGGAGGAGGGCGGCGCGGAGGGCATGGAGGCGATGACGCGGGTCGGTCTGCGGAGGCGGGACGCTCGGACGCCGGGCGTCGCCCCAAGGGCGGTACGCATCGCGGGAGACGCCATTCACGCGATTGGTCTTCGGCACGCAACCTCGCGCGCGCGGGCCGCGATTGTACGGTCGGACCCGCCGACGGGTCTCAGAATCAGCGGCCCGACTCAGCGGGTCGGATCAGCGGGTGAAGGCTGGCTCGTCGCGCGTCACGATCGTCCCGATCCGCTCCCCCGCCACCACGCGGCGGATGTTGCCGGGCGTCCTGTAGTCGAAGACGCACACGGGGAGGTCGTGCTCCATGCACATCGTGAGCGCCGTCAGGTCCATCACCCCGAGCTGCCGCTCGATCGCCTCCGCGAAGGTCAGGCGCTCGAACCGCGTCGCCGTCGGGTCCTTCTTCGGGTCCGCCGTGTAGATCCCGTCGACCTTGGTCGCCTTCAGCAGGAGCCCCGCGTTCAGCTCGATGGCGCGGAGGCTGGCGCAGGTGTCGGTCGTGAAGAACGGGTTGCCCGTTCCCGCCACGAGGATGATGACGCGGCCCTTCTCGAGGTGCCTGAGCGCGCGGCCGCGGATGAAGGGCTCCGCCACGGCGGGGACATTGATCGCGCTCATCACGCGCGCGGGGCGGCCGATCCCCTCGAGCGCCTCCTTGAGCGCGAGCCCGTTGATGACCGTCCCGAGCATGCCCATGTAGTCCGCCGTCGACTGGTGGACGACCCCGTCCTTCGCCATGCGCGCGCCGCGGATGATGTTGCCGCCGCCGACGACGACCGCGATCTGGCCGCCGAGGTCGCAGGCCTCCGCGATCTCGCCCGCGATCACCTTCAGTTCCTGCGTGTCGATGCCGAGCTGCCCGGCGGGCGCGAGGCTCTCTCCACTGATCTTGAGGACGAGCCGCTGAGGAACCTTGCTCGAGGACATTCGCCTATTGCATCCGTTCCCCGCGCCGCGGTCAAGCACCCCGCGCTGCTGTCGAGCGCCGCGGTCGCGGCGAGGCACCACGCAACCCTGCTACACTCGCCGCCCCATGGACCTCGACACGATCCTCCTCGAGACAGAGGAGCGCATGCAGCGTTCCTCGGACTACCTCCAGCGCGAGCTTCGCGGCATCCGCACGGGCCGCGCCAGCACCGCCCTCCTCGAGTACATCAAGGTCGACTACTACGGCTCGCACACCGACCTCCGCGAGCTCGCGGCGATCAGCGTGGCCGAGGCGACCCAGCTTCTCGTCAAGCCGTTCGACCCGGGTGCCAAGGGCGACATCGTCCGCGCCATCGAGACCTCGGGCCTCGGCCTCAACCCGATGTCGGAAGGCAACGCCATCCGCATCAATGTGCCCGCGCCGAGCGCAGACCGCCGCAAGCAGCTCATGACGCAGGTCAAGAAGCTGGCCGAGGAGTCGAAGGTCGCCGTGCGCAACGAGCGCCGCGACGCCAACAAGGCGATCGACGCCGCCGTCGCCGACAAGAAGAACGCGATCCCCGAGGACGCCGCCAAGAGCGCCAAGGAGGAGATCGACGAACTCACCAAGAAGTTCTGCGACGGCCTCGACGCGATCGCGGCGAAGAAGTGCGCGGAGATCGAGGAGATCTGAGCGGCGTCTCGTCGCGTCCGCCGCTGCGGCGGCTCCCACTGGCGCGCATCACGGTTGGCGGATTCTGCGGGCGATGAGTGCCCGCTGACGAGAGTCTGCGGAACCGTTCGCGTGGGAGTCGG
>CAYMSD010000163.1:0-3910 GCA_964393015.1 uncultured Klebsiella sp.
TGAATTTGTCCGAGCGGGCCCGAGCGGCCCCGAGCGGCCCCGAGAGAGCCTCGAGGGCGCACCGACGGCGGGCGAGGAGAAGATTTTCAGGAATTCCGTCACAGCGGCCACGGGTCGCGCGGTTCCCCCCGGCGGCATCGTCCGCCGAAGGAGCCCCCCGATGAGTTCGCAACCGACAACCCGTGCCGCCACCCGCATCGCGCTCGCCGCGACGCTGTGCGCTCTCCCGCTCGCAAACCTCGCCGGCTGCGCCACGGCGCAGTCCCGCACCATCCGCACCAAGGCGCCCGACGACGCGCTCGTCCAGCAGCGTCGATTCGACTGGTGCTGGGCCGCGTGCTGCGAGATGGCCTACCGCGCCCGTGGTCGCGACGACATCACGCAGGAGGCGCTCGTGGCGGCGGTGAAGGGTGGTGGCGCAGACGGCCACGAGGCCCTCGCGGCCAGCGAGGCCGACCACCGCGCCCAGGACTTCGAGCTTGTCCGCGCCCTCGCTGTCGGCACCGACCTCTACCTGCCGATCGGCGTCTACCCAAACGGCGGCATCCGCTTCAACCGCGACGGGCTCGCCGGCTACATCGAGGCCTGGGCGGGGCTCTACCTCGCGTCGAGCGTCGCCGTGGAGGACCTCGACCGCGGCGAGCCCGTTCTGGCCGTGCTGCGCGACTGGGAAGGTGCGCCCGGGCATGTCGCGTTCGTCGTCGAGGTCGAGGCCACGCCCGACGCCACGGCGCACGCCGCGAGCGACATCTACAAGATCGGCCGCGGGGTCGGCGACATGCTCGGCCTGACCAACGGGGACGGCGACTCGTTCGCGCGATACCTGCCGAGGGAACTCCCGCGGTCGTACACGCTGCATCGGATCACCTTCTACGACCCGTCGTTCGAGGCTCCGGGCATCAAGACGATCGAGGGCGACGCGATCGAGCGACACCTCGCCTACCTCCTGTCGCCCTCGATGGCGGAGGCGATCCTCGCCCGCGAGCGCGAGATCGTTTCGATCGGCGCAGCGCCCGTCGCACGCACGGGCACCGCCATCCGCCGTCGCTGAGCCGCCGCACCAGACGCACCCCTTGAGCAAGGAACGCACGATGTCACGCAAGAAGCACGAATCGAAGAAGAAGCTGCGGAGGCGAATCCTCCGCGACCTGCGGGAGGAGCTTGACTCGACGGGGGCGGGCGCGGGCACGCACCGCGTCGGCGAAGTCGACAAGTTCCGCGCATCCGTGGTGGTGACATTCATCGTCGGCGGCCTCGCCGCGCTTGGCCTCGGCATGTTCGAGAACCACCAGTCGCGCGAGGGCGAGCGCCTGCGTCTCCTCGGCGAGGCCGAGGATGCGCGCCGCCACGCGCTCGGCGAGTTCGGCGCGAAGATCCACACGGTGGTCGAGGCCCTCTACGCGGCGCAGCTTGCCGAGGAGGCCTGGCGCGAGGAGTCGCAGTACCTCGACGCGCACGACGCCGACGCGATCGCCACGGAGACGACGCTTCCTTTCGCGATCAGGCTGGTCGACTCGGCGCCAGAGGGCGGCGTGTCGCTGCGCGAGCCCGCGCTTCGCCGCGCGGAGCGGCTCTACGCCGACTTCCTCGTCAAGCGCGATGCGGCGATGCGCGCGGGGTCGGGCCAGGCGCTCTGCGTGGCGCTGATGTCGCGCCTGCGGACCCGCGAGGCGCGCGAGGCCGTCGCGGAGCTCTCGATCGCGATCCGCGCGCTCGAGAACGGCATTCCCGCGGACTTCACCGCGCCCGCGGAACCGGAGATGCCGCGCACGCGCCTCGCGTCGCGCGCTGGCGATGGCGCCGCCGCATTCGTGGCAAGCCTGCCCGCGAGCCGCTCCGCGCGCCAGGTCGCGCTCGAACGGATCGAAGAGATCGACTCGCTTGTCCGACGCGTGTCGGACGAGATCGACAACGCCTATCAGGAGATTCGCCATGAACTCACGGATGACTCGCTCTCGCTTTGGTCGGATGGTTCTCATGCTCGGTCTGATCGCGGCATCGACCGCCGTCCTCGCGATGGTGGGCTGCGTCTCGAGCGGGGGGCATCGGACGATGCCGTCGCGCCAGTCCGCCCCGACGGCGCAGACGCTTGAGCTTCCGCAGCGGGGGGCTGAGTCGACGCTCCTGCGCCGCGAGAAGAGCGTTGCCCCGAGCACGCGCCCGGCGCGGACCGTCCGCTCGGATCGGTCGGCCGAAACCGAGGGCGTCCGCCGATGAATTCCGCTCTTCAACGGCGGCGGCGCGCGCGCTTGCAATGCCCGCCCGCCTCGGCTCTACTTCAAGATCCCTGCGCGAGGCGGCCTCGCGGAAGTGCGGCGCGCGATGGACCACGGAGAAACATCAACCTCTCCAGCCGCCGACGGAACGGCGGAAGCCGCCGTCGACGCCGAACCCATCGGCTTCGACACGCTCTACCGCCGTTTGCGCGCGATCTGCGGGCAGAGGCTTCAGTCGGAGCGCCTCGAGCACACGCTTCAGGCGACCGCGCTCGCCAACGAGGTCTGGATGCGGCTTCATGAGATGGACCCCGTGAAGGCCGCGGACCCAAGCGGCGCGACGCGCTGGTTCATCGCCAGCGCGGTCGTGGCCGTCCAGCATGTCCTCATCGACCACGCGCGGAAGCGGCTGCGGATCCGCAGGGGCGGCGGCCGCGGGCGCGTGGAGCTGACCGATGAGTCGTCGCAGGGCGACGCCAGGCTCGATCAGGAGGCAGCGGAGCGCGTGCTCGCAGCCAACCAGCTGCTGCGCGAGCTCGCCGACTGTTCGCCGCGCCAGGCCGAGATCGTGGCGCTCCGCTTCTACGGCGGGCTTTCGCTCAGGCAGATCGCCGCCCACATGGGCACTTCGGAGCCGACGGTGCGGCGGGAACTCGCCTTCGCGCAGGTGTGGCTCGGCAGTCGGCCCGGCGCCGCGGGCTGGTTCGAGCCGTGAGCGGCGAGGCTTCCTCGCCCGCGGCCTCGCGGATTGCGACGCAGCGGACGGTTTCCGACGCATCCCTGACCATGAGCGGGTCGCTCGAGATTCCCGCATCCGAGGAGGCGCGCGAGGCGTTCGCCCGCGCGGTCGAGCGCGATCCTGCACACCCCGAGCGCGTCATCGCGACGGATGGACTCTCGGAGGACGCCCGAGCCGAGGTCGCGCTGCTGCTCGTCGCCTATGCGCGCGGGCTTGCCATCGAGCGCGCGCTGTGCGCGTCGAACTGCGCCATCGACCGCGTCATCGCCGAGGTCGCGCGCAGCCGTGCCGAGCCCGTCGACCGCGAGATTCCCGCGAGGATCGGCGCCTACGGCATCGAGCGCGTGCTCTCGCGCACGGCGCGCTCTGCGGTGCTGCTCGCGCAGCAGGAGCGGCCGATCCAGCGCGAGGTCGCGCTCAAGCTGCTCTTCGAGGATGTGTCGACTCCAGACATCGCCGCGCGCGTCGAGCTCGAGCGGCAGATCCTCGCGTCGCTTGAGCACCCGAACATCGCGCGGATCTACGACTTCGGCGTCGATGAGCGGAAGCGGCCCTACATCGTGATGGAGCGGGTGCGCGACGGGACGATCACAGAGTGGTGCGAGTCCGCCGGCAAGGGCCGCGACGCGCGGCTCTCGGGATTCCTGCAGGTGGTCGAGGCGATCCGCTACGCGCATGCCCGCGGCGTGCTGCACTGCGACCTGAAGCCCGCGAACATCCTCATCCAGGAGCTCGAGGGCGCGCCATATGCGAAGGTGATCGACTTCGGCATCGCGCGCGCGTTCGGCGGGGCGCTTGCCGAGCGCGCCGCGCTCATCGATCTCCCCCAGTCTGTCGGAACGCTGCTCTCGATGAGCCCCGAGGCGCTGGCGCCTGGCGGCGCGGAGCTCGATGTCCGCACCGATGTCTTCGGACTCGGGCTGGTGCTGTTCGAACTCCTGGCGGGCCGGCCGCC
>CAYMSD010000164.1:0-3720 GCA_964393015.1 uncultured Klebsiella sp.
AGATCAAGACCGGCGCCCCGTGCCGCTCCGACCGCAACGCGAAGTACAACCAGCTCCTGCGCATCGCAGAGGAACTCGGCGCGAACGGGACGCTGGGCAAGCGGAGGTAGGCAGGGGCGCCGGCGGGCTCGCTGTCACTCCCGCTGCAGCGGGAGCACCCGAATCCGCGAGGCGAATTCGTCGATCGTCACGATGGCGCCGCTCTCGAGTTGACTGCTTGATCTGCGGATCGCATCGACGACGACCTCGCCGATGTCGGCAGCCCAGGCGCGCTGGGATCGAATCTGAACAACGCTTGGACCCGCCGAGCCGCTGAGCGCAAGGAGAATCGAGAAGTCGAGATCGCAGGTCAAGACCACGAATCCGTTTGTCCGCGCCCACTCCATGATCGTTCGGTCCGTCGCGCGTGGATCGCCAAGCGAAGACCAATGACTCGCCGCGATGCCCCGTGCGCAGAGGAACTCAGCCCAGTCAGGCGAGAGATTCATGTCGACGAGAAACTTCATACGTGGCTTATGACGCCTTCAGTGGGAAGTCCATCTCCTCAGATCGCCAGGCGGCATACGCCAGCGCTGCCTGGATATCGGCATCTTCGAGATACGGATAGGCCTTGAGTACTTCCTCGCGCGAACGGCCGCTGGCGAGCAGGCCGACGATGACTCCGACGGTGACGCGAAGACCTCGAATGCACGGGCGTCCACCCATGACATCGGGGTTCATCATGATGCGTGCCGTGACCTCGTGGTTCATGGTGCCTTCAGACTCCGCGTGAAAGACTCGGATCCCGAGATCCGACTCCTGATCCAAGTGCGAGGCGGACCGCCCGTCGATCTCCTCCGGTTGGAAACAACGAGCCCGCGGGAGTGTAGCGCCGACTTGACTCGTCACAAAGCGGCGCGTCCGCGCTCTCCCCCGATGGATCGCCGGACGGAACGGGTTCGTGGCGGAGAACGCTACCCAGGCAGCGCGTTCGGGTCGTCGAGGCGCAGCCAGATTGCGTGTCGCAACGGGTCAGGCGCGGTCGTGGGGGGCTGCGTCGGCGAAGCGGTCTCGTCGCGGGGCTTGCGGCCCTTCTTCCCGCCCGCCTCTCCGTGACGGGCTTCGCCTTCAGGCTCGGGCCGCGCAGGGTCCGCCGCGGTCGTCGGTTCCGCCTCGCCGCGGCGCTCTGCGTCCTTCCGCTCGCGCAGCCGCGCCTGTTCGAAGTCCCACCAGGCGATCGCGGTCTCCGCGGTGCGCGCCTTCGTCGCTCGCACCGCGCGCAAGAGGTCGAGCGCCTTCATGCCGCGCGCGTCCATGGCCTCGAAGACCTCGAGGATGCGCAGCGGATTCGCCTGATGGGCCCGCACCCAGGGGTCGAGCCATGATTCGAGCCATGATTCGAGGTCTGATTCGAGCGCTGGGTCGAGTCGTGACGCATGCGCCGTCGCGAGCCGCGCGAGCGGATCCCTCGAAGCATCGTCGCGCGGTCCCTCGGTTCTGGAGGGCGGCAGCGGCCAGTTGATGCGCTTGCGGAGGAACTCGACGCGCATGCGGATGCCTGCGGGGGAAAGCGTGTTCGACGAGAGCCCGAGGTCGCGCGTGGCCTCCACCTTGCGCGCGGTGGGAATCCGCGACAGCTTCACGAGCCCGCGCCGCGGCACGGCGGGCAGCGGCGTCTCGCGCGCCGTGGGCGGGCGCTTCGCCGCGGCCTTGAGCGCTGCGTCGATGTCGGGGCACTCCCATGCGCCCGTGAAGTGGCAGTACGCGGGCTTCGAGTCGACGAGCCCGACGACCGCGTAGCCGCCGAAGTTCGAGTGATCCGAGATCATGAAGTCCTCGGGGAGGAGCAGCGGCCGGGTGACCGAGCGGCTGGTGCGGCTGTCCGCCTCCCAACTGCCGTCGTGGCTGTTCTCGCGCATGGTTGTCGACCAGTCCTTGACCACGATGTTGCCCGCGATCCGCGACGCGACCTCGCGGTCGAGGACGGCGAGCCCCGAGCAGAACCACACCGAACTGCAGAATCCCGCGAAGAGCGACTCCGCGTCCTCGCGATAGGTCGCGCGCACCTGCCCGAGGCTCTGCACGAGGCCTACGAACGCGTAGCCGCGGCTGCGCCCGAGGTTGAGGGTATCGGCGAGGTCGGGGATCGGCGGCGTCACGCCGAACTCGTCGATGATCATGTTGACGCCGCGCGGGAGCACGCCGCCGTGATCCTCCGAGACCTTCAGGAGCGACTGGAACCAGAGCGTGAGGAAGAGGCTGACGAGGTGCTTCTCGGTGCGGTAGGTGCTCTCCGAGCACTCGATCACGAGCACGAACCGATTCGACGACCCGATGCAGTCGACGGGGTCGAACTCGTCCACGCCGCTCGCGACCGCGCGCGCTGCGTCGGTCGCGCACAGGGGCGCGACGCGCCCAGCGAGGTCCACGCTGCTGGTGGCGCCGTTCGAGCCGCTCTTGCTGTAGCTGAGGAACTCGACGAGGTCGGGGTCCTCGGTGCGCTGCGCGAGGCTCTCGAAGAGGGGCGGCGTCGACAGCAGCTCGTGCATCGCCGCGAGCGAGTCGATCTCGTGGTGGCGCATGAGCGCCTCGAGGACGGGCTTCGCGACCATCTCCCAGTAGTTCGAGCCCTCGCGGCCCTTCTCGATCGTGGCGAGGAAGTGCGCCACGACGGTCGCCTCGAAGCCGTGGCGGCGCGCGAACCTGAGGCAGTTGATCCCGACGCTGCGCCGCGCGTCGCCAGGGGCCACCACGATGACGGGCACCCCTGGAGCGACGCGCTCGACGAGCTCGCGGATCTCCTCCGTGCCCTTCGCGCCCTTCAGGTTGTTGTAGAGGATCGACTCGTCGGTGTCGCGCAGGAGCGCGTGGATCGCGTTGATCGCGTAGCGGTAGGTCTTTCCGCTTCCCGTCGCGCCGATCACGAGCGTGCCGCGTCGCCTCAGTTCGGCGTTCAGGGCGAGGCCATGGAAGGGCCGCGACTCGAGGCGAGAGCCGTCGGGGGTCACCTCGACGAGCGGCGTCGCGGAGAGCACGGCGCACCCGTGCTCCGAGCGGGTCGCGTCGAGCTTCGCGAGGTCGGACTCGTTCATGAGACGGATCTCAGGGTTTCCGAGCGGTGACCCGAGGTCGCGGGCGGGCCGCTTCGGCACGCGTGGCCCGTAGAGGAGCTGGTGGTCCGCGCTCGTCGCGAGGCGGTTCTTGTCGAACCGACGCGCCGGAGGTGGCGTCGGGGTTGGTGGGGGAGTTGGGTTCGCGCGGCGCTGCGCCTCGCCCGCGCGCGACTCTGGGCCATCGCCCGCGGGGTCGTTCCCCGCATGCTGGCCGTGCAGGCCGTTCGCGTTCCCGTTTCCACCGCCGTTGCCGCTTCCGCCGTTGTTTCCGCCGCCGTTCATTCCGCCATCTCGATCGCAGCCCATGGGACAACCTTCATCGCGGCGATGCACCGCCGCGTTGTGGCGGGCGTGAGGCGACGCACGCGCGCGACCGCGTCGCGCAGCTCGTGCGGCATCTCGGCGCGGCATCGCTGCCAGCGCCATTCGCCCGAGTTCAGTGATGTGAAGCGGCTCGTACAGACGCCGGGCCTGGCAAGCGCGCGCGGTCGCATGTGCGACTTGCGTGGGGGTGCGCGCTCCCCTGCGGCCTCACACTATGCCGCGGAGTCAAGGGCGTGCAAGCGAATCCCATGAATTTGTCCGAGCGGGCCCGAGCGGCCCCGAGCGGCCCCGAGAGAGCCTCGAG
>CAYMSD010000165.1:0-3588 GCA_964393015.1 uncultured Klebsiella sp.
TGAAGGCTCGAGGGTTGAAGGCTCGAGGGTTGAAGGCTCGAGGGTTGAAGGCTCGGCGGCCGCTGGGTCGGGCCCGCTCCGCCGGGGTTCCGCGGCGACGCGATCTGCTGGCCCGACTGCTGCGCACCGTCGGGCACCATCGTGGTGACGGCGGGGCCGGCGGAACCCTGCGCATCGGTGGGTGCGCGTCCTGCGTTTGCTCCGAGGTCGGCTCCAGCCGCGCGCTCCGCGTCGAGTCCCGCACCGAGCGTCGCACCGAAGTCCCGCGGTGTCGCCTGCGCGGCCTCGCCGTGCGAAGCAGGCCCGGCCTCGATCGCGGCACCGTCGGACACACGGAGTACGGGGGTGTCCGGCGCCGCAACGCTCGTCGCGACCGTGGCTGCGGCCTCCGCTTCACCTGACGCAACCTGCGTGTCGTCGCCCTCATCGGTCGCCTGACCGCGGTCGCCTGTGTCGTCGCGCGTCGCCGACCCGCCGGAGCGATCGTCGGGCGCGCCAACCTTGTCGCGGCTCGAACCCGCGGCGGCATCGTCGGTCGCGCGGACCTCGGAAGTCTCGGCGGAGCCGAGGGATCCGCCGCGGTCGGCCGCGCCATCGCGATCCGCGGGCTTGGCGGGGCGATCCTTGCCCTGGGTTGCGGAGAGGTCGCGGCGAAGGAGTTCCTTGAAGCTCGGCTCTGCGCCGCGCGGCTCGCGTCGCGCCGGGAGATCGGCGCCCGTCCGCGCGCGGACTGGCTCAGCGGGCGCCTGGGGCTGGCGCCTGGCGGGCAGGTTCGGCGGGGCGATCGGCAGATTCGGCAGCATTCTTGGCTCCTGCGCTGATCTCGCTCTCGAGACCGAGCTGGCGGAGCCGTTCAAGCAAATCCGTTGCCACCTTCGCCTCGCCCTCGCCCTTGAACGCCTTCAGAAGGCCCGCGGACTTCGCGGGGTTCATGGCGTTCAGATAGGTGACGGCCTGGTCCTCGCGCCCCGACTGGACGAGCTCGAGGATCCAGTCCTTGCTCTGCTTCGCGGGGGCCGCCTCGAGGAGCCGCACCGCCTTGCGGAACTGCTCGTCGGTCTGGCGCTCCTTCTCGTTCGCGATCGACTGCTCCCAGTCGGTCTGCCGCTTCGCGAGCGCCTCCTCGCGCTGCGTGACCTCGCGTTCGCGGCCCGAGAGATCGGACAGCAGCCGACGGCGCTCGTCCTCGAGCCCGCGGAGGGCGAGCTCCGCGCGCTGCTCGAAGCGCTCGGCGGAGATGATCTGCTCGGTACGCGTCATCGGCACCTCGAGCAGCCGCCGACGCTCCTCCGCGGCCGCGGTCGCCGCGGCGGCCTCCGACTCGGCCTCCGCGAGGAGCGCCTTCTCCTCCGCGATCGTCGGCTGGAACATCTCGCGCACGCGCTTGAGCCGGTCCGCGTCGACGCGGCCGCTCGCGACGAGCCAGCCTGCGAAGCCGATGAACGCCAGGAGATGCGCGATGGCGAGGACCCTGATGAGTTTCACGAGGCTTCCCATGGATTCTCTCCGTTGTTCGGTTCATCGGCGCGCGCCGCGGAGCCGTCGCCCGCCATGCGCCGCTGCGTCGAGACCTGCGCGAACTCGTCGATCTGCTCGCGCTCGCGTCGCGCGACCTCCTCGTCGAAGGCCGCGCGCCTGCGGTCGCGCAGCAGCTCGAGCGCGCGTCGGGCGCGCGCGGCCTCGGTGAGGTCGGCGCGCGCGCGCTGCATGGCCTTCTCGGTGCTCGCGAGCTCGAGCACCGTGCGCTGCGCCTTGTGCATGAGTCCGATGGCGGCGCCCGCGTGATGGCGGAGCGACGCGGGGTCGACCGTGCCGACGAGCTGCGCGCGCCACTCGTCGCGGCCGCCCGCGATCTCGCGCTGGCGCGTGCGCAGCGAGTCCTCGAGCTCGCGCCGATGCCTCTCCACGGTGGCGACGACGAGCTTCTTCGCCTCCTCGTCCTTGAGGCGGCGGTCGAGCACACGCTGCAATGCGAATCGGAAACTGGCCATGGATCGTCAATCCCTGCGGCGGGACGCTGCCTTCCGTACGCGTGCGGGCCCGCTCATCGCCTCACCCCCTGCGCGGGCGCACCGGCTGGAGCCTTCATCGGCGCAGGCTGCGCCGGGCGTGCAGGCGCGGCCGCAGGCTGGCCCTGCTGCGGGGCGCGACGACCCGCAGATTCCGCAGAAAGCGAAAGTTCGACGAGGGCGCGCAGCGTCGCGGGGAACTCCGCGCGCTCGTCCTGCCCTTGGCGCAGGAACGCGTCGAGCTCCGACTTGAGCGCGATCGCAGCATCCACATCGGGGTTCGAACCGCGCGCGTAGGCGCCGATCTGGATCAGCTCCTCCGCCTCGCGGTAGGCCGAGAGCAGCCGCCCGACATGCCGCCGCGCGCGGATGTGGTTCGGGTCGGAGATCTGGTCGGCGACGCGCGAGATCGACGCGAGCACATCGATCGCGGGGAAGTGCGACCGCTCCGCGAGGCGCCGCGAGAGGACGACATGTCCGTCGAGGATGCCCTTCGTGGCGTCCGCGACGGGCTCCGTGAGGTCGTCGCCCTCGACGAGCACCGTGTAGAAGCCCGTGATCGAGCCGCCCGTGGCGAGGCAGCCGGCGCGCTCGAGGAGCCGCGGCAGCATGGAGAAGACGCTCGGCGTGTAGCCCTTCGTGGCGGGAACCTCGCCCGCGGAAAGGCCGATCTGCCGCTGCGCCTGCGCGAAGCGCGTGACCGAGTCGAGCATGAGCATCACGTCGAGCCCCTGCTCGCGGAAGTGTTCCGCGGCGCTGCAGGCGACGGTCGCGGCGCGCACGCGCATGAGCGGGCTCTCGTCGCCCGTCGCGACCACGACCACGGATCGGCGCAGGCCCTCCTCGCCGAGCACATGCTCGAGGAACTCGGGCACCTCGCGGCCACGCTCGCCGATCAGGCCGATGACATTGACATGCGCGGCGGAGCCGCGCGCGATCGAGCCGAGCAGCGTGCTCTTGCCGACACCCGGGCCCGCGAAGATGCCCACGCGCTGGCCTCTTCCGACGGTCAGCATCGCGTCGAGCGCGCGCACGCCCGTGGGAAGCGGGTCGCGGATCACGCCGCGCGAGAGCGGGCTGGTGCGCGCGGGCCAGAGCGGCTGGGGGGTTCCGGGCGGAATGTCGCCCTTGCCGTCGATCGGGCGCCCGAGCGCGTCGACCACGCGCCCGAGCCACCATTCGTTGACGCCCACGGTCGCGGCCGTCTGCTCGACGACGACCGAGGTTCCCGTCGCCACGCCGTCGACCTCCGAGAGGAGCATCACGAGCGCGCGCGTCCCCTCGAAGCCGACGACCTCCGCGCGCGGCGCCTCGGCGCGGTTCGGGACCTCGATCCGCACGAGCGAGCCGACGGGAAGCGGGAGCTGCTCGACCGAGAGCACGAGCCCTCGCACCGCGCGCACCGTGCCGCGGATGAGGCGCGGCTCGATGGCGCGCACGGCCTGCCGCATCGCCGCGAGCTTCATGGCTGCGCGCTCCCGTCGGATGGATCGGCCGCGGGGCCGTCGGTGTCGTCACGAGACCCTGCTGACGGCTCGGTGGAGGAATCGGTGGAGAGATCGGTGGAGAGATCGGTGGA
>CAYMSD010000166.1:0-3548 GCA_964393015.1 uncultured Klebsiella sp.
GCTACATTGCGCCGATGCCCGTGATCCTGCAGCCAGATTCCGCGGCGATCGCGCAGTGCGCCGAGCGCCTGCGCCAAGGGCACGCCGTGGCCTTCCCCACGGAGACCGTGTACGGCCTCGGCTGCGACTCGACGAGCGAGCCCGCGGTCGCCGAGGTCTATCGCCTCAAGCAGCGCCCCTCGTCGAACCCGCTCATCGCGCATGTCCTCGACGCGGCGATGGCGAAGCGCACCGTGATCGGCTGGGATGTCCGCGCGCAGAAGCTGGCGGAGGCCTTCTGGCCGGGGCCGCTCGCGATCATCCTCCCCCGCCGCAGCGAAGTCTGCGCCGCGAGCGTCGGCGGCCGCACCACGGTCGCCGTGCGCGCGCCGTCGCACGCCGTGGCGCGCGCGCTCATCGAGGCCTTCGGCGGGCCGATCTCCGCGCCGAGCGCGAACCGCTCGGGACACATCTCGCCGACGACCGCCGCGCATGTGGCGGAGGACTTCCCGGACGAGCCGACGCTTCTCGTCCTCGACGGCGGACCGTGCGAGGTCGGCCTCGAGTCGACCGTGATCGACCTCTCCCGCGCGCGCCCGACGGTGCTTCGCCTCGGCGCGATCGACGCCGCGGAGCTCGAGGAAGCGCTCGGCACGCAGGTCTTCGTGACGGACCCCGGGGTCCAGGGCGCGAGCCCGGGCACGAGCCCGTCGCACTACGCGCCGCACACGCCTGCGGAACTCGTCGAGGAAGGCGCGCTCGCGGCGCGGCTCAAGAGCGAGCCGTCGCCCGTCGCGGTGCTTGCCTTCGCGGGTACACCCGTCGAGGCGCCGCATGAACTCTTCGCGCTTCCGCGGCACGCGAGCGCCTATGCGCAGATGCTCTACGCGACGATGCGCCGCGCGGACGCCGCGGGCGCGCCGCGCATCCTGATCGTGCCGCCGAGCGACAAGGGCGCGCTGTGGGACGCCGTGCGCGACAGGCTCCGCCGCGCCACGGCGCGACGGCCCTCGCAGCGGGGCTGAGCGCGCGCCGCCCGTCGCGCGCTTCACATCACTCGTCCGTCGTCGTCGGCGTCTCGTCGATCTCGATGCGCTTCTGCTCGAGGCCCGTGCCCATGGCGCGCGCGAGCTCCGCGAGCGCGTTCTGGTATCCGACGAGCGACGCGAAGTACTGGTCCTCCGCGACCGCGAGCCCGTTCTGCAGCTGGAACTTGAGCTGCAGGAACTCGGGCGTCAGCGCGGCGAGCGTCTTCTCGTCGACGAGGAGCGCGCGCAGGTTCTCAGCCTGCGCGAGGCGGAAGACGCGGTTCTGCTCGACGAGCTGGCGGTAGGACACGCAGTCGGTGAGCGCGTTCTTGACGGCGAGCACCGTCGACTGGACTGCGCGCTCGTAGTCGACCGCGGCCTGCGAGCGGCGCAGGCGCGCCTGGCGGTAGGCGCTCTCTGCGGCCCTGTTTCCGAGCGCCTGGCTGAAGCGGAGCCCCGCTGCGTAGTTCACGAAGTCGCCCGCCGCGATGTCGGAGTAGCTGTCGCCGAAGTCGTCGCGCAGCCCGAACCACGAGATCTCCGCCGCGAGATCAAGCTGCGGCAGGCGCCCGTCGTCGGCCACGGCCACGCCGACGGAGGCGCTGTCGATCGCGACGAGCGCCTGCTGGATCGACGGTGCGCGCGCGATGGCGGTCTCGATCGCCTTGCGCAGGTCGGCTGTGAACGGCGCGTCGCTCGGCGCGTCCGCCGGAACGACATCGGCCTCGCCGCCGAGCGGCAGCGCCGGATCGTTGATGATCGCCTTCAGCGCGTTGCCAGCCTCGCTGAGGCGGCGGCGCGACTCGAGGACGACCGACTTGCGCGCCTCGACCGTGGCGACGGCGTTCGCATACTCGGCGAGCGTGGCGTCGAACTCGCGGCGCTTCGCGAGGACATCGCGCACCTCCTCGCCGACCGTGACGAGCCACTCCGCGCTCACGAGCCGCGCCCGCGCGCTCACGAGCGCCCAGTAGGCCTGCTCGGTGCGCGCCACGATGTCGAGAAGCTGCGCGCGCAGCGCCTCGCGGGCCACGCGGTCCCTGTTCTGGGCGAGGCGGATCTCGGCGAGGGCAGTCTCCGTGCCGAAGCCGCGCAGGAGCGGCTGCGTGAGCCCGAGCGCGACGGCGCTCGACCACGCGGGATCGGGCGTGTAGAGATCGCTGTCGAGGTTGTCGATGCGCGACGAGCGCGCCGTGAGCGAGAGCGTGCCGCCCGACTCGAGCGCGCGGCTGACGCCCGCGTCGAACGACCAGTTGCGCTGGTTCGTGACATTCGGGATCACCGTCGAACCCGAGCCGGAGCCAGGGAAGAGGATGCCGACCGACGGCTGGTCGATGCGGTCGAACCCCGCGCCTGCGCCGACGACCCAGTCGAAGGCGGCCTCCGCGCGCTCGATGTCCGCCGCCGTGATCGACTTCCCGATGCGCGCCGTCTCGATGTCGAGGTTGTTGCGCACGGCCGCGAGGACGGCCGCCTCGAGCGTGAGCAGGACGCGGGCTGGCGTCTCGCCTGTCAGCGGCACCGTGCCCGAGATCGTCGACCCGAGCGCGGCCGACTGCGGGCCCATCGCGCGGAGTTCGTCGCGCCGCGACTCGAGCATGCGGTCGATGGCGCTCTCCGTCGGGCCAGCGACGGGGGCGGGCGCCGCCTCGACGCCCGCGACCTGCCGCTCCGCGCCCGACTTGATCAGCGCGGAGAGCCGCTCCGAACTCGGGTATTCGGCGGGGGTTGCAAGCGGCGACTTGCAGGCGGTCGGCGCAAGCGCGGCGATCGAGGCGAGTGCCGTGAGCGAGGCTCGGACGAATGGACGGAACGCGCGGGCGGAAGGCGACATGGAGGGCGGATGGTAGCGGCGATCGCGGCTCCACTCCGCGGCGCGGCGACTCGGATGGCGCTGCCGAAAACCAGCGATTTTCCGCCGCCCACGCGCGAGTCATTTCGATACGATCCCCGCCATGAACCGCAGTGTTTCCGCCGTGTTCGCCGCCACTGGCGCGGCTGCCGTCCTCATTCCCCTCGCGCTCGCCTCCGCAGCGCTCGCCCAATCGACGCCCACGCCCACGCGTCCGACGCCCGAGGCGCGCCAGACCGCACGCACCTCGTACGACGCGACCGTCACCGTCGAGTCGACGCTGGTGCGCGCCGCGCCGAGCGTCGAGAGCGGCTACGCCTTCGGCGGACTTCGCCAGGGCGCGACCGTGCGCGTCGTCGAGGAGCAGGTCGGCTGGGTCGCCATCGAGCTCACGGGCGATGCGTTCAACGGCTGGTTCGGCTATGTGCAGGCCGGCCCCGGCATCGCGCCGAGCGCCGACGGGAGCACGCTGCGCGTGGCATCGCGCGCGCAGGTGAGCGCGCCGAACGCGGAGGCCGACTGGAGCCCCGAGAGCAGCTGGAAGGCGATCGGATTCCTCGTCGCGAACGACGAGATCCCGCTTCTCGGCGAAGTGAAGGGGCAGCGCGACACCTACTACAAGGTTGCGCTTGGTCCGAAGATGACCGGCTGGGTGAGCGCGAGCGCCGTGACGCGCGCGGCCGCCGCGG
>CAYMSD010000167.1:0-3509 GCA_964393015.1 uncultured Klebsiella sp.
GCGCCTCGCCGCCGCTACGAATCCCTCGTACGCCCGTCGCACCTCGCCGAGCGAGTCGCCCGCGAACTTGTCGAGGAACGCGCGCGCTACTTCGAACGCGACCACATTCTCCATGACCACGCTCGCCGCAGCGACGGCGCTGATGTCGCTGCGCTCGTAGGCGCTCTGCACAGGCTCATGCGTGCCGAACTCGACGCTCGGCATGCCGCGCAGCAGGGTCGAGATCGGCTTCATCGTGCCGCGGACGACGACGGGAAGACCGTTCGTCATGCCGCCCTCGAGGCCGCCCGCGTTGTTCGACGGCCGCGCGTAGCCGAGGTGGCTCTCGCCGCGCGCGCCTTCTTCGAAATGGATCGGGTCGTGCACGGCGCTTCCGAAGCGCGCGCCGCACTCGCGGCCGAGGCCGATCTCGACCGACTTGAACGCCTGGATGCCCATCACAGCGAACGCGAGCCGCGCGTCGAGGCGGTCCTCCCAGTTCATGCACGAGCCGAGGCCCGGCGGTGCCCCGAAGACATGCACCTCGCACCAACCGCCGACGGTGTCCTTCTCCGTCTTCGCGCGGTGGATCAGGTCGACGAGCTTCGCATCGACCGCTGCATCGGGGCAGTAGACCTCGCTTGCGTCGCGCGCGGCGACGAGCGCGTCGAGTTCATCCGCACGGATCGGAAGCTCGCTCCACGCATCGCACGCGCCGCGGACGAAGCCGAACACGCGGATGCCGAAGCAATCGAGCACGCCGCGCGCCACAGCCCCGGCCGCCACGCGCGCGGCGGTCTCGCGCGCGCTCGCGCGCTCGAGCGTGCCGCGGCAATCGGGCACGAGGTACTTGAGGCTTCCCGCGAGGTCGGCGTGGCCTGGCCGCGGCCGCGTCACGGGCGGCGTCTTCTCGGGGTCGTCGATGCGGTTGTCCTTGTTCGCGATGCGCACCGCGATCGGCGAGCCGATCGTCTTCCCCTGCCGCAATCCGCCGAGGAACTCCGCGACATCGGTCTCGATCCGCTGGCGCGCGCCGCGGCCGTAGCCCCCCTGCCGCCGCAACAGCTCAGCGTTCACGCGCGCTGCGTCGACCGCCACATCGGACGGCATGCCGTCGACGATCGCGACGAGCGCCGGACCGTGCGATTCACCTGCCGTCTGATAGCGGAGCGGTCGTGCCATGGCCGCATTGTGCCGCGTGTCGCGGCGCCGCGCCAATGACGCGGCGCGACCGCGTCACTGCCCCGTTGCGACGAGCTTCCAGAGCGAGCCCGGGTTCCCGCGGTCCTGCCCGCGGTTGAAGGTCGAGAGGACGACGGTTCCGTCCTGCATCGCGTCGATCGACGAGATCAGCTCGCCGCGGCGCTGCGCGATCACGGCTGGCTTCGTCGGCTTGCCGTCGATCATGCGGATTCCCCACACGGTGCCGAAGACGAAGTCGCCGTAGATGTAGACGCCGTCGAGCGCGGGGATCGCGCTGCCGCGGTAGACCACGCCGCCCGTGACCGAGAGGCCCTCGCGATGGCCGTACTCGACCACGGGATCGATGAACGGCGGCTCGCCGCGGCCGCGCGCGAACGGGTGGAAGCCCTCGCGCGCGTTCCAGCCGTAGTTGCCGCCCTTCACGATGAGGTCGATCTCCTCGTAGGCGTTCTGCCCGACATCGCCCGCCCAGAGGTCGCCCGTCTTCGGGTCGAAGGCCATGCGCCAGATGTTGCGCGTGCCGTAGGCCCAGATCTCGGGCTTCACCCCGTCGCGGCCGACGAACGGATTGTCCGCGGGCACGGCGTAGGGCGCGCCGTTCTCGCCCTTCCTGTTGACATCGATGCGGATCACCTTGCCGAGCCAGGTCGAGAGGTCCTGGCCGTAGTGATGCGGGTCATCCGCTGCGCCGCCGTCGCCGATCGAGAGATAGAAGAAACCGTCGGGGCCGAAGATCCCCGTGCCGCCGTTGTGGTTCGAATAGGGCTGCGACTGCGTGAGGATCACCTCTTCGCTCGCTGGGTCGGCGGTCTTGCCGTCCTCGCTCACCGTGAAGCGCGAGAGCACGGAGCGGCGCGGCTTCGACGCCGTGTAGTAGGCGTAGATCTCGCGCTTCTTCGGGAAATCGGGGTGGAAGGTGACCGAGAGAAGCCCTTCCTCGTTGCCGCCGTCGTTGACGCGCTCGCGGATGTCGAGGAAGACGGCGGCCTCGCTCGTGTCGCTCTTCGCTGGGTCGGCGATGAGAATGCGTCCGGGCTGCTCGACGATGTAGAGGTTCGCCGCGTCGCCAGGCCGCTGGAAGACCTGCACGGGCCGCACGAGCGGAAGGCTCGGCAGCACGGGCTGGAAGCGCAGGCGCGGAATCGCCGCGCCCTCGGCGTACTCGCGTGGCTCGGGCGCCGCACGGCGTGCGGTCTGGGCTTCGGCGGCGTTCAGGGAGAGCGAAGCGGCGAGGAGGAAGGCGATGGTCATGGGAGCTCTCGATCGAGGTCGGGCAGCGCGGCCGCGCGATGGTATCGGCGGCGACGGCCGATCGACGCGCGGATTTCCCTACACTTTCGCACATGCACGCATACATCGCGACCCTTGCGTTCCTCTTCGCCTGCGCTCCCGCCGCGGAGCCGCCTGCCGCAGTCGCACCGAAGCCCGTGGCGTTCGACGCGGCAGCCGAGAAGGCCGACGGCTTCGCGGTGCTCTTCAACGGCAACGATCTCGAAGGCTGGGTCGGCGACACCAAGGGCTACAAGGTCGAGTCGATCGACGGCGCGCCAGCGATCGTGTGCCAGCCGGGCGGCACGAACCTGTTCACGAAGGATGTGTACGCGGACTTCGAGCTGCGCCTCGAGTTCCAGCTGACCGCGGGCGCGAACAACGGGCTCGCGCTGCGCGCGCCGCTCGAGGGCGACCCCGCGTGGGCGGGCTTCGAGTCGCAGGTGCTCGACAACACGGCGGAGAAGTACAAGGGCCTGAAGGACTGGCAGTACCACGGCTCGATCTACGGCGTGGCGGCCGCGACGGCGACCGCGCTCAGGCCCGTGGGCGAATGGAACAGCCAGACGATCACGATGAAGGGGAAGCGCGTGACGATCGTGCTGAACGGCGTGACGATCCTCGATGTCGACCTCGACAAGGCCGCGCCCGAAGGGAAGACCGTGGCGGGCGAGAAGGTCGGCGGCCTCACGCGCACGGAAGGCCACGTCGGCTTCTGCGGCCACGGCGACCGCGTGGCGTTCAGGAACATCCGCGTGAAGCGGATGTGAGAGCCCAAGCCACGGGCGCCCGCGGACGAGGTCCGCGGAGCGAGAGCCGTCGGAGTCGACGGCTGACGCCATCCGTTCCGCATGCTGAAGCATGCGGGCACCCCTGACTTCCGACCCGCCAAAGGGAGCCGCCGCAGCGGCGCACGGTCACGAAGCGCATCCCTCGCACCAGCGGGAGCCGCCGCAGCCGCGCACGGTCACGAAGCGCATCCCCAGCACCAGAGGGAGCGGCCGCAGCCGCGCACGGTCACGAAGCGCATCCCCAGCCCCAGAGGGAGCCGCCGCAGC
>CAYMSD010000168.1:0-3472 GCA_964393015.1 uncultured Klebsiella sp.
ACGTGCACATCTCGCACTACGGCCGCATCTGCCCGATCGAGACGCCTGAAGGCACGAACATCGGCCTCATCGCCTCGCTCGGCATCTACTCCGAGATCGACGACTACGGCTTCCTGCTCACCCCCTACCGCAAGGTCAAGGGCGGCAAGGTCAGCTCCGAGATCGAGCGTCTCCGCGCCGACGAGGAGCTCAAGCGCGTCCTCGCGACCTCCGATGTCCTGAAGTCCGCCGGCACGAAGGGCGAGTCGAAGGCGCTCGAGGGCACCGTCCTCGCGCGCATCGACGGCGACCTCGCGGAGGTCCCGTCGGGCGAGGTCGAGTACGTCGACGTCAGCCCGAAGCAGATCGTCGGCGTCTCGGCGTCGCTGATCCCCTTCCTCGAGCACGACGACGCCAACCGCGCGCTGATGGGCTCGAACATGCAGCGCCAGGCGGTGCCGCTCGTCAAGACCGACCCCGCGTGCGTCGCCACGGGCATGGAGAAGCCCGTCGGCGCCTTCTCGGGCATGATCGTGACGGCGACGCGTGGCGGCACCGTCACCTTCGTCGACAGCGAGCGCATCATCATCGACAACGCCGACGAGTACGTGCTCCGCAAGTTCGTCGGCCTGAACGAGCGCACCTGCCAGAACCAGCGCCCGGTCGTGCGGCCCGGCCAGAAGGTCAAGGACGGGCAGATCATCGCCGACGGCGCGAGCACCAACCAGGGCGAGCTCTCGATCGGCAAGAACGTCCTCGTCGCGTTCAACACCTTCGACGGCTACAACTTCGAGGACGCCATCGTCATCAACCAGCGCCTGCTGAAGGACGACGTCTTCACCTCGATCCACATCGAGAGCTTCGAGGTCGAGATCCGCGAGACCAAGCTCGGGCGCGAGGAGTTCACCCGCGACATCCCGAACGTCAGCGAGCGCATGCTCCGCAACCTCGATGAGAACGGCGTGATCGCCATCGGCGCGCGCGTCGGCCCCGGCGACATCCTCGTCGGCAAGGTCTCGCCGAAGTCGAAGAGCGAGCTCACGCCCGAGGAGAAGCTCCTCCACGCGATCTTCGGCCGTGCTGGCGAGGACGTGAAGAACGACTCGCTCGAGGTCCCCGCGGGCACCGAGGGCGTCGTCATCGGGGCGAAGCGCTTCAGCCGCCGCATGCACCTCAGCGACGAGCAGAAGAAGCAGCTGAAGAAGGACATGGCCGACTACGAGGCCATGATGGACCAGAAGCGGATCGACCTCTTCAAGAAGATGGTCGGCGAGGTCAACCGCATCCTCGGCACGGACATGGTCGACCCCTCGACCCGCCAGACCGTGGGTGCGAGCGACATCCCCGAGGTCATCATCGAGCAGATCGACGGCTTCAGCGAGAAGTGGATGAAGGGCTCCGCCGAGGCGCGCGAGCAGGCCAAGGTCGTGTACGGCCAGTTCTGGCCGCGCATCACGGCGACCAACGCCGAGAAGATGCGCAAGCTCGACCACATGAAGCGCGGCGACGAGCTCGCCTCGGGCGTGCTCGAGATGGTGAAGGTCTACCTCGCCACCAAGCGCACGCTGTCCGTCGGCGACAAGATGGCGGGCCGCCACGGAAACAAGGGCGTCATCGCCCGCATCGTTCCCGAGGAGGACATGCCGTTCATGGAGGACGGCACCCCCGTCGACGTGCTCCTGAACCCGCTCGGCGTGCCGAGCCGCATGAACGTCGGCCAGATCCTCGAGGTCCACCTCGGGTGGGCGGCGCAGGTGCTCGGCTTCCAGGCCGTCACCCCCGTCTTCGACGGCGCGCACGAGAGCGAGATCTTCGCGGCCATCGACGAGGCGAACGCCCATGTCGAGAAGCGCGTCAAGGAGTTCGAGACCACGGGCAAGAACCCGGGGACTCCGCGCGAGCTCCTCGCGCGCATGCCGAAGAACTGCAAGATCCAGCTCTACGACGGCCGCACGGGCGAGCCGTTCCATCAGCGCACGACCGTGGGCTTCATGTACATCCTGAAGCTCCACCACCTCGTCGACGACAAGATCCATGCTCGCTCGACGGGTCCGTACAGCCTCATCACCCAGCAGCCTCTCGGCGGCAAGGCGCGCACCGGCGGCCAGCGCTTCGGCGAGATGGAGGTGTGGGCGCTCGAGGCCTACGGCGCGGCGTACGTGCTGCAGGAGCTCCTCACCGTCAAGAGCGACGATGTCGAGGGCCGCACCAAGATCTACGACTCGATGGTCAAGGGCACGAACACCCTGCAGGCGGGCATGCCCGTCGTGTTCGACGTCCTCTGCCACGAGATCAAGGGCCTTGGCATGAACATCCAGCTCGAGAAGCAGACCACCGACGCGAACGTGCTCCTGTGACGGCGGCGCGCGGGGGAACCATCCCTCCGCGCGAGGCGACCGCGATGCACCGTGACGGCTGACAGAGATCAGGAACCCCCCCGCCACCGCGGGTCAACTTGGAAGGCACCACGATGTCCGAGAGCGTCTACGACCACGTGAACGACTACGGCTCCGTCAAGATCACCCTTGCGAGCCCGAACGACATCCGAAGCTGGAGCTTCGGCGAGGTCAAGAAGCCTGAGACCATCAACTACCGCACCTACCGCCCGGAGCGGGACGGTCTCTTCTGCGAGCGCATCTTCGGCCCTGAGAAGGACTACGAGTGCGGCTGCGGCAAGTACAAGGGCACGAAGTACAAGGGCATCATCTGCGACCGCTGCGGCGTGAAGGTCACGCACAGCCGCGTGCGCCGCAAGCGCATGGGCCACATCAACCTCGCCGCGCCGATCGTGCACATCTGGTTCTTCAAGGCGATGCCGTCGCGCCTCGGGAACCTGCTGGCGATGAAGACCTCGGACCTCGAGAAGATCATCTACTTCCAGGACTACGTGGTCACCGACCCGGGCAACACCGACCTCGAGCACAAGCAGGTGCTCACCGAGGACGAGTACCGCCAGGCCGTCGAGAAGTACGGCACCGCGTCGTTCACGGCGATGATGGGCGCGGACGCGATCCGCGAGCTCCTGCAGCAGCTCGACCTCGACAGCCTGTCGAAGGAGATCCGCGAGGACCTCGCCGCGACCAAGTCGAAGCAGAAGCAGAAGGACCTCTCGAAGCGCCTCAAGATCGTCGAGGCGATCCGCGGCTCGAACAACGAGCCGAAGTGGATGGTCCTCGATGTGATCCCGGTGATCCCGCCGGACCTGCGTCCGCTGGTCCTCCTCGAGAGCGGCAACTTCGCGACGAGCGATCTCAACGACCTCTACCGCCGCATCATCAACCGCAACAACCGCCTCAAGAAGCTGATGGACCTCAATGCGCCCGAGGTCATCGTGCGCAACGAGAAGCGCATGCTGCAGCAGGCGGTCGACGCGCTGTTCGACAACGGCCGCTGCCGCCGCCCGGTGCTCGGTTCGTCGAACCGCCCGCTCAAGTCCTTGACCGACATGATCAAGGGCAAGCAGGGCCGCTTCCGCGAGAACCTGCTCGGCAAG
>CAYMSD010000169.1:0-3466 GCA_964393015.1 uncultured Klebsiella sp.
AGTCCCGAGAGGGCAGCGATCGCAAGCGACGGGGCGCGCGTCTTGCGCGGCGGCGGCTGGAACAACAACGCGTCCAACTGCCGCTCCGCCAACCGCAACAACAACGCCCCCGGGAACACGAACAACAACATCGGGTTCCGCGTCGCGAGCACTGCCTCCGCCAGAATCGGGTTGCGCGGATGAACTCCGCCCGACCCGAGCGTGCCGAGCGCGGTAGTCCCGGATCGCGTCCTGAGCGCGGCGGATCGCCGGACTTTCCGGCCGAAGCCGAGCCGAACGAGTCGTGCGCCCCGTCGTCTCCCGAAGGATCGCGCCCCTCTGGGGCGGACGGATCGCGGGCGGCGGCGGGGGGCTCGTTCCCTCTTCAAGCGACGGGGCGTCTCGAGGTGGTCGAGCGCACCCATGCGCTCATCGCGTGGATTCTGCCCACCGTCGCGCGCTTCCCGCGCGCGCACCGATACTCGCTTGGAAGCCGCATCGAGGGGCGTGTGTACGGGGTGCTTGAGCGGCTCGTGCGCGCGGCGTTCCTCGATCGATCGCGCAAGGGGGCCGCTCTCGACGACGCGAACATCGAGGTCGAGGTGCTGCGGCACGAGTTCCGGATCGCGTTCTCTCTGCGATTGGTTTCGGCCGGCCAGGTCGAGCACGCGACGCGCATGCTCGACGAGGTCGGCAGGCAGATCGGTGGCTGGCGGCGGAGCGTGCGGTGAGCGCGCTCTTCGAAGAGATCGCGTCGTTCGAGAACATCCTGAGCGCGGCGAGGACGGCCGCGCGCGGCAAGCGCTACCGCATGTCGACAGCCGGCTTCCTGATGCGGCTCGAGAGCGAGTGCCTCGCACTCTCGGAGGAGTTGCAATCGGACGCTTGGAAGCCTGGTCCGTACCGCGTGTTCGAGATCCGCGAGCCGAAGGTGCGCACCATCTGCGCCGCGCCGTTTCGCGACCGCGTGGTCCATCAGGCGCTCGTTCAGGTGATCGAGCCGCGCTTCGAGAGAGGGTTCATCGCCGACAGCTACTCCTGCCGCATCGGCAAGGGAACCCATGCGGCGCTCGCGCGCGTCGAGCGCTGGGCGCATCGCTACCCGTGGGCGCTCAAGATCGATGTCGAGAAGTTCTTTCCGTCGGTCGATCATGGGTTCGCGCTTGCTGCGCTCGCCCGACGCATCGCCTGCCGAAGGACGATGTCTCTTTGCCGCGCGATTCTTGCGAGTTGGACCAGCTGCGAGGCGCCGCTTCGGTGGTTTCGCGGCGATGACCTCTTCACCCCGCTCGAGCGACCGCGTGGGATTCCGATCGGGAACCTCACCTCGCAGTTCCTGTCGAACGTGGTGCTCGACGCGGTCGACCACGAGGTCAAGGACAGGTTGCGGGTTCGCGCCTACGCGCGCTACTGCGACGACATGGTGGTGTTCGGCGATACGATTGCGGAACTGCGCGCGGTTGAGATCGCAATCGAAGATGCGCTGGCGGCCCGTCGGCTTTGCGTGAACCGCCGCAAGTCGCACATCTTCCCGACCGCGCAAGGCGTCCCATGGGTGGGTTTCCTCGTCGGTCCCGCCAACACCCGTGTGCGGCGCGAGGCGATCGCGCGGGTGCGGCGGCGGTTTCGCGCGTTCGCCAATCGGGCTTTGCCTGCGGCCGCGGCCGCATCGATCGCGGCTTGGCGGGGGCATGCGGCGCTCGGGCTCGGTCGTGCGCGACGCGAAGCACTCGAGTCGTTGGCCTGCGCGGCAGTTTCGCCTACGATCTGACCCATGACCTCGGGCAATGCATCCATCCTCCCTGAAGTCTTGCGGCGCGTCGTCGATGCGTATCGCCCGGTCCGGGTCTATCTCTTCGGTTCCGAGGCGCGCGGCGATGCGGGCGAGGACAGCGACATCGATCTCGCGGTGATCGTGCCAGACGACGCGCTGCCCGAGCGGGCAAGCCCGCGTGCGGCCGCCGAGGCGCTCTGGGGCCTCGACCGTGGCGCCGACGTGGTCGTCTTTCGCGAGAGCGAGTTCGCGGCGCGGTGCTCGGTGGTGGCGTCGCTTCCTTGGACGATTCGTCGGGAGGGACGGTTGCTCTATGGCGGCCGATGAACCCGATGTCCGCACGCTCGAGGTGCGCGGGTGGCTCCTGCGGGCGTCGGAAGACCTGCGGGCGGGGAAGCACGACCTGACCGCGCGGCCGCCGCTCTGCAACGATGTCGCTTTCCATGCGCAGCAGTGCGCTGAGAAGGCGATGAAGGCCTTCCTGGTCTACCACGAACGCCCGTTTCGCAAGACCCACAACCTCACCGAGCTCGGTGGGGCCGTTGCCAGGATCGAGCCTGCGCTTGCCGAGCTCATGCGCGAAGCGTCGCTCATGACCGAGTTTGCGTGGCGTTTCCGCTATCCAGGAGACTCCGCTTCGGTTTCGGAGCGCGATGCACTGCAGTCGATCGAGTTGGCCGAGCGCGTGCTTGCCGAAGTTCGCGGCTGGCTGCCCGAGGGCGCATGGCCGCTGTGAGCCCTCGCCGACGACGGAGCGCAGCGAAGTCGGAGCGGCCGACGCTGGAGTCGCAGCATGTGTCGTGTGGCACTATCCCCTG
This sequence comes from uncultured Klebsiella sp., assembly GCA_964393015.1. GTDB lineage: Bacteria > Planctomycetota > Phycisphaerae > Phycisphaerales > SM1A02 > QWPT01. The sequence continues at coordinate 2,572 of CAYMSD010000169.1, forward strand.
CGAAGCAGGGGTAGTGGCGGTCGCGCACGAGCCGTGTGCGCCTGGCCTGCAGTCTAAGGGCGTTCGGCGCGAGCGCGCGGAACGCGGAGAGCGGGACGGAGGAGCCCGCGCGAACCGCCGAAGGCGTGGCGCGCGCCTTGCGCGGGCGTTGGGCTCCGAACGCCCGCCGCCGCCGCTCCCGTCTGCGGCGGCACGCGCTGGTGGGCGAAAATCACCCACGAATCGGGTGAATCTGCACTTCCGCGTGGATCGGACCCCGGGCCCCGGGTTTCCTCTCCCCATGTTCTCTCGCCATCTGCGGCCTCGGCTTCCCGAAGCCATCTCCGACACGCCCGTCGTGTTCATGCAGGGGCCGCGGCAGTGCGGGAAGACGATCCTCGCGCGCGCCGTCGCGGTCCGCGGAAGGCGGTTCGAGTTCCGCACCTTCGACCGGACCGCCGACCGCGCGGCGGCGGAGCACGATCCGGATGCGTTCGTCGACGCGCTTCCTCCGCGGGTCATCCTCTACGAAGTGCAGCGCGTTCCCGCGATCTTCCCCGCGATCAAGCGCGCGGTCGACGAGGACCGACGGCTGGGGATCCGTCAGACAGAATCTGGTCACTTCCGGAAGCGACGGGCAAACTGGTCACTTCCTCCGGACTCTCGCAACGGGCTCGCCCCTCACACTCCAGCAAGCATCCCGCCGCGTTCGCGGGGGAGCGCGGAATCCACACGGCGCGCGTGCGGGGCATCGAGAGGGCTCTTCACGCCGCATTCCGCGCAGAGCAGGCGGCTCGTGATTTCGCTCGCGAGGAAGATGACGGGCAGGCCCGAGCCCGGGTGGGTTCCGCCGCCGACACACCAGAGGTTGTCGAAGCCCTGCAGCTTGTGCTGCGGGCGCCAGTGGAGCATCTGG
>CAYMSD010000170.1:0-3415 GCA_964393015.1 uncultured Klebsiella sp.
CGCGCCGAGTAGTCGACGCGCTTGCCGAGCAGGTTCTCGCGGAAGCGGCCCTGCTTGCCCTTGATCATGTCGGTGATCGACTTGAGCGGGCGGTTGCTCGACCCGAGCACGGGGCGGCGGCACCGGCCGTTGTCGAACAGCGCGTCGACGGCCTGCTGCAGCATGCGCTTCTCGTTGCGGATGATGACCTCGGGGGCATTGAGGTCCATCAGCTTCTTGAGGCGGTTGTTGCGGTTGATGATGCGCCGGTAGAGGTCGTTGAGGTCGCTCGTGGCGAAGTTGCCGCTCTCGAGCAGGACCAGCGGTCGCAGGTCCGGCGGGATCACGGGCACCACGTCGAGCACCATCCACTGCGGGTCGTTCTCGGAGCCGCGGATCTGCTCCACGATCTTGAGGCGCTTCGAGAGGTCCTTGGCCTTCTGCTTCGAGCGCGTCTCGCCGATCTCCTGCCGGATCTCCACCGAGAGCTCCATGAGGTCGAGCTTGTCGCGCGAAAGCAGCTCGCGGACCGCCTCGGCGCCCATCATGGCGGTGAAGCTGCCGCCGTGCTTGGACACGGCCTCGCGGTACTCGTCGTCGGTGAGCACCTGCTTGAACTGCAGGTCGCTCTCGCCGGGGTCGGTGACCACCCAGTCCTGGAAGTAGATGATCTTCTCCAGGTCGCTGGTCTTCATCGCGAGCAGGTTGCCGAGGCGGCTCGGCATCGCCTTGAAGAACCAGATGTGCACGACGGGCGCAGCCAGGTTGATGTGGCCCATGCGCTGGCGCCGCACGCGCGAGTGGGTCACCTTGACGCCGCAGCGGTCGCAGATGATGCCCTTGTACTTCGTGCCCTTGTACTTGCCGCATGCGCACTCGTAGTCGCGCTCGGGCCCGAAGATGCGCTCGCAGAAGAGGCCATCTCGCTCGGGGCGGTAGGTGCGGTAGTTGATCGTCTCGGGCTTCTTGACCTCGCCGAAGCTCCAGCTCCGGATGTCATTGGGGCTCGCGAGGGTGATCTTCACCGATCCGTAGTCGTTCACGCGGTCGTAGACGCTCTCAGCCATTGGGGAGGTCCTCATGCAGTTGGTCGGTCAGTTGGAGCGGCGGGCACGTGGTGCGCGCCGCGGTGTGTCGGGGCGGGGGAAGGTGATGGCGGTCAGATGATCGGGACGGCCGGCTCTCCGCCGACCTTCTCGAGCTGGATGTTCATGCCGAGTCCGCGGATCTCCTTGCAGAGCACGTCGAAGACGACAGGCATTCCTGCCTGCAGCGTGTTCGTGCCCTTGACCATGGACTCGTAGATCTTCTGGCGGCCCTCGATGTCGTCGCTCTTGACGGTCAGGAGCTCCTGGAGCACCCACGCGGCGCCGTACGCCTCGAGGGCCCAGACCTCCATCTCGCCGAAGCGCTGTCCGCCCGTTCGCGCCTTTCCGCCCAGCGGCTGCTGGGTGATGAGGCTGTAGGGGCCGGTCGAGCGGGCGTGGATCTTGTCGTCCACCAGGTGGTGGAGCTTGAGCATGTACATGTAGCCCACCGAGGTGCGCTGGTGGAACGGCTCGCCGGTGCGCCCGTCGAAGAGCTGGATCTTGCCGTCGACCGGCATGCGCGCGAGGAGCTCGCGCGGGTGGCCGGGGTCCTTTCCTGTGGACTCGAACTGGTCGACGCGCGAGGCCACCTTCGTGTTGGCCTCCTCGATCGACTTGAAGATCTCCTCCTCGCCTGCGCCGTCGAACACCGGGGTCACGGCCTGGAAGCCCAGGACCTGCGCCGCCCACCCGAGGTGCACCTCGAGGATCTGTCCGACGTTCATGCGGCTCGGCACGCCGAGCGGGTTGAGGAGCACGTCCACAGGGGTGCCGTCCTCGAGGAAGGGCATGTCCTCCTCGGGCACGATTCGGGCGATGACGCCCTTGTTGCCGTGGCGGCCGGCCATCTTGTCGCCCACCGAGAGCTGCCTCTTGGTGGCGATGTAGACCTTGACCATCTCGAGGACGCCCGAGCCGAGCTCGTCGCCGCGCTTCATGTGCGAGACCTTGCGGTCACGCTCGCGGCGGTTCGCCTGGATGCGGGGCCAGAACTGGCCGAAGGCGACCAGCGCCTCCTCTCGGGCCTCCTTCGAGCCCTTGATCCACTTGTCGGTGAAGTTCTCGATCTGCTCGAGGATGACGTCCGGGATGTCGCTTGCGCCCACCTTCTGGCGGGTCGAGGGGTCGACCATCTCGGTGCCGACGATGCGGTTGATCTCCGCGACCATCTGGCGGAAGAGCTGGATCGCCTTCCCGTTCATCTCCTCCTCGTAGGCGGCGATGGAGCGCTTGAGGGCCTTCTTCTGCTCCTCGCTCTGGTGCTGGCGGCGGCTGAACCGCTTCGCGCCGATCACCACGCCCTCGACGCCTGCGGGCACCTCGAGCGAGTCGTTCTTCACGTCCTCGCCCGCGCGACCGAAGATCGCATGGAGGAGCTTCTCCTCGGGGCTCAGCTCGCTCTTGCTCTTGGGGCTCACCTTGCCGACGAGGATGTCGCCGGGGCTGACCCTCGCGCCGATGCGGATGATGCCGTCGGCGTCGAGGTTGAGCAGCATCTTCTCGGAGACGTTCGGGATGTCCGCGGTGAACTCCTCGCGGCCGAGCTTGGTCTCGCGGATCTCGCACTCGAAGCTCTCGATGTGGATCGACGTGAACACGTCATCCTTCACGAGGCGCTCCGAGATGACGATCGCGTCCTCGAAGTTGTAGCCGTCGAACGTGTTGAAGGCGACGAGCACGTTCTTGCCGATCGCCAGCTCGCCGTGCATGGTCGACGCGCCGTCGGCGAGGATGTCGCCGGCCTTCACCTTCTGGCCGGGCTTCACGACCGGCCGCTGGTTCTGGCAGGTCTTCTCGTTGAGGCCCACGAACTTCTTGAGCACGTACTCGTCGGCGTTGTCGACGATGATGCGCTCGCTGTCGACGTACGTGACGGTTCCGCCGCGCTCGGCCTTCACGATCATGCCGCTGTAGATGCCGACCACGCGCTCCATGCCGGTGGCGACGCACGGCGGGTCGGTCTTGACGAGCGGCACCGCCTGGCGCTGCATGTTCGAGCCCATGAGCGCGCGGTTCGCGTCGTCATGCTCGAGGAAGGGGATCAGCGACGCGCTCACGCCGACGATCTGCTTGGGGCTGATGTCGACGTACTGGACCTCGCCTGCGTGCACCTGCACGAGCTCGCCGTTCTTGCGCGCAAGGACCGTGCCCTCGTCGACGCGGCCCTCCGCATCGATCGACTCGGTCGGCGCCAGGACCGCCTTCAGCTCCTCGTCGGCGCGAAGGTGGGCGACCTTGCCGGTGGTCTTCTTGGTCTTCACCTCCCGGTAGGGGGTGAGCAGGAAGCCGTAGTCGTCCACGCCGCTGTAGATGCCCAGCGACGCGATGAGGCCGATGTTGGTGCCTTC
>CAYMSD010000171.1:0-3280 GCA_964393015.1 uncultured Klebsiella sp.
TGATGTTCTTCACCTCGCGCGTCTGGCTGAGCGTGACGCCGTAGTTGAACGGGATGCCGAACTCGATCGCGGTGGTGTTGACGGGCGATTGGCGGCACCAGTTCAGGACATCTTGGAATGATCCGCCGAGCGGAGTCTTCCAGCTCGAGCGCGTGGGCACGGGCGGCGGGCTCGGCAGCGGCTCACACTCGTCGAGCGAGCCCGTGTCGTCGCAGTCGAGGAGAGGATCGACGGCGATTTCGTCGAGGTCCGACTGGTTGTTTCCGTTGCAGTCCGGATAGAACTCGTAGAGCAAGATGTCCCCAGACGCAGCCTGAATCGCGAGTGACGCGCCGTCAAGCGTGATGAACTCCCCATTGATGATGCAGGCGTCACTATTCGTCCGCGCCGGCAATTCGATGGGGTTTCCACTCGGACCACTCATGACGCCACGCAGTTGATAGCTGCCAGCGCTTGATCCTCCGGATGGATCGATCCAATCGTAAACATACAACCGATTATCCGATGTCGCGGTAACGATCCGCCCGCCTTGGGCGCTGATGTCTCCCCCCCAGTTCGGCGCTCCGGGGTCAGGAATCGTCTGGAGACTCTGCAGCGATCCAGAGTAGACCCTGATTCCGGCACCGCCGCTTGAGTTGTGCAGGATTCGGTTCTCATCCTGGCGCAGCCGAACACGCGAACTTCCAGCCGGGTTGTAGAACGTAAACGATCCTGTCTGCAAGAGAACACCGGTCCCAGAGAAGTTACCGACGGCAAAGTACGACTGTCCAAGAGTGTCAATGCACCCAGCAGGGAGGAATGTGGCGATCCAGAATCGCGGCAGCGGTGGCTTCGCAATGAATACTTCATGCCCGACAACAAACAACCCGAAGACACAGGCGTTCCCAGTGGGATACGGTGTCCCGCTCATGGAAAGCCAGCCGCTATCCCGTCGAGAGAAGGACTCGAAGGCCCCCCAACTTGGGGAGCCGTTGTACATCCACCAAGGGCCACCAACGATGATGTTCTCGCCCTCGATGTCGGCCGAGTAACCGAATCGCCTTGCGACGGTCGCAAGTGATGGCGCCGATGACAAGTCGCCTCCCAAATCAAGCTGCCACTGATCTCCGTCTAGAACGAACACACGAACCCGTTCGCCACAGTACATCTCGAAGTACTCGTCGCCATCGCCCTCGCACGGTTCAGGCGGTGGACCAAATCCATTGAATCGCGGATCACCGGCAACGAACCGCGTTCCCGTCGAGTCGAATCGAATCGTGCTAGCGCAAAGTCCGAAGTTCGATGCAGGTTCCCACACGGGTCCAGTCAGGGTCTGGTGCAGCGTCCACTGCCCGTTCAGGCGCCGCCACATCTCGATGCGGCTCGGCCCGTTTGCTGGATCGAACCGTCCCGCGCAGGAGATTGCCATCCACTCACCCTTGATGGCGATCGCCTTGTTCGTACACGGCCATCCTGCCTGCGGGATGACCTGCTTGAGAACGGGCATGCCCTCCTGCGCGTGCGCGATGGGGGCCCCGAATCCAAGTATCAGCAGTGCGAGAGCCACAATTCGAGTCTTCATCGTTCAAACTCCTCGAGAGACGAACTTCTCACACTCACTCGCGCGCGGAACCAACCTGCACGAACTGCTTCTCGAAATGGGCGCGCAACGCGGCGCCCTTGATGTCCTTGACGGTGGCGAGCGCGTCGCCGAAGCCAGCGAGCCCGCTTGCGTCGATGCCCGCGCGCGCGCAGGCCTGATGCACGGCGACCGCGCACGCTGCGCGCTGGCGCGCGTCGCCCGACCTCTCGGCGCTCTCGAGCGCGCGCTCGGCGGCCTCGCGTGCGGACGGCGTGTCGCCCTCGGCTGCGCGGACGGCCAGCGTGGCGGCCTCGAGCACCCAGAGCGGGAGATCGCGGCTCGGCTGCACGGACTGCGGCAGCGCCGCCCGCAGATCGCGTGTCGCCTTCTCGAGGTTCGACCCATCGCCTGCGCCCACCATCGCCGAAAGCCGCAGCAGCTCGAAGCGCACCGCGGGCAGCCCGGCGCGCGCCGTCAGGGTCTTCAAGTCGTTCGTCTGGAGGCCACGGGCGATGCTCATGAGCTTCTCTTCGAAGCCCGCCGCGGTGGCAAGCGCCTCGTCATCGCGGCCAGTCGCGAGCAGCGCCTCGAGCCGGTCGCTCGCGATCTCGTAGCCGCTCGCAAGCGTCGCCTGCGACGCGTTGTTTCGGGCGAGGGCAGTGTCGATCGCGTCGATCGCGGGCGAGAGCATCTCGGCGGCCTCGGTGAAGCGCGCACGCGCCGACTGCGCACGCGCCGAGTCCTGTAGCGCGAGCGCGAGATCCCACTCGGCGTCGCGCGCGGGCTTTTCGACCGCAGCACGCTTCCGCGCCGTCGCCAGCATCGCGACCGCGTCAGCCTCGGCGCCGTCGATGTCGCCGAGCTCGAGTCGCGCGAGCGCACGCCAGTGGTGCCCAAGCATCACATCGCGCTCGTATCGGTCCTTGCGGGCCGCGTCGATTCCACGCAGTTCGTGGGCGAGGATCCGCCCGCGCTCCGCGATCATCCTATCGGCCGTGGCCACGGCGGCCGCGTACTCGCCGCGGTAGATCTGCGCGTCGTAGATCCGCTGCCGAGACTTCGACAGGTTGTAGACCGCGTCGGGCGCGGACGCCGTGTCCCGCACGACCTCCTCGCGGATCGCGAAGGCGCGCTCGTGCAGCGGATGCGCCTCGGGGTCGCGCCCGCCCTTGAGCAGGAGATCCGCCTTCACCTCGAGGACGCGCGCCGTCATCTCGCGCATCTCGACCGCCGTCCAGTCGGTCGGGCTCGCGGCGGCGAGGAGACCCTCCGCCTCCTGCATCGCCTCGAGACCCTTCTCGATCTCGACGGTCCGCTTGCAGACCGCCGCGTACCGAAGCAGCGTCCTCACATACGAGCCCACCGCCACGGGCGACGGCTTCCCGCGCTGCGAGATGAGCGCGAGCTGCGCCTTCTCGAGGTCGCGCTGCGCACCGACCACGACGAGCGGGTCGCCGCCCTCGCGGCCATAGTCGATCTCGAGCCACCCGAGGCCCGACGAAAGCGCGCGGTACTTCGACGCGAGTTCCGCTGCGGTCGCCTCCTGCCCCTGCACGATCAACTCGCGCTTGTCCGCCGCCGACTTCGCCCAGAGCGCGAATCCCGTGGCGGCCGTCGCCACGAGCACGAGCGCGACCACACCGATCGACACGCGCTGGCGCTGGAGATGCCGCGCGAAGCGGTATCCCACGCTCGCGCGCCGGGCCTCGACAGGAAGAT
>CAYMSD010000172.1:0-3236 GCA_964393015.1 uncultured Klebsiella sp.
TCCAGGCCTCGACCCAGGCCCTCGCGCTGTCGAACTCGGCACCGCAGGCGGTCCTGTCACTGATGCGATGAAATCACGGCGGAGGGGGTGGGTCCTGAACGGAAGGACTCCGAGACGGACCCGGAGATTGACGCACGGAGCGGCCCGAAAGGGCCGCTTCGCTGCGTTTTTGCGCACGCGGCGGGCCCTGGCGCAGTCGGTCAGGCGGGTTTTGACGCCCGTGCAGGATCGGCAGAAGTTGCCGATCACGGCGATTATGACGGTATTGCGGCCTGAATCGTCTGAAGCGATGAAGTCGCCCTTGCGGGTCACCGATCTGAGGCGCGTCGGGAACTGACTCCCGACACGATTTGGGCGCAGGATGCGCCCTCAACAACTTTCGGTCCCCTCCTCGAGGAAGTGGAGGGGCCGACAAGCTTCCCGAACGCGGGCTCAACGGCCAAAGGCCACCCCCAACCGCGCTCGGGACCGCCGGCAACCCCCCGCCGGCAGCTCACGGAGGACAGCAGTCATGAGTCGTATCAATTCGAACGTCCCCTCGATGATCGCCCAGCGCGTGAACGCGATGAACAACCGCGCGCTCTCGGGCACGCTCGAGCGCCTGTCGACCGGCTTCCGCATCAACCGCGGCGCCGACGACCCCGCAGGCCTGATCATCAGCGAGAACCTGCGCGGCGAGATCAAGGGCATCAACGCCGCCATCGGCAACGCCCAGCGCGCCGAGCAGGTCATGAACATCGCGGAGGGCGGTCTCCAGGAGATCTCCAACATGCTCATCGAGGTGCAGGCCCTCGTCGGCCAGACGGCCAACGAGGCGGGCATCTCGGCCGAGGAGCGCGACGCGAACCAGCTCCAGGTCGACGCGATCCTCTCGACGATCGACCGCATCGCGAACTCGGTCTCGTTCCAGGGCACCAAGCTCCTGAACGGCAACTACGACTACACCCTGAGCGGCGGCTACACCGCGGCGAGCGGCTTCGGCGATGTCTCGATCAACTCGGTCAAGCTCTCCGACAACCCGGGCTCGTTCCGCGAGGTCACCGTCACGGTGAACCAGTCGGCGCAGACGGCCCGCGTCGGCCTCCTGCTCAGCGCAGGCGCCCTCGACAACGGCGGCTCCGGCTCCGTGACCTTCGAAGTGGCGGGCGCCCGCGGCTCGCAGCAGTTCAGCTTCGCGTCGGGCACCACCGCCGCCACGATGCGCGACGCGATCAACGCCTTCACCGAGGCGCTCGGCGTGTCCGCGTCGCTCTCGGGCACCAATGTGCGCATCGACTCGACGGGCTTCGGCTCGGACGCGTTCGTCCGCACCCGTGAGATCGCCAACGCGAACGGCTCCACCAACTTCGTCACCGACACCGTGAACGGCGCTGTCGAGGACGTCAAGACCAACGGCCGCAACGCCACGGTCAACATCAACGGCGTCGTCGCGGTCGCCCGCGGCCTGACGGCCCGCGTCGCCCTCGACGGCTTCGATGTCCAGGTGTCGCTCCTCGGCAACAACGCCATCAACAGCAACGGAGAGACCCGCACCTTCAATGTCACCGGCGGCGGCGCGGACTTCAACCTCTCGCCCGACGTGAACCTCGCGGGCAAGGTGTCGCTGGGCGTCGAGACCGTGACGAGCGCCAACCTCGGAAACTCGATCACGGGCTACCTCTCCGAGCTCAAGTCGGGCGGCTCTGCGAACGTGCAGAACGGCAACCTGACGAAGGCGCAGGAGATCCTCGACGCTGCGACCAAGCAGCTGTCGAGCCTCCGCGGCCGCATCGGCTCGTTCACCAAGAATGTCGTCGGCTCGACGATCAACAGCCTTGGCGTCGCGCTCGAGAACACGGTCGCGGCGGAGAGCGCGATCCGCGACACGGACTTCGCGGCGGAGACCGCCTCGATGACCCGCAACCAGATCCTCGTCCAGGCCTCGACCCAGGCCCTCGCGCTGTCGAACTCGGCACCGCAGGCGGTCCTCTCGCTCATGCGAGGCTAATACGGAGTGGGCGGAGGACACGCTTCCGGCGCCGCCATCCGGTGACGCCGCGAAGTGGAATTCCGAGAAAGTAGTGGGGGCGACCCGAAAGGGTCGCCCCTTCTTTCGTTTTCAGGTCAGGTGGCGGAGGTCGACGCGGCGGCGCGGGCGGTCGCCTCGCGTCGCGCAGACGCGCGCGCGAGGAGCCACGCGATGATGGCCGAGGCGGCGAGTGCGCTCGCCGCGCCGATCGCGCCGACCATCGTGGTCTGTCGCCGCACGGGGCCGATCGGCGCCACGATCTCCTCGCGGTGCTGGGTCACCGCGATCACCCAGCCGAGCGACTCGATGCGAGTCCAGGCGCCGAGGATCGCGCGGCCCTCGAGGTCCTTGTCGTCGCCGCGCGAGGAGTTTCCGAAGAGGACCTCCTCGAGCCTCTGCAGCTTGCGGCCCCCCAACGACCAGCGCAGCGCATAGGCGGCGTCGGGATCCGCACGCGTCGGGGTCGTCACCACGACCTCGTTTCCGAGCACCACCGCGCAGATGCTCTCGCCCGTGGCGCCGAGCCCCGTCGATTCGCCCAGGATCGCGTCGATCGACGCGACATCAAGCGTCACGGCCACATGGCCGACGGTCGTGTCGCCGTCGCGGACGGGGGCGATGGCCTCGAGCGCGGGGCGCATGCCCTTCGAGCCCGCCCCCTCCGACTTCATGTCGGGATGGGTGATCGCAGAGGCATCTCCGCGGCGCAGGCGTCGAAGCGCGTCCCTCCGCGCGCGGTCGCGTTCGCGCGCATCCTCCGCGCCGGATTCCCGCGAAGGAGCCTCGTCGAGCCTGCCTGCCTCGGTGCGCGGAGCCTCGCGCGCAAGAACGAGCGCGCCGCCCGCGTCGAGGACAGCGACCTCAGACACGCCGAGCGCGCGCATCACTTCGTCGAGACGCGTGGCGGCGGGTGAGTCTGTGTCGCGCTCGCCCGCGAGGATCGCGCGCGCCGCGGGGTCGGCCGCGAGCGCCAGCGCCATGCGCACGCGCTCTCGCCCGAGCGCGTCGAGGCGCTTCGCCTTCTGCTCGGAGGTCGCGCTGATCGCGTTCTGCGCGGAGCGTTCGAGCGCCGTCTCGAGCGCGCGCTCGTGTTGCGCGCCGAGGATGAAGACGGGCACCGTCGCGGCGGCGACGAGCGGAACGGCGAGCGACACGAAGAGCACTGGGAATCGCGGCATGACGGCTCTGTACCACGCCGACGGGGGCTGCGTCGAGTCGTCCGATAGCG
>CAYMSD010000173.1:0-3228 GCA_964393015.1 uncultured Klebsiella sp.
GACACCTATGTGTTCCACGCGGTCGTCAGCCACGACCGCCTCCGCGGGCTCGTGGACGCCGCCTTCAACCTGCTTCCCCGCGAGGTCACGCCCGTCGTTGAGATCGGCTCGCGCGACGCCTACCGCACGGTCGACACCTTCCTCGGCGAGGAGCCGATGCCGCTCGTCGAGTTCCTGCGCAGCTGGTACGAGTTCGAGGACATCCTTCTCGAGGATGTGACGATCGGCGTCGGCGCGAACTCGGAGGAGCCATGGGTCGATGTCTTCGTCGACAGCTGGAAGGGGCTTCTCATCTCCGTTCCCGTCGAGATGCGCGACGAGGTCGAGGCGCTCTTCACCTCCCATGGCCTGACCGAGGTGCCCGAGACCTGGGCCGAGCTTCCGCCCGATGCCCGCGGCGACGACGAGTCGCTTGTGACGCGCGATGTCCTCGAGATCGTCGACGACCACTCGCCCGACCTCGACGAGCTGCTGCTCGTGCTCCGGGAGCGGTGGCTGCTCGAGCTCAACATCGACCGCGAGACGAATGTCGACGATGCGGGGCGCCACCTCGGCATGACCCTCTGGCACGCGATCGTCCTCGCCACGAGCTCCGAAGGCGAAACCGACCGCGGTGCGTACATCTCGGTCTGGATGACGGCGGGAAGCCTGGCGCAGGCGGAGGAACTCCTCGAGGACGCGCTCCTCGACCACCCGCAGTGGGTGTTCGAGTCGGTCTACACCATGGACCGCGTCGCCTTCGACGACCGCCCGCCGAGCCTCTCGCACCTGCCGCCGACGCGGCGCCGCGCCGCGGTCCACGAGCTCGACATCGAGCCGTGGGGCGAGGAGCCGCCGAGCGGCCCAAGCGACATCGCGTCGCGACGCGGCCCGTCGCCGGGAGGAAGCGGAGGCGGCAACGGAGGCGGCGGTGGCAACAACTGACGGTGGCGGCGAGAGCGCGGGCTCGCCGTGGTACGCGGAGGGGCTTCGCTTCGAGTGCACGCAGTGCGGCAACTGCTGCTCAGGGCCGCCGGGAGCGGTGTGGTTCACCGCGGAAGAGGCCGACGCCATGGCGCGCGAGCTCAGGATCGGCACGGCGGAATTCCTCGAGCGCTACACCCGTCGCGTCGGCGCGCGACGCAGCCTGAAGGAACTGAAGATCGACGGGCGCTTCGACTGCGTCTTCCTCGACCGCGAGTCGCGCCCCGGGAAGGCCATCTGCGGGATCTACCGCGCGCGCCCGAGCCAGTGCCGCACCTGGCCGTGGTGGCCCGAGGTCGTCGAGAGCCCCGATGCGTGGGACGAGACGAAGCGCCGCACGCCGTGCCCGGGCATGGGAGCGGGGCGCCTCCACTCGCCGGTCGAGATCACGATCGGCCTGACGGGTTCCTGAAACGCGCCTGGCCGCTGCGGTGCGCCTACATTTCGCGCCATGCAGAACCTGCCTCCGCCGATTCCGTCGACCGTTCTTCCGCCGCCCGATGCCGCGCAGCAGTCCGCCGGGCGATACTCGCTCGCGGAGTTCGTGCGTGCGCGCGCCCAGCGTGACCGCGGGCACGGCCTCTTCGAGCTCGAGAACGAGCGCATGCTCGAGGTCAATCTCAATGGACAGATGTGGACGAAGACGGGGTCCATGGTCGCGTATGTCGGAGGCATCAGGTTCACGCGCGAGGGGATCCTCGAGCACGGGATCGGCAAGCTCCTCAAGCGAGCCGTCAGCGGCGAGGGAACGCAGCTCACGAAGGCCGAGGGCCGCGGCAAGCTCTACCTCGCGGACGAAGCGAAGAAGATCTCGATCCTCAGGCTCGCCAACGAGGCGATCTTCGTGAACGGCAACGATGTGCTCGCGTTCGAACCCTCGCTGAAGTGGGACATCACCGTGATGCGCAGCGGCGCAAGCATGCTCGCAGGGGGCCTCTTCAATGTGCGCTTCGAGGGCTCGGGACTGCTCGCCATCACCACCCACTACGATCCCCTCGCGCTCGAGGTGAAGCCGGGCCAGTCGGTCTTCACCGATCCGAACGCCACGGTCGCGTGGTCGGGCACGCTCCAGCCGCAGATCCACACGGATGTCAGCCTCAAGACCTTCTTCGGCCGCGGGAGCGGCGAATCCATCCAGCTCCGCTTCGATGGCTCGGGGTTCGTCCTGATCCAGCCGAAGGAGGAGGTCTACTTCCAGCAGCAGACGGGCGGTTGAAACTCCGCCCTTTTTGAGAAAGTTCGTGCGCGCGTCGCCGCCGCTGTCGCATGGACGGTCGAGACCCATGTCGGCGACAGATCACTTCCCGACCACGCAGCAGACATGGCTCCTCGACCGCCTCGCGGAGGGGCATGGGGGCTCCTCCGCGAGGCGAACATCCGGCAGACATCCGGCAGACATCGGACGACCACCTCGGCCAGCGCGATGACGCGGGCCGAGGTGGCGGCTGAAGCGACTTACCCGGTCACCGCCGCCAGCGCCTCGCGCCACTCGAGGTACCGGTAGGGGACGCCAAGCCGCTCGTGCAGTGCGATCGTTCCGGCGTGCAGCTCCTCGTAGAGCGCGCTCTGCCAATCCGCGGCGCATCCATCCGCGCCCGTGTCGCAGAAGAAGATGCGGCAGCCGAGGGGGCGCTCCTCATGTTCGCCGCAGAGCCCCGCGCGCAGGTACGGACAGTCGCCGCGGCGGCGCGCGTCGTCCACCTCGAGAATCCTCAGCGGATTCGCGGCCCGCGCGGCGCGCGACGCGTCGATGCGCGCAACGACGAAGGCCGCCTCGAGTCCCGAGACATACATCCGATGCCCGTACTCCTCGAACCTGCAGCAGGCCCCCGACGCGAGGCAGATCGGGCGCTCGACGCGAACGACTTCGGCGATCCGCATGCGGGCCGCGTCGAAGAACGCGGCGACCGAGGGGTGCCGTGCGGCCTCGCGCCAACGATCGATGTCCTCTCGAGCGAGCACCGATGCAGCGTACCGCGCAGGACCAAAAGAAACCCGCGGCGGGCGACTCGCGCCCGCCGCGGGGGATCTGGCTGGGGTGGGCTCACTCGTCGGCGCTTGCCGCCATGAACTCGCGCTCGTTCTCCGACGCCTCCTTCTCCGCGTCGGCCATGTTGCCGGGCAGGAAGCTCGCGAGTCGCTGCCTGCGCACGGGGTGCTGCAGCTTGCGGATCGCCTTCGACTCGACCTGGCGAACGCGCTCGCGCGTGACCTTGAAGATGCGGCCGACCTCCTCGAGGGTGTAGGTGTAGCCGTCGCCGATCC
>CAYMSD010000174.1:0-3177 GCA_964393015.1 uncultured Klebsiella sp.
GAGCCGCCGCAGCGGCGACCGCTCAAACCACGGGCCCCCTGCCTTGGGCGGTGCCGCAGCGGCCCCAACCCTCCGCCCCTGCAGGCCGTCGGCGGCACGAGCCGATATCTCCTCCCATGGCGAGCAAAGGCGGCGGCTCCGGTGGCGGCAAGGTGATCCTCATTCCGCTCGCGCTCCTCAGCGCGTTCCTGTTCTGCCAGAGCTTCAACCTGCTGCCAACCTCCGTGAACGACGATATCGTCCGCTGGGCGAGCTCGTGCACCTTCCTCGTGGCGGCGATCGTCTTCGGCCGCGACGGTTCGGCAGTCTGGTGCGGGCTGTGCGCGGCGCTCGCCGTGGTGCTCAACCCCGTCTACCCACTCGACCTCGGCAGCTACTTCTTCAGCGCAAAGCTCTTCGGCGGCGCGATCGCAGGCGCCGCCGTGGTTCGCAACTGGTGAAGGTCGTCCGCGACGCGGACTGGCCGACGTATCCCCCACCCTCGGAGCCCTCGCCATGGCCGAAACCGATCTGATCGCGCGTCTTTCGGCCATCGAGGCCCGCCTCGCGGCGCTCGAGCGGGCCGCGCATCTGCCGCCGCCCGCTCGCATCGAGGCGTCCGCATCGGTGCCGCCGCCACCGCCGATTCCACCGACCGCGCCTCCAGCCCCCGTCGCGAGTTCGGCACGGGAGGCGGCCGCCTCCGCTCGAACGGCGCCCATGCCGGCGGCCCCACCCGATGCACCGCCGCAATCGAGCCCGCCCGCACCTGTGCAGCGCGACAGCGCAACCTCCCCCGCCAACCTCGAGCGCTTCCTCGGCGGACAGGTCGCCGCGTGGATCGGCGCGATCGTCGTCATCGCGGCGATCGCGATCTTCGCGAAGCTCGCCATCGACGCTGGCTGGTTCCAGAAGACGCCGCCGAGCCTCAAGCTCGCGATGGCGTACCTCCTCTCCGCTGCGTTCGCGATCGCGGGCACGCTCCTCCGCGAGCGGATCGGCCGCTTCCCCGCAGCGTCCATGCTGGCGGCAGGCGTCGGCGGGCTCTTCGTCTCGACCTGCGCGGGCATCACGCCGCTCAATGTCCTTGGACCTGTGCCCGCGCTCCTCGCGGGCGTCGCGGCGGCGATCGCAGGCGGCGTGCTCACGCTCCGCTCGCGTGAACCCGCTGTCGGGGCCATCAGCCTCCTCGGCGCCTACATCGTGCCCGTCTTCGCGGGGATCTACATGCCCGGCTCCCCGCTCGGCGAAGCGGCCGCCACCACGGGCGCCCTCTACCTGACGGGCGTCTACGCGGTCGCCCTCGCGCTCGCGGCGTTTGGCCCGAGCGGCTTCGTGTGGCTGCGGTTCGCGGGCGTCTTCCAAGCCATCTCGGGGTTCCTCCTCCTCATCGAGATCGGCGGCACCTCGCCTGCGCTCTCGCTCGCCACCACGGCGCTCTGGTGGGCGATGGCTGTCGCGGAGTGCTCGCTTGCCGCGATGCGCGGTCGGACCCCGCGCCTCAACACCGCCTTCACCGTCGCTGCGACCTCCGTCGGCGCCACGCTTGCGCTGCGGGGCGCGTTCGCCACAAACCCGTGGGTGGACCTCCACTCCTGGCTCCCGCTCGGGATGGCGGGCATCGCCACCGCAGCCGCGCTCTCCCTGCGCTCGTTCGTGCCCGCGGGCGGCGTCGACAGCCGCGACAGGGAGGAAGACCCGGGCGCAGCCGAGATGGCCGAGACCTGCGCGCGGCAGTCGATGGTGCTCCTGGTCCTCGCGGGCGCGCTTCTGATCGCGCAGGTCGGCGTCGTCGTCCGCGGCGGCGCGCTGCCCGTCACCTGGGTCGCCATGGGCGCCGCTGCGATCCTCATCGGACGCCGCAGCGAGCAGCGCGCGACCGCCACGCTCGGCGCCGCCTCCGCCCTGCTCGCGCTCGGCGCCACCGCCATCCACGCACTCATCTCGCTCGGCGGCGCCGCCACGCTCGTCGCATATCCGGCGGATCCATTCCTGCGCAGCGAGTCGGCGTGGAGCTTCCGCTTCACCGACGCCCACTGGACGCCGCTCCTCGTCGCCTTCGGGCTTCTCTTCTCCGCGCGGTTCTGGTCGATCGGCTCCGACCCGAAGGTCGGCGTGCGGCTGATGTCGGGCTTCCTCGCAGCCTGCGCCGCGCTCGTGTGGATCGGACTTTCGCTCTCGATCGCCTTCAGCTTCGCGACGGTCGTCCTGCTTCTCGCGATTCCTGCGGCGGCCCTGCTCGCAGGCCGCACGGTCAAGCTCGTCAAGCTGGTCGCGCTCCTCGGCACGGGCATTGCGGCCCTCGGCTGGTTCGGCGCGACCACCCTCCATGTCGTCGAGAATCTCGGCACGGACTTCGCGCGCCCCGAGGGCGCGGCGATCGCGGCCGCGCTCGTCGTCGCGGGCGGCCTCATCCTCGGGCGGCGGTTCCGCGACGACCCGTTCGGCGAGATCCCGACGGTCTTCGGCTTCGGCTTCGGCCTGGCGGCGCTGGCGACGATCATCCTCGTCGAGCTCCTCGCAGGAGAGACCGATGGCCCCGTCACGACCGCCACGATCTGGGCGTCGGGCGCCGTCGCCATCGTCGCGACGATCGGCGCGATCACGGCGCGCGCGTCGAAGCTCGAGCTGAGCGAGGGCCTCGGCCTCATCGCCACATCGCTCGCAGCCGCGGTCACGCTCGTCATGATCGCGGCGGAGGCCTATCAGCCGCCCGAGGGCGCGCGTTGGCTCTGGCACGCGATCCTCTCGCACGCGAACCTCGCGGTCGTCGTCCTCGTCGCGTGCGGCCTCGCGCTGCGCGGGGCGTTCGCGGCCGATCGATCCGTGCGCTCGACGCTCGCGGCGGCGGCGGGCGCCCTCTTCCTCGTCGGAAGCTCCGCGTTCGTCTACCGCGTCTTCGACCCGCGCGTCGAGGCACCGTTCGCCACGACCGACACGATCCAGCAGTCCGCGCTCAGCGTCTGGCTGGCGCTCTCGGCCGTGGCGTTCGTCGTGGTCGGCTTCCGACGCGAGCTGCGGGCCGCGCGCTGGACGGGGCTCGTCCTCCTCGGGCTCGTCGCAGCGAAGGTGCTCGTCCTCGACATGGCCAACGCGGGCACCTTGTGGCGCGTGGGGGCGCTCCTCGTGACGGGCCTCCTCTTCGTCGCCACGAGCGCCCTCTACGCCCGCGCCGCACGCGGCGGCGGGAAGGCGTGA
>CAYMSD010000175.1:0-1105 GCA_964393015.1 uncultured Klebsiella sp.
AGGGCAACGACGACCCCTCGCAGAACATCGTCGTGCGGCTCGTCAAGAAGTTCGTCCCCATGGTCGAGTTCTACGACGGGCAGCGCTTCTTCACCAAGCGCACCGTCAAGCCGACCTACAGCAAGGACCCAGCGACGGGGAAGGAGACGATGGACCCGCCGCCGGCGGGGTCGCTCTCGGCGAAGTGGGCGATCACGCCGCTCTTCCTCGCGCTCATCCTCGTCGAGATCACCGACCTCGTCTTCGCGGTCGACTCGATCCCCGCGATCTTCGCGATCACGCCCGACCCGTTCATCGTCTTCACGAGCAACATCTTCGCGATCCTCGGCCTGCGCGCGCTCTACTTCTGCCTCGCGGCGCTGATCGCCAAGTTCCGCTTCCTGAAGCCCGCGCTCATCCTGATCCTCGCGTTCGTCGGCGTGAAGCTCCTGCTCCTCAGCGTGCCGCCGTACCTCGATGTGATCGGCATGGAGCCGCAGAAGTCGATCAAGATCGACACGACGGTCTCGCTTGTGGTCGTCCTCGCGACGCTTGCGATCGCGACGGTGCTCAGCATCGTCCTTCCCGCGAAGGCTACGGAAGCATCGGGGCAGGGGCCTCGGGCTCACTGAACTCGACATCCTCGATGACGATGTCGGGGCCGTCCCAGGCGGAGGTGAAGCCGACGGATTCCTCGGCGAGCCGCACGGACGGCCGCAGGACGACGTCGTAGCGGCCGGGCGGGAGGTTGTGGACGCCGGAGCCCGTGGCGGCCGTGCTCGGGCCGTCCGCCTGCCTGACGAGGAGCGTGGTGAAGCTCAGTTCCTCCGCGGCGCGACCTCCATCGCGACGCCGCAGGAACACCTCGAACGCGGCGTCGGTGGGCGCGCGCTCCCACCTGAAGGCGAGTTCGACGATCCGTCCGCTGAAGAACTGTGCAGGCGTCGTCCGCGCGCGCTCGATGGCGATCGCCTCGCGGAGCTCACGGCCGATCGCCTCGTCGCGCACGACCTCGAGGACGGGCGCATCCGCGGCCACGATCTCGACCTCGCCGACGAGCTCGACCGTCTTCGAGAGGAGGAGCGCGGTCGAGCCGATCGGACCGTCGAAGATCTCGACCGCGACC
>CAYMSD010000175.1:1205-3100 GCA_964393015.1 uncultured Klebsiella sp.
GTCCCACGCGGGGTCCCATGCGCGCGGGTCGTTTGCCGCGGCTGAGATCGCCGCAGAGAGGATCGCGGCGAGGTCGGACTCGCCCTGCGCAGAGAGCGTGTTCGTGTCGAGGCGCGACTGATACTCGGCGGCGGCTTCCGAGGCGTGCTCGGGAAGACCATGCTCGAACGCGAGCGCGAGCACGCGCTCCGGGAAGTGCGGCCATGGATCGAAGCCTGTGCTGCTGCTCCAGATGCCCACGCCGCCGACGGCAAGCCCCGCGGCGAGGATGAATCCGCCCCACGCAGCCTTCGTGCGCGATCGTGCGCGGCGCTGGCGCACGGCGTTCCGGCGCGAAAGGTCCGCCCCGCATTCAGGGCAGGTCGCCGCTGCGGCGGACGGATCGGTCGCGTGCCTGCAGCGCGCGCACTCGCGCACGCCGTCCACGCGGCGGCCGCGCAGGCCCATGAAGAGGATCGCGGCGCCTGCGACAGCGGAGGCTGTTCCTGCGAGGACGAGCGGGTTCGTGAGCATGAGGCTGGTCACTCGCGCGCACCTATGCGGGTCGACGCGTGCGGAGCCCGTCGAGGCTGTAGTGTCCGGCGCCCGTGAAGAAGAGCACGGCGAAGCCGACGAGATAGACGAGCGCAAGCTCCTTCTGCGCGAACGGATCGCTCCAGTGGACGACGAACGCAGCGACCGCCATGGTCGCGGCGGCGGGGATCGCCGCGAGGCGCGTGAAGAGCCCGAGGATGATGAACGCGGGCGCGACGACCTCGCCGAACACGGCGAGTGCGAGCGACGCGGTCGCGCCCACGCCGATCGGGTCGGGGAACTGGATCTCGCCCCCCGCGAAGAGCTTCTGCAGCTTCGGGACGCCGTGCGTGAGCATCAGCCCCGACATGCCGACGCGGAGGAGGAGGACGCCGAGGTCGTGGATGTTGCGGGTGAGGTTCTCGATGAGCGCGGACATGTGGGAACGGTAGTGCTTCATGCACCGATTCCGCAAGCGGTGGGCGCGTGCGGAGCGCAGTCCGCAAGCGGGGCAGGATGTGCCTTCCATTCAAAATCGACCGCATGGGTCGCGAACCGCGGTCGGACGAGGCCGCCGCGTTGCGCACGGCGCCGATTCAACCCTACACTGCGACCCCCGCTGCGGGGCTGCGACGGATCGCGGCCGCGCATCGCGGGCGACTCCGACCGATGGCAGGAACGAACGACCATTCCTCAGGCGGGCACGGGGTGGCCTTGCGCGGGCACCCGATGGGAATCGCGTCGCGCGCTGCGTTCACGCTGCTTCCCGCGGCCGCGCTTGCGCTTCTCCTCTGGGCGCTGGGAACCTTCGAGCTGCCGCAGGTCTGGCGCACGCCGTGGGTGCCGTCGCTCGGCATCGACCTCGCCTTCCGTCTCGACGGGCTCTCCGCGCTCATGCTCCTCCTCATCACGGGGGTCGGCACGGGCGTCTTCATCTACGCGGGCGGATATCTCGCGGGGCACCCGCACCAGAGGCGGCTCTACGGCGCGCTGACGGCGTTCATGCTGGCGATGATCGGCTGTGTGACGGCCGACGACCTCTTCGTCCTCTTCCTCTTCTGGGAGATGACGAGCCTGACCTCGTTCCTCCTCGTCGGCTTCAACCACCACGACCAGCAGAGCAGGAAGTCTGCGCAGCAGGCGCTGCTTGTGACGGGAAGCGGCGGGCTCGCGATGTTCGCCGGGTTCGTGCTGCTCGCGCAGGCGTTCGGGACCTCATCGATCTCCGTGATCATCGCCGCGGCGCCCGCAGCGGAGGCGACGCCCGCCCTCACGGCCGCGGTCGCGCTCGTCCTCGTCGGCGCGTTCACGAAGAGCGCGCAGGTGCCGTTCCACTTCTGGCTCCCGAACGCGATGGCGGCGCCGACGCCCGTGTCGGCGTA
>CAYMSD010000176.1:0-3085 GCA_964393015.1 uncultured Klebsiella sp.
TCTCGTCGCAAGGTCTCGTCTGAAGGTCTCGTGCGAGGCCCGAGAAGGTAGCACGAAGGGAAATCCGCGCTTGCACCGCGCTGTTTCCCGCCGCCGCGCGATACAGTCGCCTTCCGATGGCGAGCGAACACGCCGCACGAGACGAGATGGCGGGACGCCCCGACGCGGGCGGGGTGGTCCTGTCGGAACTGCGGGGCGCGCTCGGGCGCGCGCTCGCGGCGCTCGCCGACCTCGACGGTCCTGCGGCGCGGCGCGAGGGCGTCCGCACGGCGCGGCGCGAACTCAAGGCGGTCCGCGCGCTCGCACCGCTCTGCAGAGGCCGACATGGAGGCGACGGCGCGCCCGTCGACACCGCCGTCGACGGCATCCTCGAGTTCAGCGCGAAGGCGAACCAGCTGCTCGGCCCCGTGCGCGACCGCGACGCGCTTGCGCGCTCCATCCAGCGCATCACCGAGCGCTTCGCCGACGCCGAGTCTCGTCGCGTCGCGCGCACCGTGCTCCTCGCGACGCTCGTCTTCGCGGAGGCCGACCGCCGCGACGACGCCCAGTTCGCGGCCGCCGCGATCGAGCGCGCGCGCCGCGCCATCCGCCAGGCGAACGAGGTCCTCTCCGCATGGCGGCCACTCGGCGGATTCGACCACGGGGGTGCGACGCGCATCGTGGCCGCCGCGTTCAGCGAGTGCCGCGTCGAGCTTGCGGAGGCGCTCGAGACGGGCGACCTCCTTCGGCTTCACGAGTGCCGCAAGCGCGCGTCGTTCCTGGCGCTCGCGCTGCGGCCCTTCGGCGAAGGCATTCCCCCGCGCGCGCGGCGCCTGCGGAGCCGCGCACGCCGTCTCGCCGCCGCGCTCGGCGAGGACCGCGACTTCGCGCTCCTCGATGTCGAGATGCGCATGGCCCGCGCGCGGTTCGCGGGTTCGCCGCTCGTCTCGGCGATCGACGACGCCCTTCGCCTCGCGCGCCTCGAGGCGACCGCGCGCATGGAGGACGCCGCCCGCGACTTCCTGCGCCTTGGTTCGCGCGCCACGCTGCGCGCGCTTGACGAACTCTTCGACTCGTGATGCGGGCGACGCGGGCGACGCGACGCGCTACGCTGCCCGCGTGCACGCGCATCGGCCCGTCATCGGAATCTGCGGCGGCATCGGCAGCGGCAAGAGCGCCGTGTCGGCCGCGCTGCGCGCGCTCGGATGCGAGGTCTGCCACTCCGACGAGGTCGCGCGGGCCGTGCTCGAGCGGCCCGATGTGCGCGCTGCGATCGTGGCGCGCGCGGGCCGCGGCGTCGCGAGGCCGGATGGATCGATCGACCGCGCGCTGCTCGGCAAGGCGATCTTCGCGGATGCCGCGCTTCGGTCCGACATCGAGAAGGTCATGCACCCGCGGATCGAGGCGGAGCGCCGCGCCCAGTTCGCGCGCGCGCCGCTCTCGACGCGCGCCTTCATCATCGACGCGCCGCTCCTCCTCGAGGTCGGGCTCGACCGCGAGTGCGACGCCGTGATCTTCGTGGACGCCCCCCATGAACTTCGCGTGAAGCGCGTGACGGGCACGCGGGGCTGGGACGCCGCCGAGCTCGACCGCCGTGAACGCGCGCAGATGCCGCTCGACGAGAAGCGCAGCCGAAGCACCGACACCGTCGTCAACGACTGCGACCCTTCGGAGCTCGGGCGGCGGGTCGAGCAGGTTCTCGGCGCGATCATCGCGCGGGGGCCGTCCACCCGCAGGGCCGCCTCCGAGGCGACTTGACCAATCGCACGAGACCCGTCAAGATTCCCGAGTCGCAACAGCGACGGATCCACGCGCGCGACGCGTCGCGCGCCTCGGAACGATGCCCGTCCACCCGCGGAACGCCGCGGTGCCCGCATCCTTCGAGCGAGCCCAAGCATGGGAAGAAGGGGCCTTGAGGCCCTCTCCGACCGTTCCGCGGCTCTCACGCGAAAGCCCTCACAGCGTTTGTGAAGTGTGCACCGAGTGTGCGAAGGCAGATCGACTTGCGCGGCTGATCCGCGCGCAGGCGAATCGATCCAGGAGCGTCTCGAGATGAGTCAGAAGCAAGGTCGTCGTCGTCGTCGTGGCAAGGGTGGTGGCGGTGAGGGCGGCGGTGGTGGTGGAGGCGGCGGTGGCGGCGGCGGCGGTCCGCGGCAGCCGTACATCCCGAGCCCGCAGCTGTCCGCCGGCCAGATCCCGACAGACGAGCAGCTCGCCGCGGAACTCGCCGAGATCGAGAAGGAGCTCGAGGGCAAGTACGAGATCGCCAAGAAGGACGACCTCAACCTCGCCAAGCTGCAGAAGATGCCGCTCGACCAGCTCAACAAGCTGGCGAAGCAGAACGGCGTCGACGACCTCCAGCAGCCGAAGCAGAAGCTCGTCTTCGAGATCCTGAAGGCCCGGGCCCAGAAGGCCGGCCTGATGATCGCCGAGGGCACCCTCGAGATCACGCCCGACGGCTACGGCTTCCTCCGCAGCGCCGACTACTCGTACACGCCGAGCGCCGACGACATCTATGTGTCGCCCACGCAGATCCGCCACTTCGGGCTGCGCCGCGGCCATGTCGTGAAGGGACTCGTGCGCCCGCCGAAGGACCAGGAGGTCTACTTCGCCCTCCTGCGCGTCGAGAGCGTGAACGGCCGCGATCCCGCGGTCCTGCACGACCTTCCGACCTTCGAGAACCTCACGCCGCTCCACCCGAACAAGCGCATCCATCTCGAGATGGTCGGCTCGGGCAAGGTCGAGACGCGCGTCATCGACATGGTGACGCCGCTCGGCTTCGGCCAGCGCGCGCTCATCGTGGCGCCGCCGCGCACCGGCAAGACGGTCATCCTGCAGCAGATCACGAACGCGATCGCGACGAACCACAAGGATGTCCATGTGATCGTCCTGCTCGTCGACGAGCGTCCCGAGGAAGTCACCGACTTCCGCCGCAACACGCCCCCGCATGTCGAGGTCGTGGCGAGCACCTTCGACGAGGAGGCGATCCGCCACATCCAGGTCGCCGAGATGGTGATGGAGAAGGCGCGCCGCATGGTCGAGTTCGGCGAGCATGTCGTGATCCTGCTCGACTCGATCACGCGCCTCGCGCGCGGCTACAACAACG
>CAYMSD010000177.1:0-2955 GCA_964393015.1 uncultured Klebsiella sp.
GGCGCCGAGTCCTCGATGCGCCGCACGAGGAGAAAGTCGCGCGACTCGCCGAACGCCTTGAGGAACGACTCCTGCGTCTCGAGGAGGAGTACATCGCCCGCGCGGAGCGTGATCGCGCCGATCTTGGTGTTGGCGAGGCGCTCGCCGTTCCGCGAGACGGCGATCACGACCGCGTCGTAGGTGTTGCGGAAGCGCGCCTCGCGGATGGTGCGGCCGAGCAGGGGGCTCGAGTCGGAGACCACGGCCTCGACGAGGAAGCGTCGGAAGCGCTCGTGCGCCAGCTTCGAGCGCTGGTCCGTCGCGTCGCCGAGCCCGCGCATCCGCTGGAGCGACACCACGGCGCGCACATCGCCGATGAAGACGAGCACATCGCCCTCCGCGAGGCGGGTCGACGGCTCGACGGGCGCGATGATCTCGTCGCCGCGGCGGATCTCGCTGAGATAGAGCCCCTCGAGGCCGCGCAGGCTCGCCTCCTCGACGGTGCGCCCCGCGATCGGCGCGCCCGTCACCTGCATCTCGACCGAATAGCTGCGCGGGTCCGCGGCGGCGAGCGGCTCGCGGCCCGAGTCGGGGAGAAGCCAGCGCCCCGCGACGACGAGGTAGAGGATGCCGACGGCCGCGACGGGAATGCCGATCGGCGCGAGGTCGAAGAGGCGGAACGATTCCCGCCCCGACGCCACCCACATCTCGTTCACCACAAGGTTCGTGCTCGTCCCGATGAGCGTGCACACGCCGCCAAGGGTTCCCGCGAACGCGAGCGGAATGAAGAGCTTGCCTGGCGCGATGCGCGTGCGGCGCGCGAGGTCCTCGACCACGGGAATCGACATCGCGACGAGCGGCGTGTTGTTGATGAAGGCGCTGAGCGCCGCGACGGGGGCCATCACCCGCAGTTGCGCCACCGCCACGCTGCGGCCGCGGCCGAAGAGCGCAGGGCCGATCCACTGGACGAGGCCCGTCTCGATCACGCCCTGCGAGACGACGAGCAGCGCAGCGATCGTGATGATCGAGGGGCTCGCGAGGCCCGCGAACGCCTCCTTCGGGTCGAGGACGCCCGTGAGGAGGAGGAGCACGATGCCGCCCGCCATCGCCAGGTCGCTTGCCACGCGCCCGCGGACGAGGACACCGAGCGTGACGAGCACGCTGAGGACTGCGAGGGCCGGCGGAAGGAGCTCGTTCATCGGGCGTGCGGGCGACTTGGATCGACGCGGGCGTTGCCGCGCGGGTTCTCAGCGGGGTGCGGGCGGCGAGAGCTCGCGCACGATGCGGCGCACCATCGCCTCCTGCATGCTGCGCGCACGGGAGATCTGGTCGCCCTGCGCGAGGTTGTTGCCGAGGATGCTGAAGGCGATCGCGCGGCCGTCGGGGGCGATGGCGAGCCCGCTCAGCGTGCTGACGCCACGGATGTAGCCCGTCTTGCAGCGGACCTCGACCGCCGCGTCCGCGAGGTCAGGGAAGCGGCGCCGCACGGTGCCGGTCTTGCCTGCGATGGCGAGGCTTCCGAAGTAGACGGAGGCGAGTCGCGGGTCGCGCGCAAAGGTCGCGTGCCACTCGGTCAGTCCCGACGCCGTGAGCCTGTTCTCCTGCGAGAGACCGCTGCCGTCGTCGAGGGTCCAGTCCGAGAGGATCTCGGGGCCAAGGACCTCCGCGATCGCCGCGCGCAGGGCGGCGCGGCCGTTCGTCCAGCTTCCCGAGACGAACGACGCGTCAGGGCGTGTGTCCGCGGCCGCCGCCGCCACATTGGCGATGGCCGCGCCCATCCGCTTGAGGAGCGCCTCCGCGTAGAGGTTCTCGCTGTCGGTGTTCGCGCGCTCGAGGACGGTCGCGATCGGGGTCGCGTGGACGGGCGGGACGATGACTCCAGCCGCGCGCGGGTCGTCCGCCCGCGCAACGCGTGCCGACGAGACGGAGACGCCGTGCTGCGCGAGTCGACGCTGCATGAGTTCCGCCGTGAGGGCAGGGGTGTTGTGCACGGTGAGCCCGAGCGGCGCGGTGGGCCGCTTGTCGACATTGCCGCGCAGCGTGAGCGCGTTGGAGTCGAAGGGGCGCGACGCGGAGAAGCTGAACTTCGCCTTGGCGTTCGCGGTGGCGTTGTTCCGCGCGACGGGGAGTTCGAACGCGGGGGTGAAGCTCACGGACGGCTTGCCTCCACCCGCCGGGTTCGGCGTGATGCCGACCACATTGCGGGCGAGGTTGAGGCCCCAGACTTCCGCGCAGTAGGCGTTTGGATACTGCTCCTTCGGCCAGGACGGGTGGTAGCCCTCGGAGTCGAAGATGCGGGCGTCGACGACGAGCTCGTCGACGCGCGTGACGCCCTGCGCGCGCAGGGCCTCTGCCCAGAGCGCGACGAGCGCCTCGATCCCGTGCGGGTCGCGTGCGCGAAGCTCGGGGTCGTCGAGCGCGGGGTCGCCGCTGCCGACGAGCGTCAGGCGGACGGCGCCGTTGGCGCGGTCAAGCCAGAGCGTCGTCTCGAAGCGGAATTCGGGCCCGAGCGCGACAAGCGCCGCGCCCGTGGTGATGACCTTCATGTTCGATGCGGGCGCCATCGGCGCGAGCGCGTTCAGGCCTGCGAGGTCCTGGTTGAGCCGGACATCGTGGACCGAGTAGGCGATCCGCTGGGTCGCGATGCCCGACTTTCGCGCGATCTCCGCGAGGTCCGCGGCGAGGTCGGCGCGGGCCGCGGGGCTGAGGCCTCCGATGGCCAGCACGAGACCCAGGCAGACGAGGAACGGTCGAAGCAAGCGGTCGTGGAAACGCATGGCCTTTCTCCGCGGCATGGCGGAGAGTATCGGCCGACACGCATGAATTGCGCGAGTTTGGGGAGGGGTGGAAACGAGAGGACTCCGAGCGGTCGCCGCTGCGGCGGCGCAGCGGCGGCACCCTCTGGCCCGGACCCCACCAAGCGGAGTCGACGGCTGACATCACCCGTTCCGCATGCTGAAGCATGCGGGCACCCCT
>CAYMSD010000178.1:0-2877 GCA_964393015.1 uncultured Klebsiella sp.
TCCGCTACACTCCCGCCCTGCCCGCCGCCTTAGCTCAATTGGCAGAGCACCTGATTTGTAATCTGGAGGTTGCCGGTTCGATTCCGGTAGGCGGCTTTCGTCGGAGGCGATGGTCGATGGCTCGAACTTCATGCGTTCGTCGGTGGTCTGCGGGACTCGCAACAGCGCTCGGCATGGCGGCATCGCCGCTCTCGGTGGCCGCGCAGGACGAGAACGGCGGCGGGCAGCGCGAGCAGTCGCCTGCCGACGCGCCGGGCGCCGATGCGGCCGATGCCTCCGCGGAGCCGATCGTGGTGCAGGCCCCGACGGCCGAACCGGATCCGACGCAGGAGGCGTTGCTCTCCGCCGTGCGGGCGATCGAGTCGACCCCGTTCGGGCAGTGGCTCCGCGAGCACCCCGTGGCATGGAACGCCATCGCGTTTGCAGCGATCGTGGTGCTCGCGCTCGTGCTCTCGGTGGTCCTGTCGCGAACGCTGCGCGCGATCGTCCGCGCAACGCTCCTCCGCGCGCACAAGGATGCGCTCGCAGCCGCGATCGACGCGGGCAAGCTCTATGGAATCCTCGGCCTCATGCCCGCGCTCCTGCTCGCGGCGCGGGCGCTCGGGATCCTCGGCAACGCAGAGCTCGTCCATCCGCTGGTCGGGTTGAACGCTGCGAATGTCCTCGTCGCGGCGGTCGTGGTCGCCGGCGTCGTTCTCTTCGGCCGGCTGCTCACGGTCGCGGACGAGCTCTACAGCGCGCGGCCGCAGGTGAACCGCAAGGGTGCGCTCGCGGGATACCGCCAGGTCGCGATGGTTCCCGTGGCGCTGATCGGCATCGTGGCCGCGTCCGCGATCGCGGTCGGCAAGAGCCCGATCGTCTTCCTCGCCGCGATCGGCGCGCTCGCGACCGTGCTCGGCGTCATCTTCAAGGACTTCATCATCTCGCTCGCGGCGAACCTGATGCTCAGCGCGAACGACGCGATCCGCGTCGGCGACTGGGTCGAGCTCAAGCAGCACTCGATCGACGGCCGCATCGCGGAGATCAAGACGACCGCGGTGCGCGTCCAGAACGCGGACGGCACGGTGCACACCGTGCCGATCTCGCGCTTCGTGCAGGAGCCGTACCGCAACTTCCGCTCGAAGTACGGTTCGCCCGGTCGCCGCGTGCGGCGGGCGATCCGCATCGACGCGCGCAGCATCCGCGCGATCTCCGACGCGGAGGTCGCGCGGCTCGAGCAGTCCGCCGATGGTGTCGCGATCCTGGCGCGTGCGCGGGCGATGACGCCCGAAGGCGCGGGCGTCAGCAACCTCGCGTGCTATCGCGCCGAGGTGGAGGCGCAGCTCGCGCGCGACGCCGCGATCGACGCGTCGCTTCCGATCGCGCTCACGCAGGGCGACCCCGACCCGTCCGCGACGCCCGCTGGAATCGCGCTCGACCTCCTGTGCTTCCTCAAGCCAGCGCCGTTCGCGGACCTTGCCGCCCGCGAAGGCGCGATCCTCGACCGCATGCTCGTGCGGCTTCCCGCGCACGGGCTCCGCGGCTTCCAGTCGGTCGGCGATCTTCCGGGTCTGTCCGAGAGGCTGCCGGCGGCCGTCGTGTGACGCACGGAGGGGCGTGCGGTCGGGCGAGACCGCGCTCGGACCGTTGCGACCCACCGAACGCCGCGGTACACTTGTCCACCCGTCGTAAGGGCGGGCACAACCAATTCGGGCGGATACTCAAGTGGCCAACGAGGGCAGACTGTAAATCTGCTGACTTACGTCTACGGGGGTTCGAATCCCTCTCCGCCCATTGTTTGAGCGCCCGCTGCTGCGGCAGCGGGCTTTGGTGCTTGCTTTGCGGCGGCGACCTTTGGTGCTCGAACGACGAGGTTGCCCGGTCTCGCAAGAGCTGGCGCAACCTCGCTGCGTTTTTGGAGTTAGCGATGATTCCTTCTCGTCGGTGCTTTTCGGTGCCGCTGCGTGCTGCACCCGACTTTGCACCCCAGTTTGAAGCATGAGTGCACCTGATTTTGCACCGGTCGTTTCGGCGCTCGAGGAGCCCGGCTTCGACGCCGAGATCCACGGCTCGTCGCTTCCCGAGCGATCGGCTGCATGAAGGCGGTGCGCAGGTTCGCGGCCGAGTCGGTGAGTCGTGGTGCGAACACCGCGAGTGGAAGCGCGCCTACGAGTTCACGACGGCAAACCCAAGCACGAAGGCGTTCAGCGCGAGGAGCACGATCGCCGGAAGCGTCTGCACCAGCGAGTCGCCGATGCGGATGCGCGTGGCGATGGCCATCAGCATCGTGAGCGTGAGACCAGCGGCGGCCAGCACAAGCACGGGGCGATTGAAGTGGCCCGCCACCAGCCCAAGCGCGCCGAGGCACTCCAATGCGCCGATCAGGCGGCGGAATCGCGCGAGGCCGTAGCGCTTGAACTCCGCCTCCATTCGTGGGCCGATCAAGCAAACGATCCCGTAGAAAAGAAACGCGATGGCCGAGGTCGCGCGGGCGATTTCAAAGACGATCTGCATCGGAGTGGTCAAGATGCGAGTGTAGGTCCCGCGAGAGGCACCGCCATCGGATACCGTGCGCGCAATGCAACACACGATCGGACTCATCCTCCAGGCAATCGTCGGTTTGGGTCTCCTGAATGTGTGGCTGCTGCGTCGGGAGAGCGCGACAGCCTATCGCGGCGGCGAGGCGAAGAACCTCAAGGACGAGTTCGCCACCTATGGGCTTCCGGCGCCGATGTTCTACATCGTCGGTGGTCTGAAGATCATCTGCGGCGCACTGCTGCTGGTGGGATTCGCATACCCGCCCGTCGTGCTGCCTGCGGCGGCGGTGATCGCTGTGCTCATGATGGGCGCGGTTGCCATGCACCTGAAGGTCGGCGACCCCGTGTCGAAGTATGTCCC
>CAYMSD010000179.1:0-2824 GCA_964393015.1 uncultured Klebsiella sp.
CGCCCGACTGGCAGCGGCTCGTCTCAGGCCGCGGATTCCGACGCTCGCATCTCGCCCGCGAGATCGCGCGGTGGAAGCAGGATGAGCGCCGCAGCAGGTGAGCCAAGGGTCGGTCGCGGGCATCGATGTCCGAGATGAGCGAGCGCCGGCTCGCGGATATCTCCAATCCGCGTGGAATTCTCCGACGCACCGCATAGACCCGTGCTCGTCCAACGGTTACGGTCGGGGCCATGAACCTTCGGGCACTCCCACTCGTCGCGCGCGGTCTTTCCATCCTCGCGGTGCTCGCCTGCGCCTCGCCTGCCGTGGCGCAGGTCCACTACCACGACAGCGGCCACCCTTGGAAGCAGCGCGCGCGGTCCGGACCCGATGCCGAGGTGCCCGGCTGGTACTACAACCTCGGCATCACCGGCATGCGCGCGGAGCTGGTGGCCGACGAGCCGAAGTCGCTCGTGATTCGGCATGTGTTCGCGAACTCCCCCGCATCCGGCATCGTGCGCGTGGGCGACCGAGTCGTCGGCGCAGGCGGGCAGCCGTTCAAGGAGGCGCACCTCAACGGCTACGGCGAGGAGGTCTTCGGCGCGAAGGGACCGATCGGCGAGTTTGCGACCGCGCTCGAGGCCGCGCAGGACGCACGCGCGCAGACCCCGGGGAAGCTCGCGCTGACGATCCTCCGCGACGGAACGGAACTCGCGGTCACCCTCGACATCGGCACGGTCTACGGCAGCTTCGGCAAGGACTATCCATCGAACTGCGCCAAGTCCGAGCGGATCGCAGCGGAACTCCTCGCATACCTCGTGCAGCATCAGGGCGCCGACGGATCGTTCGGCGACCCGGTGCATGACACCTTCGCGCCGCTCGCCCTGCTTTCGAGCGGCGACCCGCGGTACCTGCCTGCCGTCGAGCGGTGCGTTCGCCACCTCTGCGCCGAGACGAGGGCGTCGGACGAGGAGGCGAAGGCGTCGCTCCCGAACTGGAGATACATGGGCGCCGCGCTGGTGCTCAGCGAGTACTACCTCGCCACGCGCGCAGCTTGGGTGCTTCCCGAACTCCAGGAAGTGCACGACTTCATCGCCGCCGGTCAGTACCTCGACATGTCGCAGATCAATCCGCGCGCGAAGGAGTCGCACCCACACAGCTTCCCGAAGGGCCCGCGCGACTCGCACGGCGGCTGGGGGCACAATCCCGGGTTCGAAGGCTACGGGCCGATCGCCATGATCACGGCGCAAGGCGCGCTCGCCTACGCCATGATGGCACGGTGCGGGATCGAGATCGACCGTGCGAACCATGACGCCGCGTACGACTTCCTGCGGCGCGGCAGCGGCAAGAACGGATATGTCTGGTACGGCGACGGCGTCGGCGGGCGCGACGACGGCTGGGCCGACATGGGACGCACGGGGGCGGCCGCGATCGCGAACTTCATGAGCCCGCATGCGGATGCGACCTATCGCGACCGGGCCCGGCTGCACGCGACGGTCATCGGCAGGCATCCGCAGAGCTTTCCCGACACGCACGGGTCGCCTGCGATGGGCATGGGCTACACGGCGCTCGGCGCGAGCACCGATCCCGCGAGCTTCCGCTCATTGATGGACGCGAACCGGTGGTGGTTCGCGCTCGCGCAGTGCACGGACGGCACCTACTACTACCAGCCGAACCGGGACAACGCCGGCTACGGCGGCGATTCGCGCATGACGGCGTCGTCGGTGACGGCATTCATGCTGCTGATCCCGAAGCGCGGACTGGTGATGACCGGCAAGGGCGCGCAAGCCGCGACCGTTCCGCCCGCTCGCCCTGCCAACGCGGCGCGGCCGCTCAAGGTGTTCATCCTCGCCGGGCAGTCGAACATGCAGGGGCACGCCGCCATCTCGACATTCGACGCGATGGCCGCTGACCCGAAGACCGCCGCGCTCCTCAAGAAGATGCGCGGTGCTGACGGCGCGCCGCGCGTCTGCGAGCGGACATGGATCTCGTCGGTGGGCTGCCTCGGCGACGCCTACTCCGACCTCACCGAGGCGAAGGGACGGCTGACGGCGGGATTCGGAGCACCGGAAGGCAAGATCGGCCCCGAGTTCACCTTCGGCATCACGATGGAGGAGCGGCTTGGCGAGGATGTGCTCCTCATCAAGACCTCGTGGGGCGGCCGAAGCCTGCACACAGACTTCCGCCCGCCGAGCGCCGGGCCGTTCAAGTGGCGTGCGGGCGAACTGACCGAGCGCGCGACGCGCGGAGAAGACGCGGAGAAGCTCGCGGCGGAGAAGCTGGCGGCGACCGGCGTCTACTACCGGGAGATGATCGCGCATGTGCGGAAAGTGCTCGCCGACATCCCGCGCGTGGTGCCCGGTTTCGACGAGGCGCGGGGATACGAGCTGGCTGGTTTCGTCTGGTTCCAGGGGTTCAACGACTATGTCGACGGCGGGGTCTACCCAGAGCAGGACAAGCAGGACGGATACGACCTGTACGCCGAGCTGCTCGGCCACTTCATCCGCGATGTGCGCGCGGATCTCGCGGCGCCGAAGCTGCCGTTCGTGATCGGCGTCATGGGCATCGACGGAATGCGGGGCGACACGGCCGCACCGATGCGGAACTTCCGCGAGGCGCAGCGAAAGGTGGCGAAGCTCGACGAGTTCAAGGAAAGTGTGATGGCCGTGGAGACTGCGCCGTTCTGGGATGACGAGCTCGAGCGGCTGGTGGAGCGGAGCGAGCGCTCGAAGAACCCCGAGGCGGACTTCACGCCGGAGGAGCGCAAGCGACTCGCGGGTGCGTCGAATGGCGGCTACCACTACCTCGGCGCCGCGAAGATCCTCGCGCCGATCGGACAGGCGTT
>CAYMSD010000180.1:0-2794 GCA_964393015.1 uncultured Klebsiella sp.
GGTGCGCGTGCTGCACCGCCTCGCACGCCTGCGCGAAGAGCGCGAGGCGCTCGCGCACGCCGAGCTTGCGCGCGTCGCAGAACTCCGTGATCGGCTCGCCCTTCACATACTCCATCGCGAAGTACGGACGGCCCTCCTTCGTCAGCCCGCCGTCGAGCACCTTCGCGATGTGCGGGTGGTTCATCACCGCGAGCGCCTGGCGCTCCTGCTCGAAGCGCGCGATCACGCTGCGCGAGTCCATGCCGGGCTTGATCAGCTTGAGCGCCACGCGCTGGACGAACGGCTCGCGCCGCTCCGCAAGCCAAACCTCGCCGAAGCCCCCTTCGCCGAGCTGGGAGATCAGCTTGTAGGCGCCGACGGAGTCCCCCGTTCTATGCGTCGCGGACGGCTCGAAGGTGTGGAACGAGCCCGTGCCGCCGAGCGGGCCGGTGGGTTCGTCAGGTGAGTCGGCCCCGTTCGACATGGAAGGCATTGTGACCCCGCGCGAGGGCCGAGGCAACCCTGATCCGCCGATCCCTCGCGACCCGCGCTGCGGTCGTCGGCTCCCGGAGATGGCTCGAGAGATTGCGCGGGAGATCGCTCGCGGGTTGGCTCGCGGGTTGGCTCGCGGGTTGGCTCGGGGAGACGAGTCGGCCACCCCGACTCCTGAGGTCCCTCAAGGATGCGGAGCCGGAAAGAGGCGGAAAGGAGGCGGAGGCAAGACGATCGGGTCGGCGTCCCGCACCGCCACCCGGAAGCCGAGTCCCCCGCGAGCGCTCAGGGCGTCCTGACGAGAGCGGCTTGCAGAACGGCACCTCGACGCATCGTCTGCCCAACCGCCGCCGCGCACGATGCGCTCGTTGGAGAAGGGCTGCGGAGGCACGGCCTTGTGACCCTCCGCCTCCGCGGGATACGGCGCGCCTGTCTCCTCCACCCACTCCGCCACGTTGCCATGCATCTCGTGGAACCCCCACGCGTTCGCCGGCAGACTGCCGCAGACGACGGGGCCACCGCTTGCGAAGTTTGCCTGCGCCTGCGCGATCGCGTCGCCGAACGAGTACGCCGTCGTCGTTCCCGCCCTGCATGCGTACTCCCACTCGTCCTCGGTCGGAAGGCGGAAGAAGCCGCGCGCGCCCTTGAGAAACTCGAAGCTCATGCTCTTGGAAAGCCCGTCGACCGGGAAGTCCTCCCCGACGCGGAAACCCACGCTTCCCATCATGACCGACTCCCACTCCGCGTTGGAAACCTCGGTTTGCGAGAGATAGAAGGCCTCTTGAATCGTGCGCCTGTGCTGGACCTCTCCTGGCTGCCGGCCTTCCTCCGTGGGCGGCGATCCCGTGAGGAACTCGCCCGGCGGAACAAGCAGCATCACGATCCCGCTTGCGTTGTGCCTGATCTTCCACGGCTTGCCCGTCGCGCTGATGCGCGCGCGCGCCGATGCGTCGGTGACGACCGCGGGATCGGGAGCGCGCTCGAGCACCTCGTAGGCGGTCATCCGGGAGTACTCTCGACGGCTGTTCCAGCCCGTGACCAGCGTCGGGATGCACGCGCCGACCGAGAGCATCAGCCCGCCGACCAACACCACCTTCAGCGCCGTCCTGTTCCGGCGAGCCCATTTGCGCAACCGATAGGTGTGCGACTCGGGCGCCGCGACGAGCGGCCGGCCCGCGAGGTATCGCGCGACGTCTTCCTCGAGGTGAATCGCCGTCTGATACCTCTCGCGCGGCTCCTTGCGCATCGCCTTCAGCGGAATCCACTCGAGCTCGCTCCTCAGCTCGCGGACGAGCTCCCTGAGCGCGATGCCGCGCGCCGCCGCGATCCTGCGCGCGAGCGCCGCGTCCATCGTCGCGATCGCGGAGAGCCGTGCGCTCGGGCTCGGCGGGTCCTCCTCGCGGATGATGCGCTGGATCTCGCCGTAGGCCTTCGCGCGCAGCGTCTTGGCGTCGAAGGGCGTCGCGCCCGCGATGAGCTCGTAGAGCAGGACGCCGAGCGAGTAGATGTCGCTCCGCGTGTCGACGTCGTCAGCGCCGGGATCCGCCTGCTCGGGGCTCATGTACGCGGGCGTCCCGATCATCTGCCCCGTCTCCGTGAAGATCGTCTTGTCGGTGAGCGTGTGCGTGACCGCCTTCGCCACGCCGAAGTCGATCACCTTGAGCGATGGCCCTCCACCCTCGACCTCGAAGGCGAGGATGTTCGAGGGCTTGATGTCGCGGTGGACGATGCCCTTGAGGTGCGCGTGCTGCACCGCCTCGCAGGCCTGGGAGAAAAGCGCGAGCCGCTCCTTCACCGTGAGGCTGCGCGCGTCGCAGAACTCGGTGATCGGCTCGCCCTTCACGAACTCCATCGCGAAGTACGGCCTGCCCTGCGGCGTCAGCCCGCCGTCGAGGACCTGCGCGATGCGCGGATGGTTCATCACCGCAAGCGCCTGGCGCTCCTGCTCGAAGCGCAGGATCACGCTCCGCGAGTCCATGCCCGGCTTGATGAGCTTGAGCGCCACCCGCTGCACGAACGGCTCGCGCCGCTCCGCGAGCCACACCTCCCCGAAGCCGCCTTCGCCGATCCGCGAGACCAGCGTGTAGGCGCCGACCGTGTCTCCCGCCTCGTGCGTCGAAGGAAGCCCGAAGCGATCTCGCGCGGCGGACCGGTCGCTCGCCTCGCCGAGCGACACCGTGGGATCATCAGGCGACCGATGTTCGGGGGACATGGTCGGATTCTATCTGAGCCCCCGATTCAGGCGGCTCAGGCCTCGTCGCCGCCAAGCCGCAGCGGGACCATGACGCCGCCGATCTCGACGGCGCTTGGCACGCCCGCGCGC
>CAYMSD010000181.1:0-1471 GCA_964393015.1 uncultured Klebsiella sp.
AACTCGTACCTCATCAACCAGTTCCTCTCCGGCAGCCTCAACACGCGCACCGACGCGTGGGGCGGCGTCGGTTTCGACGCGATCGACAACCGCATGCGACTCCTGCTCGAGGTCGTCGACGCGAACGCGGCGGTCTTCGGACCGTCGCGCGTCGGCGTGCGGCTTTCGCCGATGGGCAGCGCGACCGACCTCCCCGCCGCCCCCGACGACGAGGAGTGCATGCGCCGCGTGGCCGAGGAACTCGGCAAGCGACGGCTTTCGTACCTCCACCTCTTCAACCACTACTGGCCGAAGGACCGCTGGAACGGCCCGTTCACCGAGCGCCTCTGCCGCGAGATGAAGGAGCGCTTCGCAGGCCCCATCGTGCTCAACGGCTACAGCGCCGAAGTCGCGGCGGCGCAGGCCGACCTCGACGCGGGCCTCGGCGATTGCATCGCCTTCGGCAAGCTCGCGATCTCGAACCCCGATCTCCCAGAGCGCCTCGCAGCGGGCGGCGAGCTCGCCCCGTGGGACGACACGACCTTCTACGGCGACGACGCGCGCGGCTACAACGACTATCCGCTTGCCGGTCGCGCGTGAGCAGCGCGACGCGCGGGCTACAGTGCGCGCGTCATGGCCGACGAGCCCGTCCAGCACCCGCTCTTCACGCAATCGGGCGGCACGGCGTGCCCAGGGTGCAGGTTCGCGCTGAAGGGGCTGCCCGAGCACGGCAGATGCCCAGAGTGCGGCTTCATTTACGACCCGCAGTCGGTGTATCGCACCGCTCCACCAGGCGCCCTGCGGATCGCGCTGCATCTGGCGCTTCCGCTCTGCACGGCCGCGGTCGCGCTCCTTCTCTGCGCCATCACGATGGCCGTC
Organism: uncultured Klebsiella sp.; assembly: GCA_964393015.1. Lineage (GTDB taxonomy): Bacteria > Planctomycetota > Phycisphaerae > Phycisphaerales > SM1A02 > QWPT01. The sequence continues at coordinate 859 of CAYMSD010000181.1, forward strand.
GGCCATGTCAGCACCTACACCGCGGCGCCGATCCTCGGCCTCGTGGTCTGCCTCGGTCTCGCGTGGACCTCGTGGCGCGTGATCAACCTCATCGAGGCGTTCGCACAGGGCGGGCCCAGGATCGCCGAGGAGCAGCCGTCGCACCGCGTGCTCGGCTGCCTCGGCTCGGGCGTCGCAGCCATCGTCGGCGTGCTGAGCCTCGCGGTCGGCTTCGCGCTCCTCGTCGCGATCATCGTGCTGCTGATCGTGGCGCTCTGACCGCTCCGAGTCGGAATGGCCAGGGCCGCCCGCGCTCCAAGCGCAACGGCCCGGGCGCACTGCGCGCCCGGGCCGTCTTGCAACCAATGGAGCGATGCCGTGGTGCGCCGATTCAGCTCTCGGAGAGGACAGCGCCCGCGGGCGCAGCCGCGATCGCCGTGGGATCGGTCAGGATTCCCGCCCGATACTGGCCTTCCGCATCGCGCGTGACCTTGAACTCGACGACGAGGCCCTTCCTGATGTTGCGCTCCGTGGCGCGCACGGGAAGGAACGCGCCCGAACCGATGGCGTGGAACTCATGCACCTCGCGCGACAGGACAAGCGTGTCGCCGGAGAAGACCTGGTGGCGCCGCGG
>CAYMSD010000181.1:1571-2779 GCA_964393015.1 uncultured Klebsiella sp.
CCCGCGCCACGCCTCCCGTGTCGCGGCGGCCGGGATTCCCTTGCTCCGCGCGCGTGGGATGCGACCCTCTCGGTGATGAGTTCCCCCGTCGGCCGTCGTCCGATTCCGCCGAGCAGGGCCAGGCGCAACATCCGCTGGGCCGTGATCGCGCTTCTCGCGCTTCTTCTCGCGCCCTCCGCGTCACGCGAGGCGGGCGACCCCTTGCAGGACGCCTCGGCCGGGCGCACGGAGCTCGCGGCCGAGACGAACCCGCTCGAGGGCTGGCCGTGGATCGCGTCCGAGAGCATGCACGGCATGGAGCATTGACTCGTTCAGGTGGGCCGAGAAGCACGCGATTCGCCTTTCGCACGGAAACCTTGACAGGGCCTGGCCTTGCCTCGCGCTTCGCTCCCTGATCGGACGCCTCGACCGGTCTCCCCCGCGCGTGGCGGGCGAGGCCGACGGCGCCGATCGAGGAGATCCTCGATGCAGAAGAGATTCGCCCTGGCCGCAGTCGCTGCGCTCGCCACCGCTGGCGCCGCCGACGCGGGCTTCCACCAGTACAACTTCACCTTCGGGCAGTCGCCCACGAACCCCGCGGCCGGCCGCATCAACACGATCAAGGCGGAGTTCGACGCAGACTCGAACCGCTTCCTCTGGGATGTCAGCTTCGATGTCTCGAGCGTGGTGACGCGCGGCTTCTGGCTCGCCGTGTCGCCCGGCCCAAACCCGAAGGGCCACGCGGGCGAACTCGCGATCATCTACTTCGACGCCACCAACCTCGGCGACGACATGACGGTCACGCCGAAGTTCACGGTCTACAACTACAACGGCCTGAACGCGAACTCGAGCTGGTTCGACGGCTCGCCCGCCGCGGGCACGCAGGCTCCCGACCGCATCTTCAGCTCGCTCGACGCGGGCGCCTCGAGCGTGATCTCGCAGCTCTCCGCGACCGACACGGGCAACACGCGGCGCTTCGTGCTCGAGTTCGACGCGAGCATCGTGCAGAACCACACGCCGCTCTACCCGAACCCGCAGGGCGACGACTGGACGGGCCTCGCCTTCGGCTCGAAGATCGGCATCTGGTTCTCGCACTTCGGCGGGCTGAACGCGACCTACGGCACCGATCCGTCGCAGGGCTCGTACAACTACCTCACGGGCTGGAGCTACACGAACCACGGCTGGCTCGACGGCGCCAACTTCAACACGCAGTTCGTTCCGGCGCCCAC
>CAYMSD010000182.1:0-2685 GCA_964393015.1 uncultured Klebsiella sp.
CGAACGAGTCCGATGATCCGCCGCGCGTGCTTCACTGCACGCGCGGCGCTTTCCTTGCCTTGCCTCTCTTCTCCGCGCGGCGCGCGACGCGATGCCCCTCTCGCTGCGCCGAGGCGCCGGTGTGAGGTCGTTTCGCGAAGCGAGTCGGAAACGACGCCCTTCGAGCTCGCTACCGCGCCCCCTCTGGCCGGCCGTAGCGGATGTAGAACTGGTTCTGAAAGAGCTCCTCGGGGTCGTGCCTGCGCTTCAGTTCGAAGAATGCGCGCGCCTGCGGGTAGGCCCGCTCGAACTGCTCCTGCGTCGCGTGGAGCCGATAGGGGAGGTAGTGGCGCCCTTCGTGCTCGAGCGCGGCGCGGACCAGCCTCTGCGTGAGCGCCTCCATCCGTTGCTCGCCTTCGGGCGTCTTCTCCTGGACGAACAGCATGACGAACGCCACCATGTCGCGATCCGCGTAGCGGAGGAACGAGTCGTCGTCGCGGTTCACGCCGCGCACCGTCACATTGAGCAGGTTGGGTCGGTCGCTCGCGACGATGCCGCGCATCGCCTCCACGAACCCCCCGACGCGATGGCGCGGGATGAAGTACTCGTGGAGGATGTCGGTCGAGCCGGCCGTGCGGTTCTCGAAGATCTCCACGCCCTCGTTGAGCAGCTGGTTGCGCGAGACGATGGTGCCCGCCACGATCGGCTGCAGGGTCTTCTCTGCGGTCCAACGCAGTTCCTTGCCGTAGTCGCTCTCCGCCGAACCGCGGAAGATCGCGCGCTGCAGTTCCGCCATCGAGCCTTCGGTCAGCGGCGGGATGTCCCCGTTCGGATCCGCGACGAAGGCGTTCAGGATCACCTCGTCGAACAGCGCGCTCGGGGCGATGCGCATGCGCGCGTAGACCATCTCCACGCCGGGGAGCGACCTGATCTTCGTATCGAGCGTCGTGAGCGACTCGTCGACCGGGACGACATGGCGCACGAGCCGGTAGCGCCCGTTGGCGACCACGCGGAGCTCGACATCGAGGATGATGCCGAACAGCCCGTATCCGCCGAGCGCGAGCGAGAAGAGCTCGCGGTTCTCGTCGCGGCTGCAGCGCACGACCGAGCCGTCGGCCAGCATGATCCGGAACGACTCGACGGTCGATGCGATCGGCGGCCGATCGAACTGCCAGCCGTGGCAGTTCACGCTGATCGAGCCGCCCACCGAGAAGGAGTTGTTCGACTGCATGACCGCCACGGACTTGCCACGCGCGTCGAGATAGGGGATCACATCCGTCCACAGCGCGCCCGCGCCGACGGTCAGGATGTCGCGGTCGGCGTCGAGATCCATGTTGTTCCACTGCGACATGTCGACGACGATGCCGCCTGGGTAGATCGTGTGCCCGCCCATGGTGTGGCGCGCGCCCGCGATCGAGACGCGCAGTTCCTCGGCCCGCGCCCGGGCGAGCAGCGCGGCGAGCTCGCGCTCGGGGTCCTCGAGCCCTCCGTGGAGCGGCCAGATCTCCGCGACCTTCGTCTGGTTGAGACGGCTTGCGTCGTCGGTGTAACCCGGCGGAAGCGGAGCGCGCACCCCTGTATCGCGCGAAGCGGTCCACCCGAGATGGAATGCAGGCCTCGCGAGAAGCGCAACGCCCGCGACGAGCGCCGTCAGGGCGAGGAGGGCGAAGAGTCGGTGTCTCGATGGCTTCGGTCGCATGGCGTGCATGGGTTCGGGCGAGGGCTTCACTTGGAACTTCGATGCAACCAAGCGGGGGGCGCTTCGATGTCATGTCTGCTCGACGCGCTTGGCGAACTTCGCGACCGCCAGCGCATGCGCCTCGACGAGAAGCGGCTTGACCCTCTCGAAGGTGGCTGCGCCGGGATTGAGGACGCACACCCACGACATCCAGCCGTAGACGGGATGGGGCATGAGCCTGTCGATCGCCGCGAAGTCATGGCCCGTGGCGACGACGCCGCCAGCGGGCGGGCGCGCGGGCTGCGCACCGAACAGCGTTCGATAGGTGTGCTTGCCGATTCCGAGGTTCAGCCGGAACACGCCTGAGCGAGCGAGGTTCGACGCGCGGTCGTTGTCGCCGTCCTTCTCCTTCAGAGTGGCGAAGTAGATCCCGCGTGGCAGCCGCGCGCCCGGGTTGTAGAAGAAGGAGGTCTCGCCCCATGCGGCGACAGGCTGTATGTCGGGGAAGGACTCGAGCAGGTGGCGCGCGATCGCGTCGCTCTGCACTGTGGTTGCGTCGTGCACGGTCCGACTCCGTGGATCAGGCTCTCTCGGGCTCGGGGATCTCCTCGCACGCGTCCGCCGAGAACAACAGCAGCCTTCCAGGCGCGATCCAGCACGCAGCATGCTCGCGCCACCACGCCGCCGCCTGGGGCGACTTCGCCGCGAGCAGCTCGACCGCCTGATCGGCCTCGACGATGTACCCGGTCTCCCGTTGCCCGCGTCCGAGCAGCAGGGCGAACCACTGGCCGATCGCGCTCCTCGGCCCCGAGAGCACGCCGAAACCCGGACCGCTGTGCAGTCCCGGCGCGTTCGGCGCAAGAGGAAGCTCGAGCCCCACCCACGCGGCGCGGATGTGTTCAGGCGCCTCGCCGGGGGGAGTGGATCTGATGCGGATCCGCATCGGCCGCTACATCCTTCGGAGCACGAAGTAGCAGATCGTTCCGAACGCGGCGACCGACGCCGCGAGGCAGGCGGCCGCATCCAGG
>CAYMSD010000183.1:0-2480 GCA_964393015.1 uncultured Klebsiella sp.
CCGCGAAATCGAGCCAGAGGCGCTCGTCGAGGAGGCTCTTCAGGGCGCGCGCAATGCGCTCGGGCGAGGCGCCATCAGGCCAGCCTGCAGCGGGCTCGAGCAGCAGTGCGGACGCGTCCACCCACTTCCCCTCGCGGCCGAGCACGATGAAGCTGTACGCCGCGTTGCGCGGCGTCAGCTGGTTCCGCTCGGGAGGCTTCGCGGCGGCCTCCGCCGCAGAGGCGGCTGGCGCGTCGACGGTGGCGGTGACGGCGGCGGCGGCGACCGCAACGGCGCCCGATGCCTCGGCACGCGCGGCAGGCACGGCCAGCGGCAACGCGGCGACGCACACGGCCACGAACAAGGCAAGAAGCGCACGCTGCATGCCGCGCGCGACGAGGGAGACGAGAGAACGGAGTCGATTGCTGGCCATGGTGCAGTCCGTCGTTTCGATCCTGAAGAGGGGCGGCATCCTAACGAGCATGCCCAGCGGCGGCGGCGCGGGCGCGGGCGGGCCCAAACCGCGACAAGGGCGCAAAACCGCGCGTTTTCGCGCAGCACGGGCGCTGCTGGCGTTGCACTGCAAGGCCATCGACGACGGCAAAGCACCATGAAAAACGGAAGGTACACCTTCCGTTTTTCATGGTCGGGCGCTGTGCGTTCTCAGCGAAACGCCCGCCCCGTGCCCAACCCGATTGATGGAACCGAGCCGCCGCCCCCGATACACTCCGACCATGGCGATCGCGGCGCCCATCCTCACCAAACTCCCGGAGATCTCGGCAGCCTGCGAGCGCGCCGGGATTCGGCGCCTGTGGGTGTTCGGCTCGGCAGTGCGCGGCGAATGGCATGAGAGCTCGAGCGACATCGACTTCCTCGTCGAGCTCGATCCCAAACGACCGCTTCCCGATCAGTTCTTCGGCCTCTACCGCGAGCTCAAGTCGATCTTCGGACGCGAGATCGACCTCGTGAGCATCGGCGGCGTGAAGAACCCCTACTTCCTCGAGGAACTCGAGCAGACGAGGGTGCCGGTGTATGCCGCCGCGTGATGCGCTGGGGTTGCTGCGCGATGTGATCGAGGCGGCCGCGTTCATGCGGAGTCGCGCTGCGGGTTGCAGCCGCGAGGCCTATCTCGGGAACGCCGATCTGCAGGTCATCTTCGAACGGAAGTTTGAGATCATCGGCGAAGCACTCAACCAGCTCGGCAAGCGGCATGGGCGCCTCTTTGCGCGCATTCGCCACGCACAGGACGCCGTCGACTTTCGGAATGTGATCATCCACGGCTACTCGTCCGTCGACCACGAGATCGTCTGGCAGGTCTACGAAACCAGACTCGAACAGCTTGTCGAGGACGTGTCGACGGTCATGCAGGATTTCGGCGGCGCCTGAGCCATTCGGCTTGCCGCTTCGCGTAGGCGAGAATTGCGGATGGGAAACCAGAGTTCCATGCCTCGCCCAGCACCCACCGCCGAGTTCCAGCTCGACTTCCTCGCGAAGGTCGAGCGCATCCTCTCGCAGGGGCAGTTCACCACGACCTACAAGTTCGCGCTCCTGATCGCGCTCACGAACATCGCGGTCGAGCAGGGCGACGACTCGGGCGACGCGCTCGAGGTCGAACTCGACGATGTCGCGCGGCAGTATCTCGAGCTCTACTGGAACATGGCACGGCCGTATCCGCGCGTCGGAGCGGTTCTCAAGCAGTCGACGAACGACGCGAAGCCCGCGAAGATGATCACGCTGCTCGCGAGCGAGGCGCGGCACTCGCAGTCGAGCTACCAGCGGCTGCGGGCGTACCGCGCCGCACGCGACGGCCTTATCACCGACACGCGTCGCACGCTCGCGAAGGATGTCCTCTACCGGCTCCAAACCATCGGCAGGAACAAGGAGTCGCAGGCCGACCGATTCCTCTACGACCACCCGCCGACCTCGGCGGAGTGCGCCAGGCTCGAGCGCCTGACGCTGAAGCCGGGCGCCGCGGCCTGCCTGCGAAGGCTGCGCGGCGTCATCAGCGCGATGGTCGAAGCGCGATGGGCGCTCTGGGTTCGGGAGAAGAACAAATCCCTCGCCGCCGACCGCGAACTGGAGCAGTTCCTCTTCGGGGCGAGCCGCACCAATGTCGCGGTCTACGCCGAACGCTTCTACGACCTGCAGGACGGGCGCTGCTTCTACTCAGGCGACAAGCTCGCCGGTCCGAAGGCCGGTGAAGTCGACCATTTCATCCCGTGGGCGCGCTACCCGTTCGACTCGCCGTTCAATCTCGTGCTTGCGAGCAAGAAGGTGAACAACCAGCTGCGAGACGAGCTGAAGAAGCCTGAGTGGCGCGCGAGCTGGCTCGCACGGAACGACACCCATCGCTCCCGCCTCATCGCCCCGGCGCCCGATGGCTTCGCGGCGCTGGCGGAGGACCGCGAGACCGTGCGTGCAATCGCGGACTGGGTGTACGCCCGCAAATGACACCGCCCCCCGCGGGCGACGAGTGGGCACCGAGGAGTCAGTGTCCGGAC
>CAYMSD010000184.1:0-2427 GCA_964393015.1 uncultured Klebsiella sp.
CGCCAAAGGCGGCTGCCGCAAGCGGCCGCCGGTGCTCAGGAATCCTCTGGCGCAAGCCGCGTGATCACCTTCGCGCCCACGCAGTCGCCCCAGACATTCACGGTCGTGCGCGCCATGTCGAGCAGCCTGTCGACGCCGATGATGATCCCGATCGCCTCGATCGGGATGGGAGACACGCCGCGCCCGGCGAGGCTTGTGTTCACGGCAGTGATCACGATCACGAGCGTGACGAGGCCCGCGGATGGGATCCCCGCGGCTCCGATCGCGGCGAGCGTCGCGGTGACCACCACGACCACCGTGTCTCCGAAGGTGAGGTCGACTCCGAAGAGCTGGAACAGGAAGAGCGCGGCGACGGCCTCGTAGAGCGCCGTGCCGTCCATGTTGAGCGTCGCTCCGATCGGGATCACGAAGCGCGTGGCGCGCTTCGAGCAGCCTCCCTCCTCGGTGCAGGTCGCAAGCGTGACGGGCAGCGTCGCGCTCGATGAGGACGTCGAGAACGCCGTCAGCAGCGCGCGGCGCACCCGCCACATGAACACCCAGCAGTTCGTCCCACCCAGGATCGTTCCCAGCAGCGGGAGCACCAGGAACGCGTGCACGATGAGCGAGCCGGTGACGACGAAGGCATACTTTCCGACGGCGTCGGCCGCGACGAGCAGCCCGATCTTCCCGATCACACCGACCATGAAGAAGAAGAGTCCGATCGGCATCAGCCAGAGGATCCATCGGATGACCGCGAGGAGCGCTGCGAGCAGCCCGTCGACCGCCTCTCGCGCGGTGCGCGCGGCGGCGCCCGCGGTTGCGAGGCCAAGCCCGATCAGGATGGAGATCGTGACGACACCGACGGTGTTGCCCTGCACGGCCTCCTGAAGCGGGCTCCGTGGCAGGATCTGCCCCAGAATCGACTGCCATGCGCCGCCAAGACCCATGTCGCGGCCCGCATCCATGCGTTGGGCCCGGGTGGCATCTGCGGAATAGGCCTCCGCGCCGCGAGCGAGCATCGACTGGACCTCTGTGTCGGATACGCCCGCGCCCGGCTCGAAGACCGTCACGGCCAACGCGCCGATCGAGGCTGCGATCAGCATGGTGACCACATAGAAGGCGACCGTCGCCCCGCCGACGACCCCCAGTCGGGCAGGCTCGCCGATCGAGGCGATCCCGCTGATGACCGAGAGCACCACGAGCGGCACCACGATCATCTGGAGGGGGCGAAGGAGCAGCAGTTCGCCGGCGGCGGTCCACCATGCGCCGACTCCTGAAGGTCCGACGCTGACGAAGAGATACTGTCCGAGGGCCACTCCCGCGACGAGCGCGATGAGGAGAAGCCCGGTCTGCCGTCGCGAACTCGCACCAGCCATGCCGCGATCCTAACGGACATCGGCGGCGGGTGCAGGGACGAGGGGTCAGCGTGGCGCTGCAAGCGGTTCGGCGGTGCTGCGCACATGCGTCTCGCGCAGCTGCTCGGGGTCGACGGGGCCGGGGGCGTCGGTCATGAGGTCGGCGCCCGACTGCGTCTTCGGGAACGCGATCACATCGCGGATGTTGTCGGTGCCGACGATGTGCATCACGAGGCGGTCGAGGCCGAACGCGATTCCGCCGTGCGGCGGAGCGCCGAACCTGAGCGCGTCGAGGAGGAACCCGAACTTGATCTTCGCGTCCTCCTGCGTGAGGCCGATCAGCTTGAACACCGTCTCCTGCACCTTCTGGTTGTGGATGCGGATCGAGCCGCCCGCGATCTCGCTGCCGTTGAGCACGAGGTCGTAGCCCGCCGAGAGGCACGCGCCCGGATCCGAGTCGAGGATCCCGAACTGGTCGGGATTCGGGCTCGTGAAGGGGTGATGGAGCGCGACCCAGCGCTTGCCGTCGTCGTCCCACTCGAACATGGGGAAGTCGACGACCCAGAGGAAGTTCCACGCGCCCTCGGGGACGATCTCGAGGTCGCGGGCGATCTTCTGGCGGAGCTCGCCGAGCGTCTTCGTCGCGATGTCGTAGTGGTCGGCTGCGAACACCACGACATCGCCTGGGACGAGGCCGAGCGCCGCGACGAGTTCCGCGCGCACGGGCTCGAGGAACTTGGCGACGCCCGTCTCGAAGCCGTTGGCGCCGAGCTTGGTGTACGGAATGCCGCCCGCCTTGAAGGTCTTCGCGAACTCGCTGTAGCCGTCGAGCACCTTGCGGGTGAGCTTCTCGTTCGGCGCCGGGATGCGGATCGCCTTCACGACGCCGTTCTTGCCCGCCTTCGCCTTCGCGAGCGCGTCCTTGAACACCGCGAACTCGGTCTTGGCGGCGATCGCGGAGACATCGCGGATCTCGAGGCCGTAGCGGGTGTCGGGGCGGTCGATGCCGAAGCGCTCCATCGCCTCGTGGTAGGTCATGCGCGGCACTTCGCCGATGTCGTGGTTGAAGAGTTCCTTCCAGAGGCCGCGCGCG
>CAYMSD010000185.1:0-2427 GCA_964393015.1 uncultured Klebsiella sp.
CTCCAATGTCGAATCGCTCCTGAAGGAAGACCGCATCTTCGCGCCCAGCGCCGCCCATGCCTCCGCGCTTGGCGGCGCGTGGTGCGCCTCGATGGACGAGTACCGCGCGCGGCACGCGCGGTCGATCGCGGACCCCGAGGGCTTCTGGGGCGAGGTCGCGGGCGACTTCGAGTGGTTCACGCCGTGGACGCGCGTCCTCGAGTGGAACTGCCCCGACGCGAAGTGGTTCGTCGGCGCAAGGACCAACATCTGCCACAACGCGCTTGACCGGCATGTGCTCGACGGGCACGGCCATGAGATCGGCATCATCTGGGAGGGCGAACCGAAGCTTGCCGATGGCACGCCCGAGGTGAAGCACCTTTCGTACGGCGAACTGCTCGAGGAAGTCTCGCGCTGCGCGAACGCCCTCAAGTCGCTCGGCGTGAAGAAGGGCGATGTCGTCACGCTCTACATGGGCATGGTGCCCGAACTTGCGGTCGCGATGCTCGCATGCGCACGGATCGGCGCAGCGCACAGCGTGATCTTCGGCGGTTTCCCCGCGCCCTCGATCGTCGACCGCATGCTCGACGCCGCGTCGCGCGTGATCGTCACCTGCGACGGCGCGTGGCGGCGCGGGCAGGTCGTGCCGCTCAAGAAGAATGTCGACGAGGCGATCGCGCTTCTCGCCGCGCAGAACCACACGGTCGAGCACTGCATCGTGCTGCATCGCACGAAGAACGAGATCTCGTGGACGAAGGGCCGCGACCACGCGTGGCATGAGCTCGTCGGCGCACAGAGCGCCGAGTGCGAGTGCGAGCACATGGATTCGGAAGACCCGCTCTTCCTGCTCTACACCTCGGGTTCGACGGGCAAGCCGAAGGGAATCCGCCACACGACCGGCGGCTACATGGTCTACACCGCGTACACCGCGCAGCAGACTTTCAACTTGCGCGCGGGTGCGGGTCATGTCTACTGGTGCACCGCCGACATCGGCTGGGTGACGGGCCACTCGTACATCGTCTACGGCATCATGCCGAACCGCGTGCCGACCGTGATGTACGAAGGCGCGCCGAACTGGCCCGCGGACGACCGCTTCTGGGAGATGGTCGCGCGCCACCGCGTGACGCACTTCTACACGGCGCCGACCGCGATCCGCGCGTTCATGAAGTGGGGCGACGAACACCCCGCGAAGCACGATCTCTCGAGCCTGAAGGTGCTCGGCACCGTCGGCGAACCGATCAATCCCGAGGCGTGGATCTGGTACCACGAGAACATCGGTCGCGAGAAGTGCCCGATCGTCGACACCTTCTGGCAGACGGAGACCGGCGGCCATGTGATCACGCCGCTTGCGTGCGCGACGCCGACCGTGCCTGGCTCGTGCACGCTGCCCTTCTTCGGGATCGACGCGGCGGTGGTCGATGAGAACGGCACCGAACTGCCTGCGAACACGGGCGGCCTGCTCGTCATCCGCAAGCCGTGGCCGAGCATGCTGCGCGGCATCCACGGCGACCGCCAGCGCTTCATCGACACCTACTGGTCGCGCGTGAAGGGCATGTACCTCGCGGGCGACGGCGCGCGGCGCGACGACCGCGGGTACTTCTGGATCATGGGCCGCATCGACGATGTCATCAATGTGTCGGGCCACCGCCTCGGCACGATGGAGGTTGAGAGCGCGCTCGTGTCGCACGACGCGGTCGTCGAGGCCGCGGTCGTCGGCATGCCGCACGACATCAAGGGAACGGGCATCGCTGCGTTCGTGTCGCTCGGGCCGGGGCACACGCCGAGCGACGCGCTGAAGGCGTCGCTGCGCGAGCATGTCGCGGGCGTCCTCGGTCCGATCGCGAAGCCCGACATGATCCGCTTCACGCAGGCGCTGCCGAAGACGCGCTCGGGCAAGATCATGCGGCGCCTCCTGCGCGATGTTGCCGCGGGCCGCGACTCGAAGCAGGACACGACGACGCTCGAGGACTTCAATGTGCTCGCGGCGCTGCGGGGAAACGACGAGTGAAGCCGCGCGGAAAGAAGCAGCCGAGTCGATCGGCGCCGAAGGCCCGCGCGAAGCAGGCCTCGAGTGCAGAGCACCATCGCGTGCTCCGCAAGCAGCACGAGTCGGAGGCCGCGCAGGACTACTGCGAGGTCATCGCGGAGCTTCTCGACTCGGGCGTCGAGGCGCGTGTCGGCCGCATCGCGGAGCGCTTCGGGCTCTCCCATGTGACCGTCAGCCGCGTGGTGCGGCGACTCGCGAGCGAGGGCTACATCGTGGCCCACGCGCGGGCACCGCTCGGCCTCACCGCGCGCGGGCGCGCACTGGCCACGGAGGCACGCGCGCGCCATGAGATCGTGGTGGCGTTCCTGCGCGCGATCGGCGTCGACGAACGCACCGCCCAGGCAGACGCGGAGGGCATCGAGCACCATGTGTCGCCGGCGACCCTGCGCGCGATGGCGCGC
>CAYMSD010000186.1:0-2341 GCA_964393015.1 uncultured Klebsiella sp.
GCGAGCCGCAGCGAGGGCACTTCAGGACGTCCTTCGCGAACACCCTCATCATGAGCGCCGATCCGAAGTCTGCGTGAATAGGTCGCGTCGGAGGCGCATCGCTGCGTCGGCCGCGCGTCCCATCAATTCGACAGCACTTCGACGCTGTTCACCGCACCGCGCAGCGATGGCTTCAGTCCAGCCGTCGTGAGCACCTTCGCGGCTGCGGCGTCGCCCTTGAGATGAAGGTCGAAGAACGCGCGTGTCGCCGCCCGCGTGGCGGGCTGCGCATCGGCGCGGGTGCGCGAGGGAAGCGCGCGGTCGTCGCTCCCCGAGGAATCGGAGAAGTCGAGGTGCTGCGCGTTCGCAAGCCACACGAGGAGGTGCTCGCCCTTCGGCCACAGCGCGAACGAATCCTTGCGGTCTTTCGCGGTCTTTCCCGCCTGCTGGTCGTCCTTCGATCCTGAGATTCCAAGGAGTGGCACGCGCAGGCTGCCGAAGCTCTCGGCGATGAAGAACGGCTCGCCCGGGCTCTGCGGCGAGAGCGCCACGCCGCACTTCACGCGCGGGTCAGAAAGATCGGGGCCGAGGCCCTTGCCAGGCGCGACCGCAGGCGTGAGCCAGTCGAGCGCAGGCCGCATCCCGCACGCGACCATCGTCGTATAGGCGCCGAACGAGTGTCCCATCACGCCGACGCGCGCAAGATCGAGCCTGCCCTTGAGCTTCGCGTGGCTCTCGTTCCACTCCGCGGCGCGGTCAATCGCAAAGGAAACATCGCGTGGCCGCGCGAGCACCTCGTCCGCGTCTCGGGTCATCGCCTCGATGTTCTTCATCGCGCGCAGACCCTGCTTCATGCGCTCGGTGTTGCTGCCGATGTGCTCGATGCACAGCACGGCGTAGCCATGCCTCGCGAGGTCCTGCGCCTGCGCGTAGTGCGTGTCCCAGCTGCCACCTGCGCCGTGCGACACGACGATCACGGGATATGGGCCGCCGCTCGTCGGGACATGCACCTTGATCGGAATGCGCCGACCCTCGTCGGATGGGGCCTCGTCGTTGCGCCGCGGAAGCCGTGGACGGCGCGCCTCTGAAGCCGTGGGCGACTTTCGCGTCGCATCGACGAGGTCTGGGAACGCGATGATCTCAACGCTGCGCTCGACCTTGCCCTCGGCAGACGGTGGCGCCGCCTGAGGCGTGGGGGATTGCGGCGGGGCATCCACCCGCGCGGCGCGCGAAGGAGCGGCGGCCGCGAGGAACGCCGCAGCCATTGCGATGGTGACGCCGGAGAAGGATGGCAAGCGATACATGGTCATGGAACGCCCTTGTGGCTGAGTTCTTGCTCATCGGATGGCCGAAGGCCACCGCGTCATCGCCTCAGCTTCGCCTCATAGAGCGCGACCCACGCTTTCGGCGTCATGCGGCGGCAGAGGTCGGCGAGGAGCGCGACGGGCACATCCTCGGGCTTCTTGAACCGCACGCAGCTCTTGCCCATGTCGGGCTTCTTCGGCAGACGCCTCGCGCACTCGCCCTCGAACCACGCGAGCAGCGCGGGGTCCGCGTAGAGCCCCATGTGATAAAAGGAGATGTGCGACTTCTGCGAGGTGAGTCCGAGGAAGGGGAGCGGCGCGCCAGGCGTGCAGTGGTAGCCCGCAGGGTACAGCGAGAGCGGCACAACCCGGCATTCCGTAGGCGACGACTTCCTCGAAGCCCTTGGGAAGCGCCTTCGCGATCGCTGCGCGCAGCGCAAGCATCACGGGCCGCCTGTCTGCCGGCAGCGCCTCGAAGTAGGCGTCGGGCGTGAGGGTTGCCTTCGGGCTCGGCTTTGCACGCGTCTTTGCGCTGGGCGTCCGCGTGGTGCGCGTATCGGCGTTCGCCCGCGACTTCGCGACGGCGGGTGTTCGCACGACCTTCTTCGTCGACTTCGGCATGCATGCGATGGTACGCGACCGCAAAGATGCGTGCGAACGATGCAGTCGGGGTTTGAAGCATCGCTGCGTTCAGTTGCCGAAGTCATCCTTCGTCACCACGCCATCCCCGTTCGCGTCGAGCTCGTCGAACCGACGGTGGGGGGGGGATAGGGCTTCCAAGCAGGCAGTTCGGGACAGTGTTGTCCGCTAGTGGGGTCCGGGGTGGCCCAATACGAGACACACTGCCTCCGGAGTTGGCCGTATCTGGGTCGCGGCTACCCAGGTTGCACGATGACGCGGTGGACCCAACCGATGCAGGAGCCCTTGGAGACGGCCCCAAGCGTGGTGCGCTAGCCGTCGCGATACGAAGGGGCCCGCCGCGGTCGCTCGTGGGTGACCGGGTCGGGGGCAGACCTCCCTCGGAGTCGAGCGCTCAGGCGAGCGGCGGGAGGCTTGGG
>CAYMSD010000187.1:0-2311 GCA_964393015.1 uncultured Klebsiella sp.
TCCTCGACAACGCGAAGGGCACCAAGGCCAACACCGGCCTCTCGACCGCGTTCGATCTCCCGACCCTCATGGGCCGCGACTCCGACGACCCGCTGTCCGCGGGCGAAGTCGGCCGCTGCGGCGTCGCCATCGCCTCGATCGAGGACATGCACCGCCTCTACGCCGACATCCCCGTCGGCGAGGTGACCGTCTCGCAGACGATCAACGCGCCCGCCGCCGTGATCTGGGCGATGTACCTCGCCCACGCGAAGGAGCGCGACATCCCGTGGACCTCGCTCGGCGGCACGCTGCAGAACGACATCCTCAAGGAGTTCCACGCGCAGAACGAGTTCATCTATCCGCCCGAGGCGAGCGTGAAGCTCGTCGTCGACACGATCGAGTTCGCCGCGCAGCACCTCCCGAAGTGGAACTCGGTCTCGATCTCCGGCTACCACATCCGCGAGGCCGGCTCGACCGCCACGCAGGAGCTCGCGTTCACGCTGCGCGACGGCATGGAGTATGTCGAGGAGTGCATCAAGCGCGGCCTCGACGTCGACAGCTTCGGCCCGCGCCTCTCGTTCTTCTTCAACAGCCACAACGAGTTCTTCGAGGAGATCTGCAAGCTCCGCGCCGCGCGCCGCATCTGGGCGAAGGCGATGAAGGAGCGCTACGGCGCGAAGAACGAGCGCTCGCTCCTCATGCGCACGCATGTCCAGACCGCGGGCTGCTCGCTCACCGAGCAGCAGCCGCTCAACAACATCGTGCGCGTCGCCGTGCAGGCGCTCGCGGGCGTCCTCGGCGGCTGCCAGAGCCTCCACACCGACTCGATGGACGAGACCCTCGGCCTCCCCACCGAGCAGGCCGTCCGCGTCGCGCTCCGCACGCAGCAGATCATCGCGCACGAGTCGGGCGTCCACCGCACGGTCGACCCGCTCGGCGGCTCGTGGTTCGTCGAGGCGCTCACCGACCAGATGGAGAAGGACGCGAACGCCATCATCAAGGAAGTCGATGACATGGGCGGCGTCGTCTCGGGCATCAACAAGGGCTACTTCCGCCGCCAGATCGCCGAGGCGAGCTATCGCTTCGGCCAGGAGATGGAGGCGGGCGACCGCATCGTCGTCGGCATGAACGCCTACACCGAGGGCAACGACGAGAAGCAGGTCGACATCCTCGAGATCCCGCACACGGTCGAGACCGAGCAGAACGCGCGCCTCGCGAAGATGCGCGCCGGGCGCTCGGCGCTCGATGTGAAGAACGCGCTCGACGCGATCCGCACCGCGGCGCGCAAGGGCGAGAATGTGATGCCCGCGCTTGTGGCCGCAAGCCTCGCGCGCTGCACGCTCGGCGAGCAGGTGCAGGCAATGGCCGATGTGTACGGCCGCTATTCCGGCGGACCGGAGTGGTGACGAGCGCCGCGTGAAGGCGATCTGGGCGATTGGCGAATGGGAAGGAGAAGACGATGCCGCAGTTGCCGAGTGGTCGGCTGATGGCCATCAGCCAGGGGCACATCCTCGAGCCGGGAACACGCTGGTTCCCATGTCCAGAGGGGCATTTCTGGTTCCAGACGCCTGATCTCGCGATCAACGCGCCGCCGTATCAGCGGGACCAGGAGATCCTCTGCGACTTCGTCCACGCGCCCGTGCCGCAGTCGGTCGAGGAGATGGCGCGCTATGTCGACATCGTCGAGCTCTTTCCCGAAGACCAGGGGCAGCTCACCGGAATCAGGCTCGACTGCACCGAGCGGCCTTCGGACTGGAGCGAGGAGGACTGGCGCGCCTTCGAGGAGTGGAGGCGGAACGAGCACGCCACTATCCGCGCATTTCTTGAGAGGACGCTCGCGCGTTGCCGCGCGCAGGCCGAAGCGAACAAGTCGAACAGCGAGGGCGTCGTGTTCGAGGCAGGCCCAAGCCCCTCCGATGCGCGCGTGCATGCGGCGCGTGGCCGCGCGGTGGTGTTTGGAAGGGAACTCGTGCGGCTCGAGGCGGAGATCGGCGCGGGCTTCCGACCCAATGAAGAAGAGAAGGTGGCGCGCATCTTCACGCGGCTCTGCGAGATCGAGCGGTCGCTCGACGCGCTGCTCGACGACCCCACGACATGCTGCGCGGAAGGTTGGCACGCCTTCGGCCAGGTCTCCCGCCTCCTCAAGAAGCCGGACGCGGCCGAGCGCGCGTTCCTCGAGGCCGTGCGCATGTCGCCGTTCTCGAAGGTGTCGTGGCTCGAGCTCACGCGCATCCGCGGCGAACGCGGCGACTTCGCAGGCTCGGAAGTCGCGGCCCGCCGCGCCGTCGAGCTCGACGGAAAGTCCGCGCCCGCGTGGGCGAACCTCGCGATG
>CAYMSD010000188.1:0-2299 GCA_964393015.1 uncultured Klebsiella sp.
AAGAAGCCCTTCAAGCTCGGCGTCTGCGGCGAGCACGGCGGCGACCCCGCGTCGATCAAGTTCTTCCAGAAGTGCGGCCTCGACTATGTCAGCTGCAGCCCGTTCCGCGTGCCGGTCGCAAGGCTGGCGGCGGCGCAGGCGGCACTTTCTTAAGGCGCTCGCAACTGGCCTGCGGGGCGGCTTCGCCGCGTCCGCGGGCCTTTGCTCGCTCTCTTGCTTGGACATCGACCAGCGCCCGCGGCAAACGCCGCGGGCGCTGTCGTTCACCACCGGAGTCGTCCCGAACGGGTGCCCTTGGACGAAGTCCAAGGAACGCCCGACACCGGAGTCGAAGTCCCAAGTCCCCCGTACCGCAGCCCTCTGGTGCTGGTCACGCCAAAGGCGGCTGCCGCAGCAGCCGCCGCTCAAACCACGGGTGCCAGCAGACTTCAGTCTGCTGAACGGGTGACGCCCGAGTCCACCCGCCTCCAGGCCGGAGCCCGAACGCCAGGCCTCCCAAGCCCCCGCATCTCTCCAGACCCCCCGTCCCGGCCCTCCATCTACAATTTACTCAGTCGTCTGATTGATTTTACTCACACGACTGAGTAATTTGTAGGCATGCCCGATCTCGTCCGAGCCGACGCCGAACTCCTGCGCGACCGCCTTGCCGAGCCGCGTCGCCACATGCAGGTGATCGTCGGTCCGCGCCAGGTCGGCAAGACCACGCTCGTCCGCTGGGCGCTCGAGGAGAGCGGCCTGCCTGCGCACTACGCCACGGCGGATGATCCGGGAAGCCTGTCGGAGGGCTGGCTGCGGCAGCAGTGGGAGATCGGCCGCAGCATGGTCATCGCCGGGCGCCGCAAGGCCGGCGGCGCGCAGAAGGGTGGCGCCGTGCTCGCGATCGATGAACTTCAAAAGCTCCCGAACTGGTCAGAGCAGGCGAAACGCCTGTGGGACGAGGACACCGCCGCGCGTCGGCCGCTTCGCGTCGTCATCCTCGGTTCGTCCGCGCTCCTCCTGCAGAAGGGCATGACCGAGAGCCTTGCGGGACGATTCGAGGCCATCAGGGTGCCGCACTGGTCGTTCGACGAGATGCGCCGCGCGTTCAGGTTCAACCTCGACAAGTACCTGGTGTTCGGCGGCTATCCCGGCGCGGCGGCGCTCGTCCGCGACGAGACGCGATGGGCGTCCTATGTGCGCGAGTCGCTCGTCGACACGACGATCAACCTCGATGTGCTGCAGATGTCGCGGGTCGAGAAGCCCGCGCTGCTGCGCAGGCTCTTCGAGTTCGCGTGCACGCACTCGGGGCAGCAGCTGTCGTACCAGAAGATGCTCGGCCAGCTTCAGGACGCGGGAAACACCGTGACGCTCTCCCACTACCTGCGGCTGCTCGAGCTCGCGGGCATGGTGCGGGGCATCGAAAAGTTCGCGGGCGACATGATCAGGCAGCGCGCGTCGAGCCCCAAGTTCCAGGTGCTCAACAACGCGCTCATGACGGCGCTGTCGGGTGAACGGCCGCGAAAGTTCCTCGAGTCGCCTGATCTTCGCGGCCGACTGGTCGAGAGCGCGGTCGGCGCGCATCTCGCAAACGCCGCCGCCACCGGGCGTTGCAGGCTCTTCTACTGGCGCGAGCGGAACCTCGAGGTCGATTTCGTCATCGAGCGCGCCGGCAAGGTGGTCCCGATTGAGGTCAAGAGCGGCCGTCGCCGCGACGGCCTCCCAGGCATCGGCGCGTTCCTCAAGGCGTATCCGAAGGCCCGACCTCTGCTCGTCGGCGCCGACGGAATCGGAGTGGAGGAGTTCCTGCTGAAGCCCGTCGAAGCGTGGCTTGACTGAGGTCGCCGGTCCGCGCTGCGCGCCACCGAATCGCACCTCAGTGTCGCCTCCCGTTCACCACCCCAAACATCGATCGTCACTCGCTCACGCGGCATCCGAGTCCGGGCCATCGATCCGTCGGGGCTGCAGCTTCACGACCTCGCGCGATTCCGTCGCCTCCGACGCCTTCAGCGCGTCGCAGAGCGCATCGAGCGAGCCACCGGCCGAGCGGAGAAGTTCCTCGCGCTGTCGGCGCACCTCTTCGATGATCGGGTCTTCGGGTCGCGGCTCGGACATGGTCAGGGCTCCACCAACTCAACTGAAGCAGGAGAAGCAGATCGGGTTTGCCCCAGTTCGCGCCGAAACCAGCCATCCCGCGCAAACCGCCGCCGCTCCAACGGAGCGGCGGGTGCCACATGCTTCCGAGCGCAGCGAGGAAGCAGTGCTAGCAGAACCCCCCGAAGCATCGACAGCGCGCCGCGCGCAGCGCGGCGGTCCCGCACCC
>CAYMSD010000189.1:0-2294 GCA_964393015.1 uncultured Klebsiella sp.
CGAGCGCGACCGTGGGCTTCGCGACATGGAAGGAAACCACGATCCTCCCCATGCTCCGCATGGACGAGGAGGTGCTGAATCAGAACCTCCTGCCGCTGTTCGGCATCGAGGACGATGCGTTCCTCGCGTACGACAACCCCGTTCGCGCGGACGAGTCGATGGAGACCACGAAGCGTCTCTCGTATGTCGCTGGCGGCATCCTGACGATCAACGAGGCGCGTTTGCAGGAGGGTCTCGACCCGCTGCCCGCGCCGCTGGCGGATCAGCCGCTCATCAACGGTCAGCCGCTCGGAGGCCCGCCGCCTGCGCCGCCGTCGCCGTTCGGCGGAATCTTCGGCAACGCCGCGCCCGCGCCCGCCGTCGAGCGCGCTGAATCGCCCGACCAGTTGACGGAGCCGCTCGACGCGACGGCAGACGAGGCCGAGGAGATCGGCGCGAAGTCGGTCGAGACGAAGGACGCGCTCGGCGATTGCGTCAGCGCGAAGATTCCCACGCTGCTCGCCGAGGGCTACCCGCAGGATCAGGCGGTGGCCATTGCGTATTCGATGTGCGCGGAAGGCAAGGGACTCGAGGACGCGCTCGGCAAGGCCGAGGTCGGCGAAATCGACACGAAGCCGCCAGAGTCGGTCGCGGCCAACGCCCGGCGCGCGCTTGAGGTTCGCGAGTCGAAGCCCGAGAGCGAGCGCGGCATGACCGAGGTCGGCATCGCCCGCGCGCGCGACCTGATGAACCGCGTGAACCTGAGCGAGGACACGATCCGCCGCATGGTGGCCTACTTCGAGCGCCACGAATCCGACAAGCAAGGCGAGACCTGGGACGATCAGGGCAAGGGATGGCAAGCGTGGAACGGCTGGGGCGGCGACGAGGGCTGGGCGTGGGCGAAGCGCAAGGTCGAGGAGTTCGACCGCGCGCGCGGCGAGAAGTCCTGCGGCTGCGGCTGCGCGAAGAAGAAGCGCGTCAAGCAGTCCGACTTCGACCCGCACGGAGCCGCGCCGCTCTCCGCGTGGCTCAAGGTGAAGAACGCCGAGAAGGAAGGCGACCGCATCAACGAGAGCGAGGCGAAGATGAGCGCCGCCGTCTCGCGCGTGTTCGACGCTCAGGTCAAGGAGCTGCTTGAGACGCTCGCGACCGCCGAGAGCATCACGCCCGTCCTCGCCGACCGCGCGGAGCGGCTCCTCCGCTCGCGCAACTACCAGCGCGCCTTGGTCGACGCGCTCGCGCCGTACCTCCGCGATGCCATCGCGGTCGGTGTCGACCTCGGCATCGACACCGTGTCGAAGGTCGCCACGACCATCGACTTCGAGGTCGAGCGCGAAGACCTTAGGCGCTACGCGGACAGCGAGTCGATGCGGCTTGCCCGGCGAACGGCGCAGGGCGTGACCGAGTACACCGCCGTCCGCGTGCGCGAGGTGCTCGGCGACGGCCTCGCGGCGGGCGAAACGACCGATGAGCTGACGGCGCGCGTTCAGTCGTGGGCCGAGTCGCAGAAGGACGAAGATGGCACATGGAGCCGCGCGCGCACGGTCGCGCGCACCGAGGCCAACCGCGCCGCGCGCGTGGCCGAGACGGAGGCTTGGAGCGCCACGGGATTGGTGCAGGGGAAGACCTGGCTTCTCGCGCCCGACCCATGCGAGTTCTGCGAGGCCGCGTCGAAGGCGTTCAGCAAGAACGCGGTCGGCCTGAATCAGCCGTTCTACGCGAAGGGCGAGGTGCTGACGGGCGCGGACGGAGGGTCGATGATCCTCGACTACGAGGATGTCCAAGGCCCGCCGCTCCACCCGAACTGCCGCTGCTCCATGCAGCCGAAGCTGAGCGACGAACTCGAGGCCGACATCCGCGAGATCGAGGAGTCCGGCGAACTTGAGGCGGCGGCGCGGCAGATCATGCTTGAGGAGGGCAACCAATGAACACGATTCAGATCGTCCGCAAGGCGCTCCCTGCCGAGATTCGCGCGACACCCAAGGGATTCACCGCAGTAATCACCGCAGAGACGCTCGACCGCGACGGCGAGGTGCTCATCCCGCAGGGCATGAACTCTTCGGAGTTCGAGCGCAACCCGATCCTCTTCTGGAACCACGACTACGCGCAACCCGTTGGCAAGTGCCTCGGCCTCAAGCGCAAGGACAGCACCATCGTCGGGGACTTCCAGTTCGCGCAGCGGCCTGACGGCTACGCGGGCGAGTTCTTCCCCGAGGTCGCTGCGGCGCTCGTCGGCCAAGGCATCATCAAGGGCGTGAGCGTCGGCTATGTGCCCGAGGACGGCGGCACGCGCCGCGCCAGCGAGGTCGACCGCA
>CAYMSD010000190.1:0-2279 GCA_964393015.1 uncultured Klebsiella sp.
GCATGTACGACCCGTACCACCCCGCCATCCTGCGGGCCCTCGGCACCGTCGCCCGAGCCGCGAGGCGCGCCGGGAAGCCCGTGGGCATCTGCGGCGAGATCGCGGGTGACGAGGCGATGGCGCTCGTGCTGCTCGGGCTCGGCTTCGACTCCCTCAGCGCCGCCCCGCACTTCCTGGCGGAGCTGCGCCAGGCCGTCCGGCGGACCACCCTGGCGGACGCCGAGGCCCTCGCCCGCGCCATCGAGGCAGCCCGCAGCCCGACGGCCATCCGCGCTCTCCTGGGCCAGGCCCAGGATCGGCTGCACGCCCGTTGCCTCTAGTGCCTCGAGTGCCTCTCGGAAGGAGCCTGCGACGCGGGAGGGATGGCAGAGGTTCCGAGGAGCTTGCCGCAGTAGGGGGAAGTCCCGGTCGCAGGGGCGACCCAACCTGGTACACTCGGGCCACAGGAGCGTCCCCTGCCTTGACCTGGCCCTTTGGATTCGACCGCAACGAAGGCCCGCGCCGCGGGCGCTGGTCCTTCGAGGAGATCGAGCGCTTCAAAGACCTCTGGGGCCTGCGCGACGAAGCGGCCATCGCGCGCGAGCTCGGCCGCTCGGTCGACAGCCTGCGCAAGCTCGCCAAGAAGGTCTACGACCAGCCGCCGCGCAAGGGCCCATGGAGCGCGCAGGAAGTGCAGCGCCTCAAGCGCTACCTCGGCGCGTGCAAGCTGGACACCCTCGCCCAAGTTGTAGGTCGCAGCGTCGAAGACATCCGCGCCCGCCTCGTGAAGCTCGCCGTCGATGTCGGTGACGATCCGCTCGACCAAGAAGAGCGGCTCGAGTTCAAGCGGATCTACGGCACGCGCTCGGACGAGGACCTGTCGATCATCTTCGGCCGCCGCCTCGACGTCATCCAAGCGCTCGCCAGCGAGCTCTGCCTGTCGAAGGACAAGGCCTTTGTGCGCCGCGAGAGCCACGGGCGCGAGACCCAGCGCATGCCCCGCTGGCGCGCGGAGGAGCTGAAGCTGCTCGAGGAGCTCTATCCGACCACGCCGAACCTGGAGATCGCGCGCCGCTTGCAGCGCTCCGTCAAGAGCGTCGTGTCGAAGGCCCATCACCTGGGCCTCTACAAGGACCTCGTCCGCTTGCAGGAGATGGGCCGCGAGAACGTCGCCGCGCGCCACCAGCGCAAGGATGGCGAGGATGGACCGGACGGCGCCGCAGCGGGCGAGAGCGCCGCCAGGAGCTGATCCTCCGCGCGTCAGCGCGCTCCGCTGCGTGTGATCTCGGCCCGATCGGGGCGCACCTTTGCGTCGAGGGCTTGCGCCAGCTCGAGGGCCGAGAGCTTGCCGTCGCCATCGCGATCGAGGGCCGAGCGCACCGCGCGCACGCTGATCGGCAGGTGCGTCGTACCCTGCAGGACGCCGAGGTCCTCGTCTTCGATGTAGCCGTCACCATCGAGGTCGAGGCGCCAGAAGAGCGGCACCGGACCCTGGATCAGCGGCGGCAGGGCCGCGGTACCGCGCTCGACGCGTGTCCCAAAGAGCGCGGCGAGGTCGCGCGCCATCGGCTGGGCTGCGCCCGACACGCTCTGGACGATCGGATCGAGGAACGAAGCCACCCGCCCGAGCTCCTTCACATCGAGCCGCTGGTCACCGTTCGAATCGGCGTTCTGGAACGCTGCGCGCGCGTCGACGCCCTTCTGGCCGTACTCCGTCAGGAGCGCCGCGAACTCCCGCAGGTCGAGCGCTCCGTCGAGGTCGTGGTCGAAGGCGACGCGGAGCTGGGTGGGGTCGCGCCGCTGCGTCTCCTTGCGCGCGCCGAGGGTCGTGCGCGGCTCCGCGGGTGTGTAGCCCGCGGCTACCTCGCGCACGTAGAACGACTTGTACTCGTCGAAGTCGAAGCGACCGTCGTGGTCGATGTCGAAGACCCGGAAGCGACCGCGGTCGAAGCCGAGGCCGGCGGCGACTTCGCGCAGGGACAGCCAGCCATTGCCGTCGAGGTCCATGGCGCCGAACCAGACCCGCAGCTTGCCCTCCGGCGCGCGGATGCCCTCCTGCTGCGCCGGCGTGCGGCCGACGCCGCGGTCGCTCGGCGCCGGGCTCTGCTGGGATCCGGATGGGGCTGCTGCAGGGGCGCGGGGTGTATCCCGGGCGGCATCCCGAGGCGGGGCCGCGGGCGTGCGTCCGCCGCGCTGGGCCGCGGCCGGGGCGAGCAGCGCGAGCGTGAGCACGGGCACGAGCAGGGAGGGTCGCATCGCGGGACAGGATATCGGCGCGGCCGGGCGCGGGGGCTGAGTCG
>CAYMSD010000191.1:0-2229 GCA_964393015.1 uncultured Klebsiella sp.
AATGACACCGCCCCCCGCGGGCGACGAGTGGGCACCGAGGAGTCAGTGTCCGGACTCGCCACCGCACGGGGGGCGTGTTCAGCGATCAGGTTGTCACGCCGCGTTCAGCGGCGACGACGGCCGACGATGCCCGCGAGGCCGAGGAGCGCCATGGCGCCCGGCGCCGGGACCTGCACGACCTCGACGAAGAACGAGCTGTTGAAGCCGCGCACCTGGTACTCGGTGAGGTTGCCGTTGAAGAACGAGCTCACATTGTCGGGGTTGATCCACAGCGACGACACATCGAAGCTGGTGGCGAAGCCGACCGAGCCGTCGCCGGCGACCGACGCGTAGGTCGTCATGAGCGACGGCACGCCCGTCACGCCGAAGCCTGCGAAGTTCGGGTCGGTGCGCATCGAGTACGCAGCGTCGCCGAAGGCGCCCGTGTTGTCGATGATGATCTGGTTCAGGCCGCCGAAGTCGTCGAACCTCAGGCCGCCGCCGCCGACGCCGAAGCCGATCGACGCGCTGGTGATCGCAGAGCCGCCGATCTGGTCGGTCGGCTGGAGGATCGCCTGCGTGTAGGTCTGCGCGAACGGACCGATCTTGATGATGCTGCCGATCTGCACGGCGACGGCGTAGACATTGCCGCCGTTCGCGCCGGCGCCGGCACCGCCGACCAGCTGGGCCGACCAGCGGCCGCGGATCTGGGCGTTCGTGCCGAACTGACCGAGCAGCGCGCCGGTGTCGCCGATGCCGCTCTGGATGTTGATGTTGCCCGAGTAGTTCAGCGAACCGCCGGCGCCGCCGAAGGTGACCGACGCGGCGACGGGGTTGACGATGACGGCCGCCTCGGAGCTGGTGGCGAGGACGGCGGAGGCGACGACGAACGAACCAAGCACTGCGCAGGGACGCATGGGAACTCCAACGAAAGACATGTGGATGGGACGGGGGGAAACGCGAAACGAGGGATTCGAGGCTGCGAGGGACAGCCCGATCCTCGATTCTGACCCAGGCCTCGCACGCCACAAGTCAACCTCGGGGCGTTTGCCCCAACTTCGCGCTCGGCCTCATTCAGTCGGATGACCGCCGCCGCGCGCTGGCGCGGCGTTCGGTGCGGTCGATGCGTTCCGACTTCGCAGGCCGTCGCGTCGCCGCGCCACGCAGCCGCATTACCTCGCTCCCAGCGCCATCGCCACCAGCTCCTGCCGTCCCCCCGCCCCGAACTTCGCGTAGCAGTGCTGCGCGAGCGTGGCGACGGTGGGCCGCGCGATGCCGAGCTCGCGGCCGATCTCGGCAAGCGGGCGGCCGGTCATGAGGAGGTCGAACACCTGGCGTTCGCGCGCGGTGAGCGACGCGAAGGCGACGGCCGCGCGGTGGCGCTTCGCGTACGGCGTGTTCTGGCGGCCGTCGACCTGGATGAGCGCAGGCGGCGGGAATTCCGCGGGAATCGGCACGATCGCGAAGGAGACATGGTAGTTGCAGGGCTTGACCGCGCTCTTCGGCGGCTTCGCCTGCGCGGCGCGCTTCTCGCGCTCGGGCTGCTCGGCGCGCGCGTGCCGTGCGTTGACGCGCGCCATGAGGAGGTCGAGCATGCCGACGATCGCCTTGATCTGCTCCCAAATCTCAATCTGGGTCCTCGGGCTCGAAGTGCCCCCAGAAGAGCCGGCGGTCGATGTATCCGCGCGTCGCCTCGCGCTGGTCGTAGGGAAGCGCGTCGGAGATATGCGCCGCGCTGCGCCGCTCGAACGCATGGCCGAGCTGCCCGTGGATCGCGCGATGCCGCTGGTTCGCGGGGTCCCAGTGGATGACGACCTTCTGCGTGGTGACCTCGTAGCGAATGCGCCGCGCACGCGCGGTGGCCGCGAGGCGGCGGACGATCCCGAGCCGCTCGAGCGCGTCGAGGCTCGCCTGTACCGCGGAGGCCGTGCGCCCGAGCGCGGCGGCAAGCTCGGCCGCCGACGCAGGCGCGCCGAAGTGGCTGAGCGCCTCCCACGCGGAGGAGTGCAGGAAGTCGCCAAGCGTCTCGACAAGCCCGGGGCGGTCGATGGGGATCGGCTCGATGTCGGGCGTGGGCGTGGGCGCGTGCGGGTGCGGGTGCGGGTGCGCGTGCGCGGATGACGCCGCGGCCGAGGACGCGGCGGGCGCGCCCGCGCCAGCACTCACGGAAGGCGAGCCTGCGGAGTGAGCCGACGACTGTGGCTTTGATCGCGCGCGCTTGGTCACGGAGAGGGTTGTATCAGCGCCACG
>CAYMSD010000192.1:0-2072 GCA_964393015.1 uncultured Klebsiella sp.
CTTCGCTGAGCTTGTGCAGCGTCTTCGTCTCGACGCCGTGCTCGGCGAGATAGGCTCCCGTGCCGCGCGAGGTGAAGACGGTGAATCCCATCTTGCCGAGATCGCGCGCGATGTCCACGATCTCCTCGCGGTCGCTCTCGCGAACCGAGAGGAACACAGCGCCCTTCGTGGGAAGCTGGACTCCCGCGCCCATCTGCGCCTTGGCGAACGCGATCGGGAGCGACCGGTCCGCGCCCATCACCTCGCCCGTCGAGCGCATCTCGGGGCCGAGCACCACATCGACGCCTGGGAACTTCGCGAACGGGAAGACCGACTCCTTCACGGCGTAGAAGCCCGTGTCGGGGATCTCCTTCGTGCCGAGGCGCGCAAGCGACCGGCCCATCATCACCTGCGCGGCGATGTACGGCCACGCAACGCCCTTCGCCTTGCCGACGAACGGCGAGGTGCGCGACGCGCGCGGGTTCACCTCGAGGATGTAGACGGTGCCGTCCTTCACGGCGAACTGGACATTCATGAGGCCGCGCACGCGCAGCTTCTCCGCGAGGCGCCGCGCGGTCGTGCGGATCTCCTCGACGGTCTCGGGCGGCAGCGCGAAGGGCGGCACCACGCAGGTCGAGTCGCCCGAGTGGATGCCCGCCTCCTCGATGTGCTCCATGACGCCGCAGTAGAGCGCCTGGGGCGGCTCGGGGTCGTGCGAGATCATGCGCGCGCGCGTGCCCTCGCTCGGCTCGAAGTCGGCGACGACATCGACATCGACCTCGGTCGCATCGTTGAGGAAGCGGTCGATGAGGACGGGCGCGTTCGCGAGGTCGCTCACATTCACGGCGCTCGTCATGTAGGTGCGCAGCGCGGCCTCGTCGGGGCAGATCTCCATGCCGCGTCCGCCGAGCACATAGCTCGGGCGCACGAGCACGGGGTAGCCGATCGCGTTCGCGCACGCGACGGCCTCGTCGAGCGAGCGCGCGATGCCGCTCGGCGGCTGCTTGAGGTCCATCTCGTCGAGCATCGCCTTGAAGCGGTCGCGGTCCTCGGCGAGGTCGATCGAGTCGAGCCCCGTGCCGACGAGCGGCACGCCCGCCTTCGCGAGGCCGTGCGCGAGGTTGAGCGGCGTCTGGCCGCCGAACTGGACGATCGCGCCGACGACCTTGCCCGCGCGGTCGGCGCGGTCGATGCCGCCGCCGTTGAGGCGCTCGATGACATTCAGCACATCCTCGAGCGTGAGCGGCTCGAAGAAGAGGAGGTCGCTCGTGTCGTAGTCGGTCGACACGGTCTCGGGGTTCGAGTTGATCATCACGCTCTCGAAGCCCATCGACTCGCACGCGAACGCGGCCTGGCAGCAGCAGTAGTCGAACTCGATGCCCTGCCCGATGCGGTTCGGGCCGCCGCCGAGGATCACGATCTTCTCGCGGTCTGTGACGCGGATCTCGTCGTCGAGCACGGGCTTGCCGTCGACGGTGAACGGCGCCTCGTAGGTCGAGTAGTAGTACGGCGTGACGGCCTCGAACTCGGCCGCGCAGGTGTCGACGAGCTTGTAGACGGGCTCGATGCCGAGCGCCTTGCGGTGCGCGCGCACGGCGAGGATCGTCTCGGGGCTGATCGCGCCGAGATAGAGGTTCGCCAGCTGCGCGTCGGAGTAGCCGAGGCGCTTCGCCTCGAAGAGCACCTCGCGCGGAACGGACTCGAGCGACGCATGGCGCGTCAGTTCGTCCTCGAAGGCGACGAGCTGGCGGAACTCCTCGAGGAACCACGGATCGATGCGGCTCAGCTCGTGGATGCGCTCGGCGCTCCAGCCCATCTTGAAGGCGTAGCGGACATAGTAGAGCCGGCCCTGCGACGGCACGGCGAGCTTGCGCGTGAGCGTCTCCTCGGGAAGCGGCCACACGGCCTGCGAGCGGTCCGCGACCTGCACGCCCTTCGCGAGGTCCTCGGCGCTCGCGCGCTGCGCGACGAGCCACTTGTCGTTGCGGTCGAGGCCGAAGCCGAAGCGCTTCACCTCCATCGAGCGGATCGCCTTCTGGAACGCCTCCTTGAAGGTGCGCCCGATCGACATCGCCTCGCCGACCGACTTCATC
>CAYMSD010000193.1:0-2010 GCA_964393015.1 uncultured Klebsiella sp.
ATCGAAATGCGGGCGCTTGACTTTGGGATGGAGATGTGAGCCTGAGAGTCGACTCCGACGGTCGTGATCCGCGCCAACGCGCGCGGAGATCTCCGCGGCGCGCCGAAGGCACGGTCCGAAGATCAAGGCACGAGCGCCCAAACTCAGTCGTTCGTCCTGAACCACGCCCGCGCGCGGTCCGACGCCACCTGCGGCGTCATGCGGAACACGCGGGAGAACCGCGCCGCGAACGGCTCGAGCGGCTGTGCGCCACCCTGCGCGGCGGGCTGCTTGCCGTCGTGGCCGAGCCATGGGCCAGACCCCTTCGCCAGGCGCAGCAACCCGTCGGGGTCGTTGTCCCAGAGCCATCGCACGAAGAGGTAGGAGAGCGACTGCGCGAGCACCCTGTCGGATCGCCACGGCTCGTCGGCGTAGCCTGCGTTGAAGAGCGGCACGAAGGAGCCGCCGCCGCGGATCGCGCGCAGCGCGGGCGCGCGCAGCCCGATGTCCATGCCCGCCCTCGGCGCAGACACATCGGCCATCACGCGTGGGAGCCCCTCGTTCAGGAACGCCGGCGGGCGCGCGGGCGACTCCGTGTAGTGAAGGATCGCGCGGGAGAGCCCGACGAACGCGGCGTAGCGGGCCCTGTTGCGATCACCCTCGGGCGCGACCAGCACCACGGGCGACTCGAACGCGGGCGAGCCTCCGATCGGCAGATAGACGACCACGCTCTCGGGGTGCGCGTCCGGGTCGCCCCCGAACGCAGCCACCACGAGCTGGCGCCATCTGTCGCGCTCCGTCACGAACACCACGGGGATGCGGGCCTGCGGCACGACGGGCGCGCCCGCACGCGCGAAGCGCCCCGACCATTCCGTGAACACGGTCTCGAGCGCAGCGGCCTCGCGGCGATACAGGTCGTCGTCGCTCTCGACGAAGACGACGACATGCGCGGTCGCATGCAAGGTGGCGCTGCCGCCCGCGCGTGCGAGAAGCGCGCGCGTGGCCTCGACGACCGCATCGCTTCGCCGCTCGAAGACCTCGTCCGTCGGCGCCGTCCACGGCACCTGCGCGAAGACAGCGCCCTCGGGCGTCGTGCGCGCGAGGAACTCCGCGGTCTCCGCGCGCGCGCGCTCGTTCCATCGGTCGACCAGCTTCGCAGCCTCCGCGCGCGCCGCGTCGATCTCGCCCGCCGCGACGCCCTGGCGCTTGGCCCAGTCGACCGCAAGGCGGGCGATCTGCGATCCATCGGGAAGGGCGAGCAGCACCGTCAGCGCGTCGCGCACGGCCTCCGTGTCCTTCGCGGGTGCGATCGCCTTCAACACGCCGAACGCGGATCCTGCCTTCAGTTCCTGCCATCGGAACGACCCGCACGACCCTTCCAGACCGAACTCGTCCCACGCGGTCACGCCGCATCGGAGGTCCTTCCCCGACGCAAACCCGAGCGAGAGCGGGACTTCAGTCTCGAGCTCACGGCGCTGGATATCCGCCGAGGCAGATGCATAGATCGCCAGAACGGCAGGGAGAGCAAGAATCGCCGAACGGAACGGCCGCATGAACTTGGAAGAATACATCGTCATGGGCGTATCTCGCGGCCCGGTCACGCCGAAAAGGGAAACAGGAGAAGGTACGGCCTTTGCGTGCCCTCATTCTGTCCGCACGATCCCGCTCCATGCGGATCGTTCGGAGTGCGTACGATCCAACCCGTTGCGACCAGCGTACGGCCGTCGATCGAGGATGCATCCCCGCCAACAGGCGAGGACACCGAGACGGGGGCGCCGAACGAAGGCCGCGAGGGACAAAGGTTCTTAGGAAGGAGTGCCGCATGTTCGAACGACTCACTGACCGAGCCCGCAAGGTGATGGCCCTGGCAAACCAGGAGGCCCAGCGCCTGAACCATGAGTACATCGGGACGGAGCACATCCTCCTCGGCCTCGTCAAGGAAGGCTCGGGAGTCGGCGCGAATGTGCTGAAGAACCTCGACATCGACCTGCGCAAGGTCCGTCTCGAGGTCGAGAAGCTCGTCAAGAGCGG
>CAYMSD010000194.1:0-1990 GCA_964393015.1 uncultured Klebsiella sp.
GGGCGGGCTTCGATTTTATCGCCAGCCACAACGACCGGGCGTTTTTCAAAATTGTGCAAGCCAAGTAACCCCGATTGCGGCGGGTTGAGGATCGGCGTCGACATCAGCGAGCCGTACACGCCGCCGTTCGAGATCGTGAAGGTGCCGCCGGTCATCTCGTCGACCGAGAGCTTGCCGTCCTTCGCGCGGATGGCGAAGTCCTTGATCGTCGCCTCGATCTGCGCGAAGCTCATCGCCTCGGCGTTGCGGAGGACGGGGACCACGAGGCCCTTCTCGGTGCCGACCGCGACGGCGACATCGCAGTAGTCGTGGTGCTCGATCTCCATCTCGGCGCCCTGGCCGACGATGTAGGCGTTCACGCGCGGGTACTTGCGCAGCGCGCTCGTCGCAGCCTTCACGAAGAAGCTCATGAAGCCGAGGCCGACGCCGTGCTGCTTCTCGAACGACTCCTTGTGCTCGGCGCGGAGGCGCATGACCTCGGTCATGTCGCACTCGTTGAAGGTCGTGAGCATCGCGGCGCTGTGCTGCGCGTGGACGAGGCGCTCGGCGATCTTCTGGCGGAGCTTCGTCATCTTCTCGCGGCGCGTGCCGCGCGAGCCCGGGGTCGCGGCGACGGCGACGCGGACCTTCGTTTCAGTCGTGGTTGCGGGCGCAGCTGCGGGCGACGGAGTCGAGGTGGACGCGGCGGCACTCAGAACATCGTCCTTCATCACGCGGCCCGACGGGCCAGTGCCCGCCAGCGCCGCTGCGTTCACGCCCTTCTCGGCCGCGACCTTCTTCGCAACGCCGGAGACGCGCGCGGGCTCTTCGGTCTTCACGCTCGCAGCGGCCGCAGGAGCTGCATCCGCAGCCTTCGCGCCCGCAGGCTTCGGCGCATTCGTATCGATCGCCGCCACCACCGCGCCGACCTTGATCCCATCGCCCTTCTGCGTCGCGATCTTCAGCGCGCCCGCGGCGGGCGCACGCAGCTCGAGCGTCGCCTTGTCCGACTCGATCTCCGCGAGAAGTTCGTCCTTCTCCACATAGGCGCCGTCTTCCTTCAGCCAGCCGCTGAGGCTGACTTCGCTGATGGACTCGCCGGGGGAGGGGATCGTGATGTCGACAGCCATGTCTGTTGCCTTCCGTGATCTTGAGTTCGCTCAACCCGCGCGCAGATCGGCGCGCAGGCTCACTTGTGTGCGGTTTCCTTCTTGGGGTTGCCTGCAGCGCTCGCTGCTGCGCCGCCAGCCGCGCCGTGCGGCCCGCCCGCGGGGCCGTCGCCGGCCTTCGCGGCGCCGATCGCCTGCGACAGGATCTTGTCCTGCTCGATCGCGTGCTGCTTCTGGCTGCCGACCGCGGGGCTCGCCGAATCGGGGCGGCCCACATAGTCGACATCGATGCCCATGAGCTCCTTGAGCTGGGCCTGCGCGAAGCGGTACGCGCCCATGTTGCGCGGCTCTTCCTGCACCCACGCGAACTTCTTCGCGTTCGGGTAGGTCGCGAGCGTCTTCGTCAGCGCGCCGTCGGGGAACGGGTAGAGCTGCTCGAGGCGCACGATCGCGGTCGTGGTCTGCCCGCTCTTCTCGCGCTGCGCCGCGAGCTCGTGGTAGATCTTGCCCGAGCAGAGAAGCACCTTGTTCACAGCGGCGTTGTCGGTGACGCCGACATCGGGCAGCACCTGTCGGAAGTGCCCGAAGACGAACGCCTCGGTGCGGCTCACCGCCGCGGGCAGGCGCAGCATCGACTTCGGCGTCATCACGACGAGCGGCTTGCGGAACGACTGCTTCACCTGCTTGCGGATCAGGTGGAAGACCTGCGCCGAGGTCGTCGGGTAGACGACCTGCATGTTGTCGTCGGAACAGAGCTGGAGGAAACGCTCGAGACGCGCGCTCGAGTGCTCGGGGCCCTGGCCTTCGTAGCCGTGGGGAAGCAGCATGACGAGGCCCGTCGAGCGCTTCCACTTCGCCTCGCCCGAGGCGAGGAACTGGTCGATGATGACCTGCGCGCCGTT
>CAYMSD010000195.1:0-1940 GCA_964393015.1 uncultured Klebsiella sp.
GACGAGGACCAGCAGGCGGGCATGGCGAAGACCGCGGACCGCAAGCTCGAGATCGCGTCGCGCATCCATGATCTCTACACGCGGAAGTGGGGGCTCCCCGAGGAGGACATCCTCTTCGATCCGCTCACCTTCACGATCGCGACCGGCAACGACGACGACCGCCGCCTCGGCCTCGAGACGCTCGACGGCATCGAGCGCATCGCGAAGGCGTTCCCGAAGTGCGGCATCATCCTCGGCCTCTCGAACATCTCGTTCGGCCTGAAGCCTTCGGCGCGCGCGGTGCTGAACAGCGCGTTCCTGCACCACGCGCGCGAGCGCGGCCTCACCGCCGCGATCGTGCACGCGTCGAAGATCATGCCGAAGAACCGCATCGCGCCCGAGCAGTGGGACGCGGCGGAGTGGCTCATCTTCGACCGCCGCGGCGCGTCGCGGCCCGAGGGGCAGCCGGAGAACTTCGATCCGCTGCTTTACTTCATCTCGCTCTTCCCAGATGGCGCGGAAGAGGCGGTCGCGAAGAAGACGCTTGCCGATCTCCCCATCGAGGAGCGGCTCGCGCAGCACATCATCGACGGCGAGGACCGCGACCTCGACAAGAGCCTCGCCGAGGCGATGGAGAAGTATCCGCCGCTTGCGATCATCAACGACCATCTTCTCGGCGGCATGAAGACGGTGGGCGAGCTGTTCGGCTCGGGCCAGATGCAGCTGCCGTTCGTGCTCCAGTCGGCCGCGGTGATGAAGAAGGCGGTCGCCTTCCTCGAGCCGCACATGCCGAAGGCCGAGGCGGGCGCCGGCAAGAAGGCGAAGATCGTGCTTGCGACGGTCGCCGGCGATGTCCACGACATCGGCAAGAACCTCGTCGACATCATCCTCTCGAACAACGGCTTCGAGATCCACAACATCGGCATCAAGCAGCCGCTGCAGGCGATCCTCGATGCGTGGCGCAGGACCGAGGCCGATGCGATCGGCCTGAGCGGCCTGCTCGTGAAGTCGGTCGCGGTCATGGAGGAGAACCTCCACGAGATGAACCGCCTCGGGATCACCGTGCCCGTGATCCTCGGCGGCGCCGCGCTCACGCGGCACTACGCGGAGAGCCATCTGCGCAGGATCTACAAGGGGCCGCTCTACTACGGCCGCGATGCGTTCGAGGGGCTTTCGGTGTGCGACGCGCTGGCGTCGGGCACGCTGGCCACGATCGACGCCGAGATCGATGCGCGCGTCGAGAAGCGCAGCGAGGTCGACGCGAAGATCGCCTCCGCGCGCGCGGCCGCGCCGAGCGTGGAGCTTCCTGCGCGCTCGTCGGTCGCGACCGATGTCGCGGTGCCCAAGGCGCCGTTCCTCGGCGACCGGCTCGTCGAGGAGATCCCGCTCGAGCAGGTCTATCCGTACATCAATCTCGTGGCGCTCTTCCGCGGGCAGTGGGGCTTCAAGAAGGGCGACATGGACGAGGCCGCCTACGAGCGCTTCATCGAGGAGAAGGCCCGGCCCGTGTTCGAGCGCCTGTCGCGGCAGTGCCGCGAGGAGCGCATCCTGCGGCCGCAGGTGGTCTACGGGTACTACCCCGTCCAGTCCGAGGGCGACGACCTCGTGGTCTTCGACCCGGTCGACCAGGACCGCGAGATCGAGCGCTTCCGCTTCCCGCGCCAGCTCGGGCGCGAACGGCTCTGCATCAGCGATTTCTTCCGCCCGCGCGGCAGCGGCGAGAAGGACATCCTCGGCCTCCAGTGCGTGACGGTCGGGCTCGAGGCGAGCCACCGCGCGAAGCAGCTGTTCGAGCGGAACGACTACACCGAGTACCTCTACCTGCACGGATTCGGCGTCGAGTGCGCGGAGGCGCTCGCCGAGATGTGGCACAAGCGGATGCGCGCCGAGCTCGGCATCGGCAACGACGACAGCCCCGAGATCCGCAGGCTCTTCACGCAGCACTACCGCGGCTCGCGCTA
>CAYMSD010000196.1:0-1906 GCA_964393015.1 uncultured Klebsiella sp.
TGCTCGCCGCGCAGCGCATGCTCGAGCTGCGCGGGCCGTTCGCGCTTGCGGCGAACCTGTCGACCTCGCGCATGATCGACGACATCGCGGCGCGCTTTCCGGGCGCGGTCGTCCACCGCACCGCGGTCGGCGAGGCGAATGTGGTCGGCGCGCTCAAGCCCGCGAAGGGCCTCCTCGGCGGCGAAGGCAACGGCGGCGTGATCGTGCCCGAGGTCTGCTGGGTGCGCGACTCGCTGAGCGCGATGGCGCTCGTCCTCGACCTTCTCGCAAGCCGCGGCGAACCGCTCTCGAAGATCGTCGACGC
Source organism: uncultured Klebsiella sp. (assembly GCA_964393015.1). GTDB lineage: Bacteria > Planctomycetota > Phycisphaerae > Phycisphaerales > SM1A02 > QWPT01. The sequence goes on from CAYMSD010000196.1 coordinate 305, forward strand.
GATGCCGCGCTACGCGATCGTGAAGACGAAGCTCGACCTCGCGTCGATCGGCGGCCTCGCGGCCGTCGCGCCCGCGCTCGCGAAGCTGAAGGCGGCGTTCGCGGGCGAGAAGATGAACGACTCCGACGGCGTCCGCATCGACTTCGCAGACGGCTGGGTCCACCTGCGCGCCTCGAACACCGAGCCGATCGCCCGCATCATCGCGGAGGCCCCGACCGAGGCGCGCGCGCAGGAACTGATCGCGATGTGCGCGAAGGCAGCGGGTTTGTAGGTCAGTTGGACGGGACGTCGGTCGGTCGCGCCCCGTGCGCGCACCCGCACTCGGGGCAGGTCGTCTGGCCCGCAAGAAGCGGCTGCGCGCAGTCGACGCACTCGGTCGCACCGGAGAGGGAGCACGCGCGGCGACGCAAGAGCGCCGGCGCGACGAAGCTCGCGGTCACGCCGAGGACGACGAGCCCGACCCCGAGCGGGAGGCCGAGCCGCGTGAGGGCGGCGTCGCCGATCTGGGTCTCGAAGTATCCGGGCCTGTACGGATCCACGCCTCTGATGATCGTCTGGTTTCGCCACCGCGCGTCGTACATCGCGAGGCTCGCAACCGAGAAGACGATCCACGCGGCGCCGCACGCCGCGACGGCGAGCGGCAGCGCGCGGGCCCGAGAGAGCCGAACGAACGGATGCATGCGCCTCCCGCGCAGGAGCAGTGGGATGCCGAGCGCGAGCGCCATCACGGCGAACGCTGGTGCCAGTCCCGCGCGGACGGCAGGACCGAGGGGCACGACGCCGTCCCAGCCCAAGTCCGGCGGAAGAGCGCCCGCCCGAAACCAGTACGCGTTGAGATCGGCGGCGACGAGCGCCACGGCGCAGAGACCGAGCGCGCAGAGCGCGAGTCCGAAGAGATGCGCGGCTGCGAGACGCCACACACGCCGTGGCGGGTCCATTCTCCCGGCTGGCTCGATGGAAACCGAGACAGGCGCATGCGCCCGCCGCTTCACGTTCCATCCGATCACGCCTGCCGCCCACAGTCCGAATGCCGCGCCGAAGGAGATCGGCACGACCTTCGGCGCGATGTTGAACCTCAGCTGCTGGTATTCCACGGAGTTCCGGAAACCCAAGTCCGTCTCCATGTACCACTCGATCTCTTCAAGAAACGAGAGCTTCCCGACCCCCCCCGGAGGGATCGGTGGTAGTTCCGGAATGCCCGTTCGCGCCTTCCGCTCCCGACGCTCACGGGCCTCTCGTATGGCAGCCTCCGATCGATGGACAACCACCTCGTGCACCGAACGCTGGGTCATCACGTACCCCCCAGCGAGGAGGCACGGAATCACGGCGAGGATCACGATGACGGTACGGTCGCTCATCGGCTCTCTCAAACGAAGGAGGTTCGCGCCGACCGCGGCGCACAGGCGGGAACCCGTCTCGACGAGCGCAACGGCCGCAGGTTGCCAGCAAATGGGCGTTCGCTCCCCTGCTACATTACCCCGATGGAACGCGCGACCCGCTCCACTGTGTTCCTCGCCGCCGCACTCGGCGCCGCTGCCTTCCTTCTTGGCTGCGAGACCGTGCGCTACGAGCCCGAGAAGGCGACCCGCGCCTACCCCGCCT
>CAYMSD010000197.1:0-1890 GCA_964393015.1 uncultured Klebsiella sp.
AGTGCCAGGCACGTGCCAACCAGAGCCAGGCACCTCACGGCACGTGCCAGGCACCGTTTCCTCACGCGACTTGGACTCGGCTCGCCACTCTTGGCGCCGCTTGGAGCTCACGGAAACGCTCGACGGACCCGCGTGCTCCTGCAGCCCCCACATCCCCGCCACTGTCTCATCGAACATCTCCTCTTGACAAGTTAGACTGCGCCCATGCAGTTCCTGCGCCCCGTGCTTTCTGCTCTTGTCCTTGGCGTCCTGCTCGGTCCCGCGGCGTCCGGTCAGTCGCCTCGCCTGTCGGAGCCCGAGGCCTCGAGCACGGTCGTTCCGCTTGCGGGGCGCGCCGAGTGGAACGGCACGACGATCGAGTTCGTCGGCATCGAGCGGCCGACCGCCTCTGCGTCGCGCGCGCCAGGCGACGGGGAACCAGAGGAGCCGGGGCGGCCGCTGCGAAAGTTCGGGCCGTTGGCGGTGTCGGGCCCGCGGGCCGAGGCGGAGTCCTGGGCGTTGGCTGTCCGCGTGCAGCTCGTGCAGGATCCATCGCTTCCCGTGCTTGAGCGCCCGGCGGGCGAGCTGTGCGCCGCCTCCCCGGGCAACGCGCTCGATCGCGTCTTCACGGTCACCGCGGAGAGCCCCGTCGAGATCGTCGGCGTCGCGGCAGGGCCCTCGGCGACCTTCGCCGCAGGAGTGCACGATCGGGCGGTGCGCGGGCTTGAGGTGGCGGCGACGATTCTCGCGCTGCGTGCCGACACGAGGTCTTCCGACCCTGCGCTCATCGACGAAGCGCTGCGGGCGCTCGACGAGAGCGCGCGCGCGTGGCTTGCGCAACCCGAGCCGAGTCAGTCGATTGCGACCCTCGTCCCGCTTGATGCGATGAGCTTGATCGCCACTGTTGAGTACTGGGACGCGCGGCAAGCGCTGCTGGGCGCCCTGTCGAAGCCGCAGGACTCGGCGCTTGCGCGCGAGACGCTCCGCTGGCACTTGAAGCGACTTGGCGCGACGCGCCTGCTCGGCCTGCTCGATGAACGCGTGCCTCAGGTGGGAACGGGGTTCTTTGCGTTGACTGCCTGCCCGTCGTGGCCGCACGATGCGTGGGAGATCGTCGAGGCCGAGTTGCGGCTTCGCGCCGAGCGTGACGAACTGCGGTCGCAGCTGCGCGAGGCGACCGAGAGCGCTGCCCGTCGGTTCGACGAGGAGTACGCAGGGATGCTGCGCAACGCGATGGAATTCGTCGCAGATGCGCTTCCGCCCGGACTGAATGTGAGTCCTTCGCTTCTCCGCGAAGTTGAGGAGCATCTCTCGGGCGCACTCGATGACGACACGGTCGTTCGCGCGGGTACCGATCCCGGGGAGGTATACCTCATACGGAACAGCGGAAATGCCGAGCTCACCACGCGCGCGTGGGAAGTTTGGGGGAGACTCCTGGCGACAGGGGGGCTCCCGCCAGCCGAGACTGCACGACGCCAGAGTCAGATCGATGGCTGGTACAAGATGGCTGCGCAACGGGCGCTGGACTGGGACACAACTGGTCGCGTCGCACAGGGCGGACTTGATTCTATGGCTGGGGAGTTCGCTTCACTGATGTCGGATCCATGGTCCGGCTGGGCGTTTCGGGCCGTGCCCGAGAGCGTCTATGAAGGCGCGATGCGGAGGACGCGCGGGTGGCTCGGCATGATGTTGGACGGCACGGATTTCGGCGACGAGCACGGTCTCCGCGACGCGCTGCGCATCTCTGCGTGGACACTGCACCTCGAGCTGCAGAGTTTGGGCCTTGAGAGCGGGGAGCTTCGATCCCTCGCGCCGTTTCCCCGACAACGACTCATGGACGCCGGCCACGGCATGGCGGTGTCGAACGCGCCCGCTCGTCGCCGCCTGATGCTCGATCCTTACGGCATGTAT
>CAYMSD010000198.1:0-1807 GCA_964393015.1 uncultured Klebsiella sp.
GAGCCCTTCTTCAGCCGCGAACCGCTGGGCCTGACGGGGCTGTCGGGGCTGGCGTGAGGCGCGGCGGGTCGGAGGCCCGATCGGCCGGCCTGTGAACCGATGAGAGGTCGTTCGTCGCGCTCCGCTCGCCCGGACGCTCCCCTGCCCTGTCCCGTCCGTTTGGCCCATGCGACCCCGGCACGAGGACGAGGTCATTGCGGGCGGCGTCGCCGGTGGCGACGATTGCTCGCCCGACCGGGCCCGCGGACCGGGCGCGGACCCGCCGCTGGCGGCCGCCGGCCGATCCTTCAACCATGCAAATCCCTCATTCGATGGCGGATTTGCATGGTACGCTCTTTCCGATGATCGACCGGCCACGCCATCTTCTCACCGTCGAGCGGCTGCTGCGGTCGTTTCCGGCGGTCGCGCTGCTCGGAGCGCGGCAGGTCGGCAAGACCACGCTCGCGACGCAGGTCGCCGATCGACGCCGAGGCCCCGCCCGCACCTTCGACCTCGAGTCCGATCGCGACCTGCGCCTGCTGTCGGACCCCGAGCCGATCCTTTCGACCCTGCGGGGCCTCGTGGTCGTCGACGAGGTGCAGCGGCTGCCCTCCCTCTTCCCGCCCCTGCGTCCGCTTCTCGATCGCCGGCCGCTGCCCGCGCGGTTTCTGCTGCTTGGGAGCGCCTCGCCGGAGGTCGCGACCCGCGGCAGCGAGAGCCTCGCAGGGCGCCTCGCGTTCCACGAGCTCGACGGGCTCGCGCTCGACGAGGTGGGCGGACCCGCCTGGCGACGCCTGTGGCTGCGCGGCGGATTCCCGCGCTCCTTCACCGCGCGGTCGGACGCCGCGAGTCTGGAATGGCGCGAGGCGTTCCTGCGGACCTACCTCGAGCGCGACCTGCTCGACGTGGGCCTGCGCATGCCGCCGGCCGAGCTGCGGCGGTTCTGGCAGATGCTGGCGCACTGGCATGGGCAGCGCTGGAACGCCGCCGAGTTCGCCCGAGCCTTCGGCACCGCGGAGGCGACGGTGCGCCGCTGGCTCGAGACGCTCGAGGGCTTCTTTGCGATCCGCATCCTCCGGCCGTGGGCGGCGTCGATCACCAAGCGGCAGGTGAAGGCGCCCAAGGTCTACATCCGCGACTGCGGCATGCTCCACGCGCTGCTCGGCGTCAAGACGCTCCAGGATCTGCGCGAGCGGCCGCAGGTCGGTGCATCCTTCGAGGGATTCGTCATCGAGCAGGCGATCCAGCTGCTCGGAGCCCGCGGTGCGGAGTGCCACCACTGGGCGACCCCGCAGGGGGCCGAACTCGACCTGCTCGTCGCTCGCGGCGATCGCCGCATCGGCATCGAGGTCAAGTGCACGCAGTCGCCGAGCGTCACGAGATCGATGGAGATCGCGATGGCGGACCTCCGGCTCGAAAAGCTCTGGGTGGTGCACCAAGGCGAGGACCGCTTCGAGATGCGTCCAGGCATCGAGGCGCTCCCCGTGTCGGCACTCGAGGCGATCGCGGCGCCGGCAGCGAAGCGCCGCGCGACCTGACCTCGTTCATCGCTCGGCCTCACGCCTCTCGGACCGCGCGTGTCCTCGCCGCGACCCGAACCATCCACCATGCAGATCCGCCACTCCGTCCAACCCGCGATTGAGCCTCGCAACGGTTGACCGCCAATCGAACCACCGCGGGCTCAATCGCGCAAACGGCGACACTCCTCCCCGGCGGAGCGCAGCGACGCGGGGGAGGTGCCGAGCGCAGCGAGGCGGAGGGGACGTGCGAACGCGGAAGGCGAACTCCACGCTGAGCGACGCGGGGGAGGTGCCGAGCGCCACGTGTC
>CAYMSD010000199.1:0-1758 GCA_964393015.1 uncultured Klebsiella sp.
AGGCACCTTTGTCTACGGGCCGACGCTCCATCGAGTCTCCCGCCCCCACGCTCGGAACGACCGTGGGCCGAACGAGAATGGCCTGGGATATGCCATCGCATCCTGCCCGTCGAGGCCGAGCGCCTGAACGGCCGTGACGTCGTACAGCGCCTCGAGCAGGCGATAGGTCGCCCAATGCGCGGCGGACCGTCTGGAGGCCTCGGATGGTTCGAGTTGCGGGGGCGACCCGTCTCCACCCTGGGCGCGGATGTAGTCGAGCAGTCCACGCTGCAGGCCGACGCTCGGAGGGAAGGCGGCGAAGTACGCCGTGTCGTCGTCGAGCACGATCTCAAGCCGCTCCAGCGCGATGGCCGTCACCAGCTGGATCTCCGCCGCAGGATGGATCGATGCGAACTCCGCCGACTCGATGAGCTCCGCGAGCGTCCGCCGCAGCGCATCGTGCCACGCATCGGTTCGGTGCTTCAGCTCCGGATAGCGGTCGACCGCCTCCGCCCACTCGGCCGTATAGGCCTTGAGCGCGATGGTCATCGAGACTGCGTGGAGTTCCGCCACGCTGAGTTCCGCCGCGCACAGGCGCTCGAGATCGTCGGCGACGATGGCCCTGATGCGGTCGTCGAAGCGCGCTCCGGGCGGCAGCGTGCCGAGCAGTCGGTCGAGGAAGTGGCCCGCCTCCTTCACGACTTTCTCGCCGCAGTCCGGTTCCCGCTCGATGGCCGCGCGCAGCGCCGCGACGAATCGCCGCTGCGAAGCGTGCTCGCCCGTTGCGACCGCGGTCAGCTCGGAGGCGTCGGTGATCCAGCAGCGGTGCAGGCAGAGCGAGGCGGCAGCCCGCTCGCCTGCGGGGACCCGCTGCGAGACAAGCTGCGCGATGCCTTGGGCGCCGAGCGCACGCGCATGGGCCGCCATGGTCGCAGCAACGCGGTCTGCGCCCCTCACCTCGCCGAGCGCGCGCTGAAGGCACTGACTCGCATCCATCTCCTCGAACCACGCGACCACATCGAGCCCATAGGGCGGCGGAAGCCGAATCTCCCGGGCGAGCCATGTCTGCGCCTCTCGCACCGCAATGACCCGCGCGGCGTCGAGTTCGCCGCGCTCGCCGTCAGAAAGCGTCGTCTCGGCGGAGCGCGACTCGATCGCACGAAGCCGCGCCGTGAGACGCCAACCCGCGACGGCGCGCTCGTGCGATGCAGCGATCGCATCGAATCCAACGAAGGAGACGAAGCCCGTCGGCTTCGATCCGTCTTCCTCGAGATCAGCCTCGGCACGGCCCACGACACACTCGCCGAACGCGAGCGACGCAAGGAGCGCGTCCTCCGCCGCCTTCGCCTCGTCAAGGTGCCATGATCGCCCCTGTGCGATCGCCGCGCCTGGGGCCTCCGAGCTGCGCTCCTCTGCCGACGCCAGCACGAGCCGCGCAAACGGCAGACTCCGCCAGAGCGGCGACACTGCGCCGAGGAGATCCCCCTCGCTCGGCGAGACAACTGGGCCGAACACGCACACGGTCTCGTCGCCCTCGGTGCGAACCGTCGCGACCCCGTACAGCTTCAGCTCGCCGCATCGGATCGAAACCACCTTGGAACCCGCACGCGGGAGTTCTTGCGCGACGCACTGATCGAGGGCGGGCGGCGCCTCGTCGGGCGGCACCGCTCCCGCCGTGTCAGGCAACACTGCGACGACGCCAGCAGCGAACGCGCACAACAACCCGATCGCACAGCGGCGAACCGACGGCGCGGCGCGTTCGGAGCGAGGGCGACTTGC
>CAYMSD010000200.1:0-1659 GCA_964393015.1 uncultured Klebsiella sp.
GCAGCGCCACACGGAGTGCGGCGCCCGTGGATACCCAAGTGCGCGCCACCGTTCGAGCACATGCTCCGACGCCTCGACGCGCTCCGCGCCCATCGCCACGACCTCTGGATGCCCATCGACCTGGATGCGAACGGAGAGCGACGAGCTTGCGTGCGGCACAGGATGCGCCAGGGCGATCGTGAGCCCTTCACTCCACATCACGAGCGCAGGCGCCGTGCGCTCGGTCGCGTTCGGTCGGCCCGCGAGGATCCGCTTGATCCGCTTGATCTCCGCGTCCGCATGATCGGCCGGAGGGCTCGCCTCGAGCAGCTCGCGCGACCGTTCGTCCCCATCGCGAAGCACGCAGTCCCGCGCCTGCGAGAGCGGCAGCCTGTACTGCTCGCCGAACGCGTCGGGATAGGCGAGCAGCGAACGATCGATCAGTCCATCTGGACGCCGACGGCCGTTCGCGTCGCGGTTGATGAAGCGTCCAGCGAGGAAGGATCCAGCGCACGCGACCTGGCAGTTGCGACGAATGTCTTCGATGCGGTCCATGTCAGGCCACCTCCTTTCGCGCAAGCGTGCGCAATGGGTGATGGACGAACGAACCGCGGAGGGATTCACCGTGCCAGACGCCGACGCGGCGCGCGATGAGGTCGAGGCTCTCGATGGTCGCGCCGCCGAGAAGCGGCATCGGAAGCCGCGGCTTGCCTGCGATCGCGTCGATCGGATAGCGCGGCTCGAGCTCACCGACGAGCGTGATCGCGATCGGCCGATCGGAGAGCGATGCTCCGCACTCCACGCTGATCACGCAGTGCCGCGCCCGGTCCGAGCGCGGATAGGGATCCTCGAACATGCACTCGATGACATGGCCCGCGAGTCCGCCTGCCTCGAGGCGGAGCAGCATGCCCGAATCGATCTCGAACCCCGCAAGCGGCGAACTCCGCGCGCCCGTTGGCTGCGATTGATGCACAAGAACTCCATCGGGCGAGTAGAGCCGGACAGGACGCCAATGCTTCGTCCCCCTGAACGCACGCGGCGCGCATGGAAGCGCGACGCCGAACGCCCCTTCATGCAGGCTCCAGAGTGCCTTTGCGCGTCCCGTTCCCGGGTCGCAGTGGTTCGTCGCGGCGCGAAGCCGCATCGTCATGTCCTCGACCGACTTCGGCAGCGCAAACGCGAAGCGACGCCAGGTGAAGACCTCGGCGATCCCCTCGATCCGCATGCTCGCGAAGTCCTGCCTCGCCGTCTCGTACACGAGCACCCCAGCGCCCCTCGCCTGGAACGAACCCCATGCGGGGTAGAGGCCGTTGTAGCGCTCGGCGTTCGATGGACTACGGTCGATGGCCGTCGCTACGAGACGCGCGGCGACCTGTTCCCACCGCGGCATGGCCGCGATGTCACCGACGAGCAGGCGAACCCGCTCGGCAGGCACGGCGATCGCGGGCTCGAGCAGATCGGCCGCAGCGTGGCGGACTTCCTCGCTCGCTGCGAAGAGAAGCAGCTGAAAGACAGCCGATGGTCTCAGCGCGATCGTCTGGTCTGTTGCTCCGGGCACAGCGCGCACTCCTCTGCCACTGTGGGCAAAGAGAAGGCGCATCCCGGCGATGCGCGTGCCGCTTGAAGGCGGCTCGCGCGCGAGGTTGACGACGCACCGATCGGCGTCGCCCGCATCGTTTC
>CAYMSD010000201.1:0-1601 GCA_964393015.1 uncultured Klebsiella sp.
CCCGTGGTTTGAGCGGTCGCGGCTGCGGCGACCGCTCAAGCCTCGCCGCTCGGACTTCGCTGCCCGCGCCTCGCTCAGCGCATCAGCGCGCGCACGAGCTGCAGGTCTTCTTCCGTCGTGATCTTGATGTTGCGCGCGTCGCCCTCGACGACCAGCACGGGCTCGCCCAGCCGCTCGACGACGCTCGCGTCGTCCGTCGTTCCTGCGAGTTCCGCCGTCGCGTAGGCGCGGCGCAGCAGCGCCGCATCGAAGACCTGCGGCGTCTGCACGGCGACGAGACCTTCGCGCGACACGGTCTCGACGACGGGCCGCCCGCTCGTCGAGGCCTTGCCGACATCGCCGAGGATGAAGTCCGCGATCGCGTCGTCCGCGGCCGCGGACACGGTCGCGTCGCCGACGCGCTTGAGCGTGTCGCGCACGGGAACGCCCGGAACCACCGCGGGCGCGACCTCCGCGGCCGCGAAGATGCGACCGAGAAGGTCGTTGCCGACGCAGGGGCGCGCACCATCGTGGACGGCGATATGGGTGATGTCGTCGGGAAGCGCCTGAATCGCGCGCGCGATCGACTCCCAGCGCTCGGTGCGTCCGCCCTCGACGATCCTCGCGCCGTTGAAGCCGAGCGCAGGGCCGAAACGGGCGCGGAAGCCCTCCATGTCGTCGGGCGGGCCCGCGACCACGATCGCGGCGACCTCGTCGCGCTTCGTGAACGCCTCGACCGTGCGCAGCAGCACGGGGCGACCGCCGAGGTCCTGTGAGAGCTTGTCGCCGGCGCCGAAACGCGCGCTCTTGCCTGCCGCAGCGATGATCACGCCAATCCGCATGGCGCGGATGGTATCGCGGCTGCGGCGATGCGCGGCGCCGTCAGGCGCTCCTGCGCTTCGAGAGGGTCTTCAGCACATGCTGCGCGAACGTGTCCTGGTCCACGGGCTTCAGCACGAAGCTCGCGACGCCCGCCTTGATCGCGGCCATGACCTTGTCATGGTCGGCGGAGCCGTCGACGAGAAGGATCGGCGCGACGCCACCGCGCTGGTGGTAGGTGTCGACGAACGCAAGCCCGCTCATGCCGGGCATGTCGTTCTCGACGACGAGCATGTCGGGCGCGTCTGCGGCGACGCGAGCGAGCGCGTCCTGGCCGTCCTGCGCCTCGACGACATCCTTGTAGCCGAGCGTCGCGAGCGTGGCGCGATGCTCGTCACGAGACTGCTTGGAAGGATCGATCAGCATGATCCGCATGAGACACCCCCGCCGCCGAAGCGGCCCCCCGGAAAAAGACGGCTCGGTGGACGACACGACTCGCCACCTCGACCTGCCCCCCCGCCGCGACTCGAATCGCGTGCGGGAAAGACCCGCCGTCAACCGTGCATGTCGGTCATTCAGGGCGCCGACTTGCGCGGCACATCGGGCTTTGCGGCCTCTGCGGCCTTTGCGGCCAGGTCCGCGTTGCCGGCGTCCGCCTTCCCCGCCTCGACCAGCGCCAGCACGCTCATCGCCGTGCCGAAGCTGCGGCTGCGCGGGAAGACGCGGTCGTTCCAGGTGCCGTCCTCGTCGCGGACCTTGAAGAGGAGTTCGCGGAACTTCGTGCGCAGCGCGGGGCGCTCGGC